>NZ_JBBELO010000033.1:0-520350 GCF_037404875.1 Rathayibacter sp. YIM 133350
CACTGTCTTCGTCGTGGCGCCGTTGCGTGAGTTGTCGTAGAACCTAGCTTCCGGGTCGCCCTTCTCGTAACCCAGATGCTCGGTCAGCTCAGCTTGCAAACCCCGCTCGAGGGCCGCCTTGATCAGGCCGGGCACGAAGCCGCCCTCGCCGGTGAGCTGCAGCTGCCCGGCATCGATCTGCGCGTACAACGCGTCCAGCCCACCAGTGGCCTCGAGCTCGTGCACAGCATCACGCGCAGCCTGCCGCTGCGCCTTCTTCTGATCCGTCATAGACATCAGTCTTGAATCCCTTCAGACCGACCCGCCAGCTCTTACACAGAGAATCTGACACCCTCGTGTCCTGACCGAACGGGTCGGGTACCGGATCGCCCTGAGCACCTATTACGCGTTCAAAACACGCCCGCCCTCGCAACGCGCCGTCGACGACGCGTCGCTGATCGCGGTGATCCGTGTCGTGCACGAGGAGAACTACTCCTGCTACGGGGTGCTGAAGATGTGGCGCACCCTGCGCCGCCGCGGCATCGACATCGGCCGGGACCGTACTGCTCGGCTGATGCGGGCGGCGGGCCTGTCCGGTGCGATCCGCGGCCGGCACCACACCATCACGACCACCGCCTCGAAGGGGGCGCCCAGGCACCCTGATCTCGTACATCGCGGCTGGGATGTGGTCGAACCCGACCGGGTGTGGGTGGCGGACTTCACCTATGTGTGGACCTACCAAGGCTTCGCCTACGTGGCGTTCATCACCGACGTGGCCTCCCGTCACATCCTGGGCTGGACGGTATCGCTGTCCAAGGAGACCACCCTGGTCGCGACAGCACTGGATCAGGCGCTGCATCTGCGCCGACGCGGACCAGCACAGTTCACCACCCGCGGGCTGGTGCATCACTCCGATGCCGGCTCGCAGTACACGTCGATCGCGTTGACCGAGCAACTGCGCGAGGCCGGCATCGCCGGATCGATCGGCACCGTCGGCGACGCTCTCGATAACGCTCTGATGGAATCCACCATCGGCCTGTACAAGACCGAACTGATCCACGCCGGCCGCGGGCGCACCTGGCCCAGCCGGCAAGCCGTCGAGGTCGCCACCGCCAACTGGGTGCATTGGTTCAACGAGCATCGACTGCACTCCGGGATCGGTTACCGAACCCCGATCGAGTACGAGACTGATTACCATCAGAACCACGCCCAGGAACCCCTGTCCGCGTGAACACGAAGCCTCCATCAAACACAGTGCGGTTCAGGCTCAGGGAACGGTGGCTGGGTTTCACGCCGGCGGTCGGCTCGTGAGGGTGGCTGGGTCGGGACGTGTGTTCGCTTAGCTGGTCGAAGCGTCGTGCCGTCCGTGTGGGTCGCGGCCCTTCGACAGGCTCAGGGGGCGGCGGCTGAGTTTCGACGGACGCTCGGGTCGGGACGGTGGCTGGCCGGGGGCGCGCATCCGGCGGGAGTCATCCACAGGAGTTATCCACAGGGTTATTAACACTGGGGATAGTTACACAGGTGTAATTGCCGTGAACGGGGGGTAAAGGCACAAAAAAGTGGCCGCCGATGTTCGGCGGCCACCTCGAAGCTGGTTTCGCGTCAGCGCCAGCGAATCGTCATGAGGAACCCGACCATGCTGATTCCGAAGCCGACGAGGATGTTCCACGAGCCGATCGCGGCGATCGGCAGCGTTCCCTGGCTCACGTAGAAGACGATGATCCAGATGAGCCCCAGCAGGAGGAAGCTGACCATGAGCGGCTTGAACCAGACGGGGTTGGGAGCGTCTTCGCTGCTGCGTACCGTGGCCTGGCGCTCAGGCTTCGTTGTCTTCGTGCGTGCCATGCCCGCGATTCTATCCTGCTCGGGTTGCCACCTTAGAATCGAGGCATGACGGACGCCGGCACTGGGCAGCCGCGCTCCGATGAGATCGACGAGTCCACGGTGGCTCACTCGAATTCACAGGGCGCACATCGGGCCAGACGACCGCGCCCCCGCGCCACGCTCGTGAGCGTGCTGGGCGAGCTCCTCATCACCGCCGGCGTGCTGGTGCTGCTCTTCATCGGCTGGCAGCTCTGGTGGAACGACTGGATCACTGCCACCCAGCAGACCTCGGCCGCGGCCGATCAGAGCCAGAAGTGGATCGAACAGTCGCGCGCCACGGAGCATCCCGATCCGACGGCGGCACCCACGACGACACCGATTGCCGATCCTCCCGTGCTCGCCGCTCCCGCCGAGGGCAAGGCCTTCGGTGTGCTCTACGTTCCACGCTTCGGCGACACCTACCAGCGCAACATCGCCCAGGGCGCCGGTCTCGACGTTCTGAACAGCACCAAGCTCGGCATCGGCCACTACCCCGACACGCAGATGCCGGGGCAGGTGGGCAACTTCGCCATCGCATCCCATCGCAGCGCGTACGGCGGCGGCATGCACGTTCTCAACGAATTCCAGCTCGGCGATCCGATCATCGTGCAGACGCAGGACGGCTGGTACACGTACCGCTTCCGCAACCTGCAGTACGTGACCGCCGACCACGTCGAGGTGCTGAACGCGGTACCCACCGTTGACGGAGCGACGCCCACCGACCGCATCATCACGCTGACCACCTGCAATCCGCTCTACTCCACGGCTGAGCGGATGATCGCGTACGGCGTCTTCGATGACTTCCGTCCCACATCCGCCGGACCGCCGGATGCGATCGCGGGACTCGTCGCTGCTCAGGCGAGCGCGGGATAGGGGGAGAGACATGTATGCAGCCCTGTGGCACGTTCTGCCCGGCCCTTGGTGGGTGCGGGTGCTGATTCTCCTCGTTCTGCTGGCCGCCGTGCTGTTCACGCTCGCGACCTGGGTGTTCCCGGTGATCGACCAGCTCATCAACCCCACGGAAGCGACGGTCGGAACATGACTCGCGTGCTCGTCATCGACAACTACGACAGCTTCGTCTACACGCTCAACGGGTACCTGCAGGAACTGGGCGCCGAGACGGATGTGGTGCGCAACGACGCCTTCCCGCCCGAGGAGGCGGCGGAGCGCATCGCGCAGTACGACGCAGTGCTCGTCTCTCCCGGACCGGGCAAGCCGGCGGACGCCGGCGTATCGATTCCGGTGGTCCGAGCGGCGTTCGACTCTCGTACGCCGGTTCTCGGGGTCTGCCTCGGACACCAGGCCATCGCCGAGGCCTTCGGTGCCACGGTGACGAACGCCGAGGAACTCATGCACGGCAAGACGTCGGTCGTCTCGCACGACGAGAGCCCGCTCTTCGACGATGTGCCGGAGCCGTTCACGGCAACGCGGTACCACTCGCTCGCGGTCGTGGACGGGACGGTTCCGCCGGAGCTGCTGGTGACGGCGCGCACGCCGGGCGGCGTGATCATGGCACTGCGCCACGAGGATGCCCCGCTCTACGGGGTGCAGTTCCATCCCGAATCTGTGCTCACCGAGGGCGGCTACACGCTTCTGGGCAACTGGCTCGAGAGCGCCGGCCTCGCCGGTGCCCGCGAAGCCGCGAAGGGCAAGACGCCGCTCGTCAAGCTGTAGGCCGTCGCCCCCGCATCGGGAACGCAGTTCGGGCGGGTGTGTCAGATCGACATCGCAGATTTCGCGAGTGTGGACAGGTCAACACCCACGGATTCTGCGGGTTCGGTTTCGTTCGGCGGATGCCATCGCTGGCGCGGCGTCAGCCGGCGCAGTAGCTGAGGTCGACCGTCGACTTCTGCGGCACGTCGCCCGGCGAGACCGACTGGCGCGTGATCGGCAGGTTGGGCTGCTGCGGGCATGACGGGTCGGGGACGGCGTTCGGCGTGAGTTGCAGGTTCGCGCTCTGCAGCGTGTCGGTGGCCGCGTTCAGGGTCTGGCCGGTGAGGTCGGGCAGGGTCACGAGTCCGCTCGAGACCACGAAGTTCACGGTCGAGCCGGAGTCGACCGAGGTGTTCGCAACCGGATCGGTGCGCAGCACGACGTCGCCGGCGATCGTCGGAGAGTTCTCCTTCGTCACCGATCCCTGGGTCAGCCCGGCCGTGCCGACGGCGTTCTGCGCATCCGTGATCGGCTGATTGGTCACATCCGGCACCGGCACTTGGGTCTTACCGCTCGAGACGTACACGGTCACGAAGGTTCCGGGGGAGACGGTCTGGCCCTCGGGAGGATCGGTGCGGGTTACCTTCCCCTTCTCGACAGTGGCGCTCGTCTCGCTCACCTGCGTGGCCGAGAGGTCGACGTCGGCGAGCTTGGCCGAGGCCTCTTCGAAGGTCAGGCCGGTGAGCGCGGGAACGGCGCGCGAGGCGGCCGGGATGTCATTGGTCGGCGCCAGGTTGAAGACCCAGAAGATGACGGCCGCCACGATGACGATGACACTCAGGATGCCGGCCCAGATCCAGATGGCCGGTGGCCGGCGCTGCGTGCGCACCATGCGGTCGTCTTCGGCCAACTGCTTGAAGGCGAGTTCTGTGCTCGTCGTGATGGGCGGCGGCTCACCGAAGAGCGTCGTGGGCTCTTCGTTCTTCTTGTGGATCGGCAGGCGCCCGGATGCGGCGATCTCGAGATCCGCACGGAACTCGGCGGCCGTCTGATAGCGGTCGAAGCGGTCCTTCTGCAGGGCCTTGGCCACGACCATGTCGAGGGCGGGGGAGACCTTGTGGTTGATGGAGCTGGGCTTGCTCGCCGTCTCGCTCACGTGCTGGTACGCCACGGCGACTGGAGTGTCGCCGCGGAAGGGCGGCCGTCCGGTGAGCATCTCGAACAGAACGACGCCGGCCGAGTACAGGTCGGTGCGGGCGTCGACGAGTTCGCCCTTGGCCTGCTCAGGCGAGAAGTACGAGGCGGTGCCGAGGATCGCCGTCGTCTGCGCCACCGTCGTGGTGGAGTCGGAGATGGCCCGGGCGATGCCGAAGTCCATGACCTTCACCTGGCCGGTCTTCGTGATCATGATGTTGCCCGGCTTGATGTCGCGGTGCACGACCCCGGCACGGTGGGAGTACTCCAGCGCGGTCAGCACTCCCTCGAGGATGCGGACCGCCTCCTGCGGATCGAGGGCGCCACCGCGGATGAGGTCTTTGAGCAGCCGCCCGTCGACGTACTCCATGATGATGAAGGGCTGTTGCGTCTCGTGGCCGCCGGCATCCCGGACGGTCTCCTCGCCGGCGTCGAAGACGCGCACGATGGTCGGATGCGCCATGCGGGCGGCCGCCTGCGCCTCCTGACGGAAACGGGTGCGGAAGGCCGGATCGAGGGCCAGCGACGGCTTCAGCAGCTTGATCGCGACGGTACGACCCAGACGGGTGTCGGTGCCCAGATGCACCTCGGACATGCCGCCGCGCCCCAAGAGGTCACCGACGCGGTAGCGGCCTGCGAGCAGGCGGCCATCGTCAGTCAATGCGAACTCCTGATTCTCGTCGCCATCCCCCGGCGCCGATCTGGGCGATCCTTCGTGGTACCCGTCCCCTGGGCGAGCCCATCGAACGGCGGTGCATGCATTTCGGACCCTTCGGCAGCCTCGGGGCCCGGCGGTGAAAGCTTATCCGAGCCGACTGAAGCCTGCCTTAGGGCGCGACGACCGTCACGTTGAGCGGATCGGACTGCGGCGAGCTGACTTGGCCGCAGAAGTACTGCAGCGTGGCCTGGAAGCTCGTGCCCACGTCACCGGTCGTGACCACCGCGGTGCGTGAGCCGCCCGGCGTCTGGTCCTGCACCTTGATGGTGGCGTTGCCGCCGGTCACCGACAACTGGAAGCCCGAGAGCGTCTGGCCCGACGGGCAGGACTGGTTGTCCCAGACGATGGTCGCCTCGCCCTTCTGCACAGTCGTGTTGGTGATGCCGCCCTGGAGCCGCGGTGCGGTCGCCTTATCGGGCTGCACCACGTCACCGTAGACGGTGAAGGTGATCAGGGTTCCGGGGTCGAGGTTGCCGGTCGGATTGACGGCATAGACGGTTCCCACCTTGGCGGGGTCGGTCGCGGCGTTGCCCGTGGTCACGGTGACCGTGAGTCCGAGGCCCTCGGCCTTGGTACGCGCGTCGTCTCCGCTGAGGCCGACGAAGTCCGCCTCGGCCACGGGAACCTTGGTCGGGGTCGGCGGGGTGGTCTGCGTCGGAGTCGGCGAGGGCTTCTGCGTCGGCGTCGAGGAGGCGGTGGTCGACTGGGTGGGCGCGGGCTCGTCGCCCGACTTGACGGCGAGAGAGATGATCCAGATGATCGCGATCATGGCCAAGAGGGCGATCAGCACGATCAGCGGCCACGTCCACGGGCTGCGCTTCTTCTTCTCGGCCTGCATAGCATCCGTGCGGGTCGTGGGCGCGACGGCGACGGGCTGCGGGAGAACGGTGGTCGCCGCACTCGTCGAGGTCGTCGACTGCGGCATGAGCATGGTGGCGGCCGTTGCCGCTCCACCGAGCACGGCGGGAACGGCCGCTGCTGCGGCCTGCACGTCTCCGCGACGCAGGGCGGATGCCGCACGGCCGAGGTGCGCAGCCGACGCCGGCCGGTCCGCGGGATTCTTGGCGATGCACGCGAACACGAGGTTGCGCACCGGCTCCGAGACCGTGACGGGAAGGTCGGGCGGCGTCTCGTTGATCTGGGCCATGGCGATGGCCACCTGCGACTCACCCGTGAACGGCCGGCGACCCGCGAGGCACTCGTAGGCCACGATTCCGAGCGAGTAGATGTCGGTCGTGGGCGAGGCGGGGTGGCCGGATGCCTGCTCAGGGGAGAGGTACTGCACCGTTCCCATGACCTGGCCCGTGGCGGTCAGCGGAACCTGGTCGGCGATGCGCGCGATGCCGAAGTCGGTGATCTTCACCCGTCCATCGGGGGTGATCAGCAGGTTGCCCGGCTTGATGTCGCGGTGCACGAGTCCTGCTGCGTGGGCGGCATGCAGCGCAGCGGCGGTCTGCGCGACGATGTCGAGCACCTTGTCGGTCGAGAGCACGTGCTCACGCTCGAGGATGGAGGAGAGCGCCTCGCCGGGCACGAGCTCCATCACGAGGTAAGCGCTGCCGTCCTCCTCGCCGTAGTCGAAGACGTTCGCGATGCCCTCGTGGTTCACCAGCGCGGCATGGCGGGCCTCGGCGCGGAACCGCTCGAGGAACCCGGGGTCACCGAGATATTCGTCTTTGAGAATCTTTATGGCGACTTGGCGGCCGATGACGAGATCTGTGGCCTGCCACACCTCGCCCATGCCGCCGATGGCAATGCGCGATTGCAGCTCGTAGCGCCCCCCGAAGGTGAGCCCTGCCGTGGGTCTCATTTATTCAGCACCGCCTCTAGTACCTTTTTCGCTATCGGGGCGGCAACGAGGTTGCCGTATCCCGTCTGGCCCAAGCCGCCACCGTTCTCGACGAGAACGGTGATCGCGTACTTCGGATCGTTCGCCGGTGCGAATCCGGTGAACCAGAGCGTGTACGGCTCGTCGTCACCATTCTCGGCAGTGCCCGTCTTACCGGCCACCTCGACCCCGTCTATTCTTGCATTATCGGCCGCGCCGTCACTGACGTCGGCGACCATCATCGTCGTCAGCGCGGCAGCGGTTTCTGTGCTGATCGCGCGGCCGAATTGCTGCGGTTCGAAGGTCTTGATGACCGACAGATCCGAGTTCGTCACCTGGTCGACCAGACCGGGTTGCATCACGATGCCTCCGTTGGCGATTCCCGCCGAGACCATCGCCATCTGCAGGGGTGTCGCGCGCACCTCCCACTGGCCGAAGCCCGACAGGCCGGTCTGGGCGTCATCCGCGCTCGACGGGTACACGCTCTTCTCGACGGTCATGGGGATGTGGTGCTCCACGTTGAAGCCGTACTTCTCGGCTTGCGCGCGAATGGCGTTGTCGCCGAGTTCGATCGCCAATTCCGCCATCGGAATATTGCAGGAGAGCCGGAGGGCGTCGGCGATGGTGACCGTGTCGCCGGGGCCGCACGTTCCGCCGCCGGAGTTGATGACGATCGAGCTCGATCCGGGAAGTTGGAACTGTCCGGGATTCGGGAACCGGCTGTCGGGGGTGTACTTGCCCGACTCGAGTGCGGCCGAGACCACCACGAGCTTGAAGGTGGAACCGGGGGGATTCAGATCGCCGGCCCGGTTGCGATCGATGAGCGGGTCGCCCGGGTCGGAGACGAGAGAGTCGAAGGTGGCGTTCACCTGCTTGGTGTCGTGCACCGCGAGCGTGTTCGGGTCGTAGGTGGGCTTGGAGACCTGCGCGAGGATGCGCCCCGTCTTCGGCTCGGTGACGACGACGGCGCCCTGGTAGTCGCCCAGTGCATCCCATGCCGCCTGCTGTGCCACCGGATCGATGGAGACCTCGACCGCAGCGCCCTTGGGCTTCTGGCCGGTGAAGATGCGCTCGAGCTTCGTCAGGAACTGCGATCCGCTGCTGCCGCTGAGGTAGTCGTTCATCGACCCCTCGATGCCCGTGGCCTCTCCGTTGACGGGGAAGAAGCCGGTGACGGGTGCGTAGAGCGGCCCGTTGGAGTAGTTGCGCTGCCACTTGTAGTTGTCGGCGGACGGCGTCGAGGAGGCGATGGGGTTGCCGGCCACGAGAATCGGGCCGCGCTCGACCTGGTAGCTCTCGTACAGCGTGCGGGTGTTGCGGGAGTCAGCGGTCAGTTGGTCGACCGCGACCGCCTGGATGATCGTCGTCGAGCTGAACAGGGCGATGAACAGCACGAGCACGACGATGCCGACGCGCTTCAGTTCCCGGTTCATGCGTCCACCACCAATCGAGGCTGGTTCCTGACGGTATCCGAGATGCGCAGCAACAGGGCGGTGATGATCCAGTTGGCCACGAGCGAGGATCCGCCCGCCGCCAGGAACGGCGTGGTGAGGCCCGTCAGCGGGATGATGCGCGTGACGCCTCCGATGACGATGAAGCACTGCAGCGCGATCACGAAGGCCAGGCCGACGCCGAGCAGCTTGCCGAAGTCATCCTGTCCAGCGAAGCCGATGCGGAACCCGCGCGAGACGAAGAGGATGTAGAGGCCGAAGATGGCGAACAGGCCGGCGAGTCCGAGCTCCTCGCCCAGGCTCGCGATGATGTAGTCGCTCTGGGGAACCGGGGTGAGGTCGGGTCGGCCGAGGCCCCAGCCGGTGCCGATGAGGCCGCCGTGCGCGAGGCCGAACAATCCCTGCACGAGCTGGAAGCTGCCGCCGTCGGCGTTGTAGACCTCGGGATTGAACGCGTCGAGCCAGTTCACGATGCGGCCCTGCACGTAGTCCAGGGTGCTCGCCGCGATGATGGCGCCGCCGAAGAACAGCACGAGTCCCAGCAGTACCCAGCTGAGGCGTCCCGTGGCGACGTAGAGCATGACCAGGAACATGCCGAAGTACAGCAGGGCCGTGCCGAGGTCGCGCTGGAAGACGATGACCGACATCGAGAGCGCCCAGATGACGAGCAGCGGGCCGAGGTCGCGCGCGCGGGGGAAGCGGATGCCGAGGATGCGGGTACCGACCATGGAGAGGGAGTCGCGGTTGCGCACGAGGTAGCCGGCGAAGAAGACGGCGAGGGCGATCTTGGCGATCTCACCGGGCTGGAAGGTGGCGAAGTCGCCGAACCCGATCCAGACGCGCGCGCCGCTGACCTCGCGACCGAGCCCGGGCACGAGGGGCAGCAGCAGCAGCACGATCGCCACGAACCCCGCCACGTAGGTGTAGCGGAACAGGATGCGGTGGTTGCGGATGAGCATCATCACCGCGATGGCGCACAGGATGGCGATGGCGCTCCAGGCGATCTGGCGCACGGCCGCGCTCTCCCAGCCGAAGTGCTTGTCGGCTATGTCGATGCGGTAGATCATCGCGACGCCCAGGCCGTTCAGCACCGTTCCGATCGGCAGCAGGAACGGGTCGGCGTCACGAGCCACGAACCTCATGGCGACGTGCAGTCCGAACACGAGCAGCGAGAGCGCCGCCCCGAGCGAGACGAGGGTGAGGTCGAGGTGCCCGAGGGCGCCGAGCTGAACGAGCACGATCGCCGTCGAGTTGATGGCGCAGGCGAAGATCAGCAGCCCCAGCTCGAGGTTGCGCAGCTTCTGGGGCAGGTGGATGCGGCGCACCGGCGCCGTCTGCGGGTTGGCCGTCTCAGTCGCCACTGCTGCGCTCCAACCGGTCGGTGATCGCTTGGGCGGCCTTCAGGGAGTCGGCGCTGATGGTGGCCTGCACCGCTTGACGGTCGTAGACGGTGAGCTCGTCGAGCGGGATGCCGGTGTCTTCGTAGACACGGTGCAGGGTGATGGGGCCGAGATCCTGCTGGATTCCGCGGAAGATCACGACGCTGTTCGAATCGGCGCCCACGTAGAAGCGGGTCTGCGTCCACTGGTAGGTGAAGAAGATGGTGCTCACGATGGCGAGAACGATGAGCAGCACACCGACGAACCAGGTGACGCGGCGCCGTCGCGCTCGCCGCGCGTCTTCTTCGATGAGCTCGTCGAGGTACTCCTCGACATCGGGCTCGAAGTGCGTCTCCGGCACGGAGTGCAGCCGGAACGGCGGCATCCGCAATGCCCGGCGCGGCGGCTCTTCCGGGGCGGTGGTGAAGGCGAGCGGCTCGGCCGCCGATCCGACGACGGTGGGCGAAGGGTGCCCAGCCGCCGGCTTGCCGATGTCGACGATGACCACCGTGACGTTGTCGGGTGCCCCGGCCTCCAGGCTCACGCGGACGAGCCGGTCGGCCGCCGCCTGTGCCGAGGGCTCGGAAGCCAGTGCGGCGGCGATCTCCTCGGCGGAGACGACGCCTGAGAGCCCGTCGGAGCAGATCAGCCATCGATCGCCGGGCCGTGTCGCGAGGATGGACGTGTCGATCTCCGGGGCGGAGTCGACGTCGCCGAGCACGCGCATGAGCACCGACCGCCGCGGATGCACCGCCGCCTCCTCCTCGGTGATACGGCCGCTCTCGACGAGGCGCTGCACGAAGGTGTGGTCGGTGGTGACCTGGCTGAGTTCGTCTTCGCGGTAGAGGTAGATGCGGGAATCGCCGATGTGCGCGAGTGCGACGGTGTCGCCGAGAACGTAGAGAGCGCTGACCGTGGTTCCCATGCCGGTGAGCTCGGCGTGCTCGAACACGGCCTCGGCCAATTGGGCGTTCGCGGCGATGAGCGCCGCCTGCAGGGCGAATTCCGCATCCTGAGGGGAGTCGTAGTGCTGGTCGGCCTCGGCGATGCGGCGCGTGGCGATGGCGGAGGCGACATCGCCCCCGGCGTGACCGCCCATGCCGTCGGCGACGAGGAACAGGTTGTCTCCGGCGAAACCGGAGTCCTGGTTGTTGGATCGCACGCGGCCGACATTGGAGACGGCCGCCGCGTCGATGAGCATCGCCATGGCTAGCCGCGCAACTCGAAGGTCGTCGCGCCCACCTTCACCGTCGCGCCGAGGGGCACGGGCGTCGGAACGGTCACGCGCTGACCGTCGAGGAACGTTCCGTTCGTCGAGTCGAGGTCTTGCAGCATCCACTGGTCATTCCACAGCATCAGCTTGGCGTGGTGCGTGGAGGTGTAATCGTCGCGGATGACGATGGCCGAGTCGGAGGATCGGCCGATGGTCACTTCGTCGCGACCGAGGGGGAACTCGGCCCCGGCCTTGGCGCCACTCGTCACGACGATCGCGCGGGCGTTGTCCGGGGAGGCGACGGTGCGCCCGAAGCCGGAGGACAGCGTCGCGCTCGGGGCGGTGATGGGCCCGGTCGGCGCTGCTGCGCCCACCGGAACCGGCGCGGGTGCAGGGGCGGCGCTCGCCGGCATCTCCTTGACCTTGCGCACGCGCTGTCCGAAGAGGTCGGAGCGCAGTGCGTAGACGATCGCGAAGACGAACGCCCAGAGAAGTAGCAGGAACCCCAGTCGCAGAACCAGGAGCGTGAGTTCGCTCACGAGGCGGGCCCCCAGAATCCGCCCATGTCGTGCCGCTTCGTCACGTCGTCGACGGGTCCCTTGCCTGCGGGGGCGGACGCCTGTGCCAGCACGCGGAACACGATACGAGTACGTCCGACGGTGACAATGGCGTCGGGCTCGAGCACGGCCTGCTTCACGGGCTGCCCGTTCAGCTGGGTTCCGTTCGTCGAGCCGAGGTCGCGCACCTGGGCGCGCCGGCCGTCCCACGAGACCTCGAGATGCTTGCGGCTGGCTCCGGTGTCGTCGATGGTGATGTCGGCTTCACTGCCCCGCCCGATCACGGTGCGCGCCTTGAGCAGCGGATAGCGCTTGCCGGCGATGTCGAGCACGGGAGTCCAGGCGATCTCGCCCTTCACGTTGCCGGAGTCGACCTGCACCATGCCGAGCGAGAGCCCGGGGTCTTCGGAGAGCCGGATGCTGATGCCGCCGGCGAACTGGAAGTGCTGGCTCGCGGCGTGCTTCTGCACGAGATCGGTCAGCTCGTCGATCAGCGTGGGGCCGAGCGCGACCATGCGCGCGTAGTCGTCGTGGCTCATCCGAACGGTGAAGCTGTTGGGCACGAGCACACGGTCGCGCGAGACGACCGCGGCCTTGGTGTCGAGCTCACGGCGCAGCGCTGCGGTGATCTCGACCGGCTGCAGCCCCGACCGAAAGGTCTTCGCGAAGGCGCCGTTGACGGCGCGCTCGAGGCCTTTCTCGAAGTTGTCCAGTATCCCCACAGGTCTCCCGATCCGGTTTCTGACTCTTGCATGTTAGCCGGAGCCGCTGGAAAGAGACTGCTGGCGCGGGCCGCGTCAGGCTATGCACGATGTGCCTGGGCGCGTCCGTCGTTCGGTCAGTCGCCTGGACCGGGCGGTTCGAGCCCTTCGAAGTCGAGGGCCAGGGCCGGCAGCGATGCGGTGAGCAGGGTACCGTCGGCACGACGCTGCCCGCGTACGTCATCCATCGTGGGCGCCCCCGGAAGGCGCGCCCCCTGGTGGGCGAGCATGACGACCGCAGGTTCTCCCCGTCGAACCAGCACGGGCTGGCGTCGAACGCTCACGTCGACGCCGTCGCCGGTCTCGACCGTGAACGTGATGCTCTCCTTCACCAGGTCGACGCGGATGCGCGACCCGCGGATGGTGAGGCGGAAGCTGAGCCCCTCCCATTCCTCGGGAAGCCGAGGATCGAAGGTGAACCGTCCGCGGTGGTCGCGGAACCCCGCGAAGCCGTTGACGATGCACGCCCAGACGCCGCCGGTGGAGGCGACGTGCACCCCGTCACCGGTGTTGCCGTGCAGATCGAGCAGGTCGACGAGCAGCGCCGACCGGAAGTAGTCCAGCGCGAGGTCGCCGTAGCCGACCTCGGCGGCGATGATGGACTGCACTACCGCCGACAGGGTCGAGTCTCCCGTGGTCAGCGGGTCGTAGTACTCGAAGTCGGCCCGTTTCTGCTCGGGCGTGAACTCGTCGCCTCGAAGAAGCAGGGCGAGCACCACATCCGCCTGCTTCAGCACCTGGAAGCGGTAGATGACGAGCGGGTGATAGTGCAGCAGGAGCGGAAGGTGACCGGGAGGGGTCTTGTCGAGGTCCCAGATCTCCTTCTGCAGGAAGGCGGAGTCCTGCGGGTGGATGCCGAGGTTCACGTCGTAGGGAATGTGCGTGGCGAGAGCGGCTCGTGCCCACTCGATGACCTCGTCGTCGGTCAGGCCCAGCCGCCGCACCACGCCGTCGTAGGCGGCCGGGTTGCGCGTGCGCATAGAACGGATGGCCGCGGCCGCCGCGGAGAGGTTCGAGCGGGCCATGACGTTGGTGTACATGTTGTCGTTCACGACGGTCGTGTACTCGTCTGGGCCGGTCACGCCGTGGATGTGGAAGACCTCTTCACCGTTGCCGCGCCAGAATCCCAGGTCTGCCCACATGCGCGCGGTCTCGACGAGCACGTCGACGGCCCCGCGGTCGAGGAAGTCCTCGTCGCCCGTCGCGGCCACGTACTGCGAGAGCGCGAAGGAGATGTCGGCGTCGATGTGGTACTGCGCCGTTCCCGACGCGTAGTAGGCCGAGGACTCCTCGCCGTTGATGGTGCGCCAGGGGTACAGGGCGCCACGCACGTTGAGTTCGAGAGCGCGGGCGCGGGCGGCGTCGAGCATCCGTTGCCGAAAGCGCAGCACGTTGCGCGCGACGGTGGGCGACGTATAGCTGAGGAACGGCATGACGTAGATCTCGCTGTCCCAGAAGTAGTGGCCGCCGTAGCCGGTACCCGTGACCCCCTTGGCTGCGACACCGCCGCCGTCGGTGCGGGCGGTCGCCTGCACGAGCTGGAACAGGTTCCAGCGCAGCGCCTGCTGCAGCCTGGGCTGGCCGACGATCTGCACGTCGGCGCGCTCCCAGTAATCGTCCAGCCAGCGGCGCTGTGCGGAGAAGTGCTCTTCGATGCCCGTCTCCATGGCGCTGTCGAGAGTGCGGTCGCACCGGTCGGCGAGTTCGCGCGCCGGCACGAAGCGTGCCGTGTGATAGCTGACGAGCTTGGTCAGCCGCATCGTGTGTCCCCGGCGGGCGTGCACCGAGTAGATCATCTTCGCGAGGTCGTCTTCGAGGCTGGGGGAGGCGGAGAATTCATCCATCGTCGTGAAGGTGTGCTGGGCGGCCACGGCGATCGACATCGCGGAGTTCGTGGACTGGTAGGCGAGAAGGATGCGACCATCGCGCTCGCGGCGCAGGCGCGGTTGCAGGACGCGCTCATCGAATCCCTCCGGACGGCGCGGGTCGAAAGCGGCCACCGTTGCGGCGGGATACTCGTCGCGACCGTCTTGGCGGTTGATGATCTGGCTCGAGACGGTCACCTTGGCGTCCGCATCCAGGAGAGTGACGTCGTACGTCATGACCGCGAGGTGGCGGTCGGTGAAGCTCACCATGCGGCGCGAGGTGATGAGCACCCGCTTGCCGGCCGGGGTGCGCCACTCGATGCGGCGCGAGAGAGCGCCGCCCGCGAAGTCGAGCCGACGCTCGTATTCCATCAGATCGGCCTCGGTGAGCACGAGGGGCTCATCGTCGACGTACAGCCGGATCACCTTGGCGTCGGGTGCGTTCACGATCGTCTGGCCGACCCGGGCGAAGCCGAAGGCCTCTTCGGGGTGACGGATGGCCCAGGTCTCGTGGAAGCCGTTGACGAAGGTGCCGTGAAGGCTGCCATCCCGGCCCTCTTCGACGTTGCCCCTCATGCCGAGGTAGCCGTTGCCGACCGCGAAGACGCTCTCCGTCGTACCCATGTCGCTCGGGCTCATGGCCGACTCGACGAGCGCCCACTCATCCAGCGGAAAACGCACCTCGTCATAGGGAACGTCGGTGGGGATTCTCATGCGGGGTCCCCTTCGAGAAGCTCGTCGAGCTCGCGCACGACGAGGTCGGCGCCGGCATCCGTCAGCGCGTCGATGCCGGCGCCCCGATCGATGCCGATGACCAGGCCGAAGCCGCCGGCCCGCCCGGCGGCGACACCCGATACGGCGTCCTCCACCACCGCACACGCGGATGCCGGAACCCCGACCTCCGTGGCGGCGTGGAGGTACGTGTCGGGGGCGGGCTTGCCGTGAAGGCGCAGGCCGGTGGCGAGGGTACCGTCGACGATGACCGGAAAGCGGTCGATGATCCGTGCGGCTTCGAGCACGTCGCGCGCGTGGGCCGAACTCGAGACGACGGCGAGCAGGCAGCCGGCCGCTTCGGCCGCATCCATGAATTCCACGGATGCGGGGTACGGCGCGATGCCCTCCTCGTGCAGGCGGCGCATGACGGCGACGTCTTTGCGGTTGCCGAGACCGTGCACGCTCGCGACCTCCGGCCCGTCCGCGGGGCTCCCGTCGGGCAGGTCGATGGCGCGGGCGGCGAGCATGTCGCGCACGCCGTCCGCACGGCGCTTGCCGTCGATGTGAGCGAAGTAGTCGTCGTCGGTGTAGGGCTGAACCCCACGGTCGGCGAGGAATGGACGGAACAGGTTGCGCCACTCGTCCATGTGGAGGTCGGTCGTGGGCGTCAGCACCCCGTCGAGGTCGAACAGAAAGGCTCGGATGCCGTCCGGTATCCGAGCGCTCAGGCGACGCACTGGTGGCATGGACCCTCCTCACGCAGTGGTGCACGAGTTGACGAGGGCCGCCGTGGCCCATGCGTTGCTGACGCTCCGATGCTATTGCGCCACTTCCCGCCCGAACAATGGCTGTGCACAAGTGAATTCGCGGGATCGCATCCGCCGCCCGGGCCTCAAATGGCATCGGGCCTACGGAAGTGCTAACCTCGCTGAGTTGGTTCGCCGAGGCGAGCCGACTGGTGAGCGCGAGTGGCGGAATAGGCAGACGCGCACGGTTCAGGTCCGTGTGCCCGAAAGGGCGTGGGGGTTCAACTCCCCCCTCGCGCACCAATCCGAGGGCCGTCCCGGTCGGGGCGGCCCTTTTAGTTCATCGGCTTGTCGTCCTCGGCGGGCCTCCGCGCATCCCTGTTCGAGTGGCTGGCCCGTCCTGGCGGGGGCATCCGCCGCAGCGCATCAGTCGGCCACGTTCGCGAACCGATCGGCTTCCACCGCGGCGATGATCTCGGCCGCGTCGCGGCGGGCAGCGGCGATCTCGTCGGCAGCCACGCCGAGTACCCGCAAGCAGGAGGCGGCGATGGTCTCGTCGTCCTTCGCATCCGGCTCGCCGTCGCGGCGCAGTTGGATGACGATCTCCGCGAGCTGGATGAGGATGGCGCCGATGCGAGCCTCATCGAGCGATGCGCGCACCGCGGGGGTCGCGGCACGCTGCCCCAGGCGGCCGTAGGTGGCACGAAGCAGGGCACGCTGCTGACGGAAGTCGTCGTAGCGGGCATCCTGCACCTCGGGCAGCAGGTAGAGCGTGCCGATGTTGTGCGGGGTTCGCCTCAGGGTTCGGGCGTCGATGCTCGCGAGGGCGAAGAGTGCGGCGGCAGCGCTCGCGTCGTCGGGCACGCGCGCTTCGATCGCCGCCACGAAGTCGATGCTCGGGCGCACCGTCTCAGCGAGCAGCTCGATGAGAATCTCGTCTTTGCCGGCGAAGTGGTAGTAGAGGGACTGCTGTCGGATGCCGACGCGGTCCGCGATGGCGCGGGTGGAGGTGCCGGCGAATCCGGCCTCGGCGAAGAGGGCCGCGGCCGCATCGAGGATCTGTTCGCGCGGGGAAAGAGCAGATGCGGTCGACAGCGAGGACTCGGACATCGCCCGCGGGCGACCGGCTCGCCCGGTCGCTGCATTCGCTGAACTCATGCCGTCATCCTCGCACCGGGCGAGGGGCTCACGGCAGCGCCGATGCGGAGAGCCACGCGCGCCAGCCGCCGAAGCGGCTGATGTCCGGGGCCCCGTCGGTGGCGATCGGCTCCACGAGGAACCCCGACACCGCCCGGCCGTCATCGAGAGTCACCTTCCCGATCGCCATGGGCGATGGCAGTGCCGCGACGAAGGCGCCGAAACCCGCAGCGGGCAGCGCCCAGAGCTCGCCCTGCATGGCGACGCCGCCATCCTCAACCCGCACGAGGCCCGGTTTGGGTGGAACGGTCTGGAGCGCGAAGAGCGCGTAGTCGGCGCTCGTGACGACCTCCGCAACGAACGAGCCGCCTGCCGCCACCAACTGATGGTTGAGCGGCTGCCCACTGAGATGGGCGCCCACGACCAGCAGTTCGACCGTCGGTGCCGAGAACGAAGCGGCGAGCTGGCCGATGACCGCATCGTGGAAGGCCGGAGCCGTGAGCATGACGCCGAAGGGAAGCCCGTCGACCGTGCCGGCTGGCACGGCGATCGAGCTCATGTCGAGCAGGTTGGCGAAGTTCGTGTACCGGCCCATGCGGCCGTTGGCGCCGATGGGGTCGGCCGCCAGCTGCTCCAGTGTGGGATGCCACGTCGTGGTCGGAGTAAGGAGCGCATCGAAGCCGGCGAGCAGTTCGCGGGCCTCCGCGGCGAGCCGGTCCAACCGCTCACCGTCGCGGAAGAGGTCGACCGCCGTGTGTACGGCTCCGCCGAGAACGATGGCGGCGACGGAGGGATCGAGGTCGGTGCCGATCAGGTCGCGGTGCGCCTCGATGTGCGCGCCGACGGCGGCGTAGCGCTCGGCGACGAAGGCGCCGTCGTACAGCAGGGCCGCCGCGCGGAGCAGCGGCGTGACGTCGACCTCTTCCACCTGCACGCCGGAGGCCACGAGACGTTCGACCGCCGCCGCGAAGGCCTCGCGCCAGCCCTCGGCGAGACCCTCCAGGTGTTCCGGTGTGGGAACGGCGACACGGGCGCGGGCGCCGATCGTCGTGCCGACCGTGCGGCTGCTCACCTCGTCGGCTCGGCGGGCGAGTGGATCGCGGCCGTCGTCGCCGGCGAGCAACTGCGCCGTCGTTCGGGCCAAGGCGAGGTCGCGCGCGAAGACGGTGACGCAGTCGAGCGTGCGGCAGGCGGGCACGACACCGGTGGCCGGGATGAGGCCACGCGTCGGCTTGACGCCGACGATGCCGTTGAGGGCCGCGGGCACCCGACCCGATCCGGCCGTGTCCGTTCCGAGGGCGAGGTCGACGATCCCGAGTGCCACGGCGACGGCCGAGCCCGAGCTCGAGCCCCCGGAGATGCGGGCCGGATCCCAGGCGTTCCGCACTGCCCCGTACGGGCTGCGGGTGCCGACGAGTCCGGTCGCGAACTGGTCGAGGTTGGTCTTGCCGATGATCATGGCCCCCGCAGCACGCAGCCGCGCGGTCGCCGTGGCGTCGACGTCGGGAGTGTAGGAATAGCTGGCGGCGGCCGCGGTTGTCGGCAGTCCGCCCACGTCGATGTTGTCCTTCACGGCGGCGACCAGGCCCGCCAGTGGCAGGTACTCGCCCCGGGCGAGGCGCGCATCCATCGCTCGCGCCTCGGCGATGGCCTCGGCCTCGTCGCGCAGGGTGATCCAGATCTCGGGTCGATCGACCGCCCGGATGCGGCGGTAGGCGGCGCGGATGCGGTTCACCGCGGTGCCTACTTCCGTCTCTGTGCCTACTCGCGACTCCGTGCCTGCTTCCGTCGCGGCGACCAGCGCCGTGTTCTCGCCGCCCATCAGTGCGCTCCGATCGCGAGCAGCACCTGGCCGGGAGCGACCTGGTCGCCGGGGTTCACGAACACCTCGACGACCACGCCGTCGTGCGGCGCCACCACGGCCGACTCCATCTTCATCGCTTCGACGGCGATGATCTTGTCGCCGGCCGACACCCGCGCTCCCGGCTGCACGGCGATCTGCCAGACCGTCGACGTGAAGGATGCGGCGACCGGAGTGGTTCCATCGGGTACCGTCACCGCGAGTGTCGGCGCCGCATCCTTGACCTCGATCTTGACATCGAACTCGCCCGAGGCGTGCCAGCGCTCCTTCTCCTCGGAGAACGCCCGAGCCTGGATGGCCCGGAAGTCGGCGATGGACTCGGCGTTCTCGGCGAGGAAACGCTCGTAGTCGGCGATCGCGAACGTGCCCTCGTGCGTTTCGAACTCGCCGCGCCCCGCATCCGTCTCGGCTCGCAGCTCGAGCAATTCGTCTGCCGACACCGGGTACCACTCGATGCGGTCGAAGAAGCGCAGCGCCCACGGGTTCTCGGTGAACAGACCTCCGCGGCGGAACCGATTCCACACCTGCACGGTGCGTCCGACGAACTGGTAGCCGCCGGGACCCTCCATGCCATAGATGCAGAGGTAGGCGCCTCCAATGCCCACGGAATTCTCCGCGGTCCACGTGCGGGCCGGGTTGTACTTTGTGGTGACCAGGCGGTGACGCGGGTCGAGCGGCGTCGCGACCGGAGCGCCGAGGTAGACGTCGCCCAAGCCGAGCACGAGGTAGCTGGCGTCGAAGACGGTGCGGAAGACGTCATCCACCGACTCGAGGCCGTTGATGCGACGGATGAACTCGATGTTCGACGGGGTCCACGGGGCGTCGCTGCGCACGCCGTTCATGTAGCGCTCGATCGCTAGGTGCGTCGCCGGGTCGTCCCACGACAGCGGCAGGCGCACGGTGCGCGATGGCACGACGAGTTCGTGCGTCGCCGGAATCTCCGACTCCAGTTCCTGCAGCAGCCCGGCCAGTCGAGTGGCCCGCAGTTCCGAGGCGTCGGTGTGGATCTGCAGCGAACGGATGCCCGGCGTCAGCTCCCGCACGCCGAGCGGGGTCGCCTCACCGAGCTTCGTCATGAGCGCGTGCACGCGCATCCGCAGGCCGAGGTCGAGGGTGAGGTCGCCGTACTCGACGAGCAGGTTCTCGTCGCCGTCGCGACGGTAGGTCACCGAGGGCCGGTCGTCGGATGCGTCGAGCCGTGCGATCACGCCGTCATCGCCGTCGCCTCCCGACGTGCGAACCGTGAACGAGGAACGCTCGTGCAGAAGGCCAGCCGCCTCGGCTTCGCGCACGGGGACGAAGCGCACGGTGTCGCCGGGGCGCAGTTGCCCGAGCTTCCAGAGCTCGCCGCTCGCCACGACCGCGGGGCAGACGAAGCCGCCGAGGCTCGGTCCGTCGGGACCGAGGATGATCGGAGTGTCGCCCGTGAAGTCGATGGCGCCGATCGCGTACGGGTTGTCGTGGATGTTCGACGGATGCAGTCCCGCTTCGCCGCCATCGCTGCGCGCCCAGGCAGGCCGCGGGCCGAGCAAGCGCACGCCCGTGCGGGCGGAGTTGTAGTGCACTTCGTAGTCGGCGCCGTAGAAGGCATCCATGTCGGCGCGCGTGAAAAAGTCGGGCGCCGCATGCGGGCCCTCCGTGACGCCGACCTGCCACGTGGACGTGAGCGCCGGCCGCCGGTCGTGCGGGGTGGCGCCGCCGACGAGTCCGAGGCGGGTGCCTGCTGGGAAGGCGGGATGCTCCGCATCGGAATCCGATGAGCCGGGGCGCAGCACATCACCGGGCAGGAGGGCCCGCCCCCCGTGGCCTCCGAAGCCTCCCAGGGTGAAGGTGGAGGCGCTGCCCAGGTAGAGAGGCACGTCGAGTCCTCCGCGCACGGCGAGGTAGCTGCGCAGACCCGGCCCGGCAATCGTGCCGATGACGAGGGTCGAACCCGCCGGCGCCTCGACGGGCTCCCACAGCGGCACCTCGACGCCGTCGAGGGTCGCGGAAACGGGGGCGCCGGTGAGCGCGAGAAGCACGGGGCTGGAAAACCGCAGGGTCGGACCCGTCGCCGTGATCTCGAGGCCGGGTGCCCCGGCGGGGTTGCCCACGGCGAGATTCGCCTCGGTGAGCGACGCCGCATCCATGGGCCCGCTCGGCGGTACGCCGATCTGCCAGTAGCCGGTACGCCCCGGGATGTCTTGCACGGTCGTCATCGCACCGGCCTCGATCACGTCGATGCGTGGTTCGGGATCTGTCGTGACGTCGAGCGTCGACGTGGAGTGCACGGCGGCTCGCAGGTCGATCGCATCCGGCAGCGACCGCAGAAGGCCGAGGTTGGTCACGACGCCGTCCACGCGGCTGGCGGCGAGTCCCTCCTGCAGCAGGTCGAGCGCGCTGTCGCGACTCGGGCCGGCTGCGATGACCTTGGCGAGCATGGGGTCGTAGTGAGCGGAGACCTCGAGGCCCGTCTCGATCCAGCCGTCGACCCGCACGCCGCCGAGAGCGGGGGATCCGAAACCGGGGAAGACGGCCTGCGTCACGAGGCCGGAACTGGGCAGGCCGTTCTTCGCTGGGTCTTCCGCGTAGACGCGCGCCTCGAACGCGTGGCCACTGGGTTCGAAGGTGCGGCTGAAGAAGCCCGGATCGACCTCGTCGATGCCGTCGGCACCGTCGCGTGCCAAGCGCAGCATCGCCTCGACGAGGTCGACGCCGTAGACCTCCTCGGTCACCGGATGCTCCACCTGCAGGCGCGTGTTGACCTCGAGGAAGGAGGCCTCCTCGCGCAGAGGGTCGTAGACGAACTCGACGGTTCCCGCCGAGCGATAGCCGACGGATGCCGCGAGGGCCCGCGCGGATTCGTGCAGCTCTCGACGCACCCGGTCAGGAAGGGCGGGAGCCGGAGCCTCTTCGATGACCTTCTGGTTGCGACGCTGCAGCGAGCAGTCGCGGTCGCCGATGACGGCGACGCGCCCGTCGCCGGCGCCGAAGAGCTGCACCTCGACGTGCCGAGCCGGGCGCACGAGGCGCTCGAGGAAGACGCCGTCGGAGCCGAAGTTCTTCGAACCGAGCCGGGCCACGCGCTCGAAGGCGTCGTGCACCTCCTCGGGCGTCGTGCAGGCCTGCATGCCGATGCCGCCTCCACCCCCGGTGGCCTTGAGCATGACGGGAAGGCCGATGCGTTGTGCTTCTGCGACGGCCTCGTCGGCGGAGCCGAGCAGCCCGGTGCCGGCGAGCATGGGAACGCCCGCCTTCGCGGCGAGCTCTCTCGCGGTGTGCTTCTCGCCGAAGGCGGCGATCTGGTCGGCCGTCGGCCCCACGAAACGGATGCCCTCGGCCTCGATGCGGCGGGCGAACTCGAGGTTCTCCGACAGGAAGCCGTAGCCGGGATGGATCGCTCCGACGCCGAGTCGCAGCGACGCCTCGATGATGGCGTCGATATCGAGATAGGAGTCGCGGGCGGGCGCCGGCCCGAGCCGGACCGCCTCGTCGGCCTCTCGCACGTGCGGCGCGGCGCGGTCGGCGTCGGAATAGACGGCGACGGTGCGCACTCCCAGCTTCCGTGCCGAACGGATGATGCGGCGTGCGATCTCGCCGCGGTTTGCGATGAGGAGCGTTTCGAATCCCGCTGCCATCAGAGGGCCGATCCGGTCGTCGGCTGCGCATCCGGTTCGGTGATGATCATGCGCAGCGGTGTCGGGTTGAAGTCGTTGCAGGGATTGTTCATCTGCGGGCAGTTCGAGACGATGACGAGCACGTCGACCTCGGCGCGCACGGCCACCCGTTTTCCCGGAGCCGACATGCCGTCCACGATGCCGAGTGATCCATCCGCCTCGACCGGGACGTTCATGAACCAGTTGAGGTTCGACACGAGATCGCGTGCGCCGAGTCCGTGGCGGGAGGCTTCGGCGAGAAAGTTCTCGCGGCAGGCGTGCTGGTACTCGGTGTGCATTCCGTAGCGCAGGGTGTTCGATTCCTTGGAGCAGGCCCCGCCGATGGTGTCGTGGCGCTCGATCTCGGTGGCGACCACCGTCATGAGAGGGGAGCCGAGGTTGGAGCGAAGCACGGACCCGGTGCGGATGTAGGCGTTGCCCTGCCAGGCGAGGGTGTCGGGTACCGAGTAGCGCTCGTCGGTGTCGGCTGCCCGGTAGATGATGCAGTCGGCGGACTGGTTGCCTCCGACGTCGACGATCGTGAGCACTTGACCCGCGCGTACGAGCGCAGACCAGGGCGCGAGGGCGGGAACGTCGTCATCGCGCGTGACCGTGCCGGCCACGAGCGGACCGCTCGCATCCAACACCGTGTCGGGGCCGAAGCGCTCGCCGCCGACGACGGTCGACGCGAAAGTGCCCCGGGCTGTGGTGAAGGAGGTCGTCGGGGTTTCGGCGGTCCCTGGGGTGCTCGTCGTCGGGGTTTCGGCGGCGGGGGTGCTGATGGTCGTGCTCACAGTGCTCGCGCCTCCGCGTAGTCGATCGTGTTGAGGTAGGCCCGGTCGAGTTCGGGCGTCGCCGCAGACTCGCGCGAGGTCGGCAGGCCGCGCCAGGCATGCACCCGCAGCGGGCCGACGACATAGTCGCGGCGAGGGTCGAGCGGATGCGGCACGTTGGCGAGCAGCACGAGCAGCGGCATTTCGGCGACGAGTGTGACGTGGGTGCCCGCACCGGCGCCGCCCTGGAAGGTGAGCTGCCCATCGTCTTCCACGCGCACGCCCTGGAAGAAGGAGACGCTCGGCGGCAGGTCGCGAGGGGAGAGGCCGTGCTTGGCGGAGGCGAGCGTGAAGAGCGAACGACCCGACGGTGCCGGGCCGAACGGTTCGGCCGTGCCGTATTTGCGCTCGTTGAACGCATCCGTCGTCGTGCCGCAGAAGGCGTCGTGGTGGCCGGAGGAGTCCTCGATGAGGGTGGCCAGCACGCGACCGTCCCCGGAGAGCAGCGGATGCCCCGTACCCAGGTAGGCCTGCCAGGGGATCTTGACGGTGTCGGCGACGTTGATGCGCTCCCACGGTTGGTCGGCGTTGTAAAGCAGGAGGTTCGCCGAAGCCTCGCCCGTCGGGTCGTCGAGTCGCAGCCGCGTTCCACGGGCGAGCACCTTGGAGGTGTAGCCGCCCGGGGCGACGGTCTCCGCCCATACGAGGTCGTCGGGGGCAACGCCCGCGGGGATGAACGGCGAGGTGGCGGCCGGCCGGTACGGCATGTACTCGGCGGTCAGCGCCGCGCGAGCGCGGGCATCCTCCCGCGCGGCGAGCACACTGTCTGTCGTATGGAACTGCGTAGTCGAAGGCATCGTGCCGTCGCTTTCTCTCAGGAGGCGGTGCGGACGTTCTCGGGCACGAGCGGGATGTCGGCCGTCACGGGCAGGTGGCGCAGCGTGATGGCCCCGTCGCGCGCTCGGTTGCGGAGGTGCACGAGCACCCCGATGCCGATCGTCGCCGCGATGAAGAGCAGCGCGCTCCACTGCAGCCACCACGTACCGCCGGTGAGGTCGTAGATCTCGGGCCGGGGCCAGGCCAGGTTGATGACCATGCCGATCTGGTAGGCGACCGCGACGGCGTTGATGGGGATCCCCCAGCGGCCGAGCGAGAACAGCGGCTTGCCGTCTTCATCGACACCGCCGGGAAAGCCGGTCGTACGATTCCGGATGCGTCGCACCAGCAGCGGGACCGTCACCCCGAGGTAGGCCAAGTACAGCATGGCGATGCAGAGACTCGAGAGGGCGGTGAAGATCGCCGCCTGGCCGAAGTTGATTGCGAGGGCGAGGGCGGCGCCCACTCCCACCACGATGCTGGCTGCCACCGGGGTACCGGTTCGGGGCGAGACCCGAGCCAAGGTGCGCCAGAAGGGGAGCGAGCGTTCCCGCGCCATGGAGTACACCATCCGCGAACCGGAGGTCTGCACGGCGAGCGTGCAGGCGAGTACCGCGACGGCGACCGTCGCGAGCAGGAGGCGGCCGAAGGTGGGTCCGAGGCGCTCGGTGAGCACGTAGGCCATGCCGCCCGAGGCGAGGTTGCCGTCGCTCAGGCTCGGAGCGGAGACGAGGGTCGCGAGGATGAGCAGGCCGCCGCCGAGTCCGGAGACGACGACGGCGCGAACGATGGTCTTCGAGATGGTCTTGCGAGGCGCGTGGGTCTCCTCCGCGAGCTCGCCGGCCGAGTCGAATCCGACGAGCACGTAGGCCGCCATGAGCGACGACGCCAGCCAGGCCCAGATGTAGGGGTCGTCGGTGGGAGCGGAGCCCTCCGTCGTGAACACCACTGAGGGGCTGCGCTCCGGGAGCAGGAAGAGGGCGACGATGAGCACGACGACGCCGATGATCTCGATGAGCACGCCCGTGCTCGTCACGAGTGCCATGAGGCGCACGCTCAGGATGTTGATGACCGTCGTGATGGCGAGCAGCGCGACGCCGAGAACGACGGCATTGCGTGCGCCGGTGTCGGATGTGAGGGTCGCATCCGCCGTCGGGCCGCCGATGATCTGGAAGCCGTCCCAGATGGAGGGAAGCACCGCTTGCAGCGCGATGGCGGCGACGGCGACGGTGAGGATCTGGGCGATGATCATGACCCAGCCGGTGAACCAGCCGAAGGTCGTGCCGGCCAAGCGGCTCGCCCACTGGAAGATCGCTCCCGAGATGGGCCAGCTCGCGGCGAGCTGGGCGAAGTTGAGCGCGACGAGCAACTGGCCGACGAAGACGAGCGGCCAGGTCCAGAAGAACGCGGCGCCGCCGATGCCGAACCCAAGTCCGAACAACTGGAAGACGGTCGTCAGGATCGACACGAACGAAAACCCCGCGGCGAACGACGAGAAGGAGCCCACGCCGCGGTGGAGTTCCTGAACATAGGCGGGCACTGCGAGCTCGGGGGAGGCCGTCGGTGCAGATGAGTGGAGCCGGGATGGTTCGTGGGTGCTCATGGCAAGCCTTCCGCGGTCGGACCGATACCTGTCAGTTGACAGGCTCACGTCACCATCGTCCGCGTGACCCGTTGCTACTGGATATCTCCCACGTAAATTGCGTGTTTCCGATGCGGCCCGCTGCGCGACCCACCGATTCTGCGGACTCGGCGTCGGGTCGCAACGAGCCCTCAGAAATCGTGGGTGCAAGTGCCACCGCACCCACCGAATCTGCGGGCTCGCAGACCAGCACCACCACATCTGCGGACTCGCGGAGGAGCACCCGCCGTTCTGCAGGCTCGGCATCCGCAGCGCTGAGAACGCAGGAATTGTGGGTGCACGCGTTGACCCACCCACCGAATCTGCGGGCTCGGCAACCAGCACCACCACATCTGCGGACTCGCAGAGGAGCACCCGCCGATTCTGCGGGGTCGGCATCCCCACCGGCGACAACGCAGAAATGGTGGGTGCAAGCGCGCGGACCCACCCGCCACTTCTGCGGGTTCGCATCACTCACGGATTCTGCGGGCTCGGCTTCCTCAGCGGCGAGAACGCAGGAATTGTGGGTGCACGCGCTGACTCACCCGCCATTTCTGCGGGTTTGCAATGCCGCACCCACCCAATCTGCGGGCTCGCCATGCCAGCACCCACCGAATCTGCGGACTCGGGAGCCCGCAACCGCGTCGGCCGAAGCCGCCGGGCTCAACCGTGGGCGGTGGCCCCCACGGACTCCGGCTCGGTCGCTGCGACCGGATCGGGGGCGTGGTGGCGGCGCTCCAGCGCAGAGCCCTCCACGTCGACGTTCGGCATGGCCTTGTCGAGCCAGCGCGGAATCCACCAGGCCGTGTTCCCCAGCAGGTGCATGAGCGCGGGCATGAGCAGCATCCGCACGACGAACGCGTCCACGAGCACGCCGAAGGCGAGGCCGAAGCCGATCGAGCGGATCATGGTCGACTCCGAGAAGATGAAGCCACCGAAGACGGAGACCATGATGAGGCCCGCCGCTGTGACGACCGAGCGGCCCGCCCGCACGCCGCGGGCCACCGCCAGACGTGCCGGCGCTCCGTGCGCGTAGGCCTCCCGCATGCCGGATGCGAGGAAGAGCTGGTAGTCCATCGCGAGGCCGAACAGGATGCCGACGAGGATCACCGGCAGGAAGCTCAGGATCGGACCGGTGTGGATGCCGAGCGCATCAGCTCCCCAGCCCCACTGGAACACGGCGACGATGGCGCCGAAGGTCGCGAACAGCGACAGGATGAACCCGCCCGTGGCGATGATCGGAACCAGCAGCGAACGGAACACGAGGATCATGATGAGCAACGAGAGCCCGACCACGACGGTCAGGTAGAGCGGCAGCACGGCGGCGAGGTTCGCCGAGATGTCGATGTTGATCGCGGCCTGGCCGGCGACACCGAGGGTGATGTCGCCGTCGATGGGCTCGAGGTTGCGCAGGTCGACCACGAGGTTCTCGGTCGAGACGCTGTTTGGACCGTGCTTCGGCACGACCTGGAATGCCGCCAGCCGCTTGTCGTCGGAGACGGCGATCGGCGCGACCGCCGCGACGTCCTTCTGGTCGGAGAGTGCCGTGGCGACGTCCGCCTGCGCCTGCAACACGGAATCGTCGTCGAGTCCGGCGGGCAGCTTCGCGGTCACGAGCAGCGGACCGGTCGCGCCCGCGCCGAACTCCTGCTCGGTCGTCGTGAAGGCCGTGTAGGTGGTCGATTCGACCGGCTCCGACGATCCGTCGGGCAGGCCGACACGCATCGAGAGAGCGGGCATGGCCACGATCAGCAGCGCGGCGGATGCGGCGAGCACCGTCACGATGGCCCGCCACGTCTTCATGGGCTTGGCCTTGGTGTCTTCGTGGTGCTCCTGGCCGATGCGCGCTCGGGCGCGGCGGCTCAGGATGCGGGTGCCGAGCTTGCCGAGGATAGCCGGCGTGAGGGTGACGGCGATGAGCACGGCGATGGCCACGCTGATGCCGCCGACCGTTCCCATGAGCCCGAGGAAGGGCACGCCCGTCACGTTGAGCGCGACAAGCGCCACGATCACGGTGGTCCCCGCGAAGACGACGGCATTGCCCGCGGTGCCATTGGCCAGGCCGACCGACTCCCGAACCTCGGCACCCTGCAGCAACTGCTTGCGGTGCCGGTTGATGATGAACAGGGAGTAGTCGATGCCCACGGCGAGCCCGAGCATGATGCCGAGAACCGGGGTGACGGATGCCATCTGAACGACACCTGAGAAGGCCAGCGCGCCGAGCGCGCCGATGGCGACACCCACGAGGGCGGTGACGAGGGGCAGCGCCGCCGCGATGACAGAGCCCAGCATCACGAGCAGCACGATGGCGGCGATGATGACGCCGACGAGCTCGCCGACTCCCACGATCGCGGGAACGCTCTGAGCGATGTCGGTCGAGAACGAGACCTCGACGCCGTCGATGGGCGTCGACTCGAAGTGCTCGACCGCGGCTTGCTTCGACTCCTCGGACAGCTCGAGGCGCGGCTTCGTGAACGCGATGTTGACGAGGGCGGTCGATCCGTCTTTCGAGACGACCTGGATGCCGTCAGAGAGGGCGAGCAGCTTCGAGCCCAGTTCCACCTTGGTGCTCTGGGTGGCGAGCTCCTTCTTCGAGGCGTCGATGCTCGCCTGTTGCTGGGTCAGCTGGGCCTGCTGGGCGTCGAGCTGGGCCTGCTGGGCGTCGAGGGCGGAGAGCTGCGCCGCAGATGCGCCGGCGGCCTCGGCCTGCTGGCGGGCGGCATCCAGCTGGGCCTTGCCGGCGTTCAGCTGGCTCTGGCCGGCGTCGAGCTGGGCCTGACCGGTATCCAGCTGTGCCTTCCCGTCGGTGATCTTCTGGGTGCCGTCGGCGAGCTGCTGCTGCTGGCCGGCGCGCTGCGCCTCGGTGTCGAAGGGGTCGACGACCTTCGCCACGTCGGGCAGGTCGGAGGCGTCGTCGACGAGAGTGCTGATCTCGCTCTTCTGCTCGTCGGTGAAGGGCGAGCCGTCGGTGGTCTGGTAGACGACCGTGCCCGAGGCACCGCTGAAGTCGGGGAGCTTCTTCTGGAGTTCTTCGATGACGGCGCCGGATGCGGTACCGGGGATGTCGAAACTGGTCGTCAGTCCCTTGAAGCCGACGGCGAACCCGACGGCCGCGATGGCGATCACGAGCACCCATGCCCCGATGACGGTCCACGCGCGCCGCGCCGCGAACTTGCCCAACCGATAAAGCAGCTCAGCCATTGCCTTGGTCCTCTCGAAGCCTCAACGCAATAATACGGAACGGTTCGTCTCGTTATTGTGAATACAATGTGAGCATGTCCGACCAGCGACGAGGACCGGTGCGCAGCGAAGCGGCCCGGCGAGCGATTCTCGAGGCGACGGCGCGCCTGTTCGCGGCGGCGGGATACGACCACCTCACGATCGAGGGAGTCGCGGCCGAAGCCGGTGTCGGAAAGCAGACGATCTACCGCTGGTGGGCCTCGAAGGGTGCCCTCGTGGCGGACTGCCTGCTCGAGGGGCTGCTGCTCCCCGACCGCTTCGAGCCCCCGAGCACCGGCGACATCCGTGCCGACCTGACGGCCTGGCTCGACGAGATTCTCGAACTGCTCGATCAGCCTCTTGGTGAGGCGCTCATCCGCTCGCTCATCGCCGCCGCCGCGGAGCACGCCGACGTCGGCCGACGCCTCTACGACAGCCTCGGCGTCGCGTCGTCACTGTCGGAGCGGCTCGAGCGAGCCATCGCCGACGGCGACCTGCGTCGCGATGCCCCGATCCAGGAGATCGGCGAGGCTCTCGTGGGGGCGCTGATCTTCCGCGCCCTCAGCAGGCTTCCGGTCGAGGCCGGTACGGCGGCTCGGCTCGTGAGCGTTGCCCTTCCAGACGACTGAGAAGGACCGATCAGCCGATCGGCGGGTTCTCGACGGTGATCGTCTGCAGCGGATCATTCAGGTTCATCTCCGTGGCGACCTCGACTCCGTTCAGACGGACCTTCTGAAACACCACGAGTGTCTCACCCGCTAACGAGGCCGGCACCGTGAAGTCGATCGTGATGGTTCCGGCCGGCGCGACCGGCGTGAACGTTCGGGTCGCCACGATTCCCGTGCCACCACCGGTTGACTGGTCCATCAACTCTCCGGCGAGTTCGTACGTTGCTCCGGGCGTCAGGTTCGAGAAGGTGACCGTATCGGTGATCATGCCCCCGTTATAGCTGAGCACTCGATCCCCGTCGGCCTGGTCGACCGCCGACGTGCTGATGACAGCGGGTGGTGGAGTGGTGTTGAAGTGGATCGTCTGGTTCGCATCGTTGAAATCGGTGTGCTGGGCGACGACCGTTGCGCCATCCAGAATCGTCTCGAAGACGACGAGATCCTTCCCGTCGTACCCGGCGGGCACGATGAACGTGTTCGTCGTCGTTCCGGCTGGCGCGGCTGCCGTGAAGACGCGGGTGGAGGTGATGCCTGTGCTCGAGCCGGTCGCCTTGTCCATGAGGACTCCGACGAGCGTGTACGACCGGCCAGCGGTCAGTCCGGTGAACGCGATCGTGTCGGTGATCGTGCCGCCTCCCGTCGGCAGGGTTCGATCGCCGTCGGCGGCGTCGACGGCCGATGTGGTCACTGTGGGCAGTGGCGGTGGCGGGAGTGCGACGTGAATGGTCTGCTCGACGTCGTCGGGCGCATCCTCTCGGGCGATGACCGTATCGCCGTCGTACAAGATCTCCGACACCACGAGATCCAGCCCAGCGAAACCGGGGCCTACCGTGAACTCGACTGTCGTAACGCCGTCGGCCACTGTTGGCGTGAACGAGGTCGTGGCCGTTATGCCGACGCTGACGCCGGTCGCCGCGTTCAGCAGCACGCCGTCGAGCCGATAGAGCCGACCGACGACGAGGCCGGCGTATTGGACCGTGTCGATGATCGTGCCACCTACGGCGGGAAGCGTCTTGTCGCCGTCAGCCGCATCCGTGGCGATCGTGGAGATCGTCGGTGTCGCCGGCGGAGGTGTCGGGGTTGGGGTGGGGGTAGGTGCGGGCGCAGGGGGAGCGTCGGGCGTCGCCGACTGCGCGCAGGGTTCGGCGGCGGATGCACTGGGTGCTGCTGCGAACTGCGCCGTGCCCAAGAGGACCAGCAGCACAGCTCCGACGGCCACGGTGTTCGCGTGGGAGCGTCCGCGGCCCAAGATGACGAGCCCCGCACCGATCGCGAGCACCACCGCCGCAATCATCAGCAGCACGCCGCCGGTCGACCCGGTCGCGGCCAGCGCGCATTGGCTGGTCATCGGACTGCGCCCCGGGCAACCATGCCGAGCCGAATGTCATTCTCGCGACCGTGGACCCCCGTCACGCGCCTCACGATACTCCTGAGAATCACTCAGGTCACGTGAGATCGCGCCAGACTCCCGGTCGTTGATGCACGCCGACCGGCGACCGGCTCAGGCGGCGCTCGGCAGGGTCAGGTGCACGCCCTGTCGGCCACCGTCGACGTCGATGACGGTTCCGTGCACGAACGACGCGTCATCGGAGGCCAGATAGACCGCCGCAGCCGCGATCGCGGACGGATGCCCGGCGGTGCCGGCCGGGGTGCCCGACATCAGGGCCTCGCCGGCGAACTCGGCCCCGCCGTCGGTCTCCGGTGGTCGGATCACGCCCGGTGAGATGGCGTTCACCCGAACCCCGCGGGCACCGAACTCGGCGGCCCAGGCGCGGGTGAGAGTCTCGATCGCCCCCTTCGACGCGCTGTAAAGGGCGCTCGAGGGCAGGCCGCGACGGGTGATCCACGAGCCGAGGTTGATCACGGTTCCGCCGCCGGCCTCGATCATCGCTGGCGCGAGGGCCTGCGTCAGGAAGAACGGCGCTTTGACGTTAACCCCGAAGATGCGGTCGAACAGCTCGCCGTTCGCGCTCTGAGTCGAGTGCGGCGGATAGACGCCGGCGTTGTTGACGAGGATGTCGACGCGTCCGCCGAGCAGCGCGAGCGCCTTCTCCGCGAGCAGCCGACTCTCCTGCGGTGAGCCATCGAGGTCGGCGCGTGCGAAGTCCGCCCGGCCGCCCCGGTCGCGGATGGAGGCGACGACGTCCTCGCCGCGCACGGAATTGCGGCCGGAGACGATCACGTGCGCACCTTCTCTCGCGAAGGCACTCGCGATCGCGCGTCCGATGTTGCTCGTGGAGCCGGTGACGAGGGCGGTCTTTCCGTTCAATCTCTGAGTCATGACGGCGACATTAGGAGCGCATTTCTGGACTAGCAAGTCCAATCGCGGGGTATTCTCAAAGCATGGCACTGACGAGCAAGGGTGCGGCGACCCGGCAGCGGATCATCGAGGGCGCAGCGAGCCACCTTCGCGAGACGGAGTTCGAGGAGATGACCCTCGACGACGTACTGGCGGCCACGCGCACGAGCAAGGGTCAGCTCTTCCACTACTTTCCCGGTGGCAAAGACGAGCTGCTGCTCGCCGTCATGCGTTCCGAGGCGAACCGCGTGTTGGCCGACCAGCAACCGCACCTCGATAACCTCACCACGTGGGCGGCATGGGACAGCTGGCGAGCCGCGCTCCTCGAGCGCTATCGGGCGCAGGGCACGGCGTGCCCGCTGAACTCGCTCATCGGTCAACTCGGACGCACCCCCGGTGCGAGAGAGGTCACCCGCGCCCTGCTCTCGCAGTGGCAGGAGCACCTGGCCACCGGCATCCGCTCGATGCAGCGATCGGGATCGATGAGCGCCGACCGCGACGCCGACTACCTCGCGGCAGCGCTGCTCGCCGGTATTCAGGGCGGCGTCATCGTCATGTGGTCGACGGGAAGCACCGACCATCTCGCGTCGGCGCTCGACGTGCTCTTCGACAGCATGAGCTCACCCGAGCGGGCAGCGGCCGTGCAGGCCGGCCTCAGCTGTTGATGCGGATGATCTCCTCCTGGTACGGCGCGATCACGGCGCCCGAGACCCGCAGGTCGAGCAGGAGGAACGGGCGCTCGCTCGGGAGCCGAGCCGCCCAGTCGGCGACGACGTCCAGGTCGGCCGGCGTGCGTACGACAACCCCCTGAGCACCCACCGCGACGGCGAGGGCGGCGAAGTCCACCTCGGGGATGCGCATCGGTTCCTGCGCGAGGCCCTTCAGCCCGTAGAGGTGGACCTCGGCCCCGTAGGCCGCGTCATTCCAGACCACGGCGATGCCGCGCCCCGCGGCAACGCGAACCGCGGTCTCGAGGTCGGCGAGTGCCATGAGGCCGCCGCCGTCTCCGGTCGTGAGCACGATGATCGACTCCGGATGCGCGAGTGCGGCGCCCGCGACACTCGGGAAGCCGAGACCGATGGACTGGTAGGCGGTGCCGACCATCAGCATCCGGTCGGGAGAGGCGACCGGCCAGTACATGTTCGCCCAGCCGATGAAATGGCCGCCATCGGAGATGACCACACGGTCGGAGGGGAGCAGCGCCGCGATCCGGGCAGCAGCGCTGCGTGGGTCGAGGCGCCCGTCGGGTGCGAGGCCGTCGCCGAGTGGGCGCTCGCGCAGGGCCGCGACGTCGAGCGACTCGCGCCATCCCGAGGGCGAGGCGTCGAGCGTGCGGAGCTCGTCGACGAGCAACTCGGCGACCACGCCGGCGTCGCCACGTATATAGGAGCCGACATGCGGATGCGTGGCAGCCGGCGCGGTGTCCACCTGGATGACCCGGGTGCCCGGCGCGAAGAGGTCGCCGAAGCGCATGGTGAACTGGTTGAGGGAGGCGCCGAAGACGACCGCGACATCGGCTTCGCGCACCGTCTCCATCGCCGCTTCGGCACCGAAACCGCCGGCGACGCCGAGGTCGTACCGCTCGTCGGGGAACACGCCCCGCCCGAGGGCCGTCGAGGTGGTGAGTGCGCCGACGGCGGTGGCGAGTTCGCCGAGCGCCTCCCCGGCCGAGGCGAGCCACGCGCCGCGGCCCGCCAGCAGCACCGGCCGGCGCGCGGAGGCCAGGGCGGCTGCGGCATCGGCGACCGCGGCTCGGGAGAACGGTCCGGCGGGCCCGATCGGTGCCGGAAGGGCGAGCGGAACCGCATCCGGCACCGGCCCGGCTTCGCGTGTCGCCACGTCGTAGGGGATGGCGAGCACGGTGGGCACCCGGTAGGTGAGCGCGTGCTCGACGGCGATCGCGGTCGTGGCCGCGGCGTCGGCTCGCCCCACCGTGTACGTTCGGGCGCCCACGGCCGAGGCCAGGGCGATCTGGTCGACGTCCCACGGCCGCGGGCCCGAGGTCGGTTCGTCGCCGACGACGAGGATGAGGGGCACGTGCGCCTGCACGGCCTCGGCGAGGGCGGTCAGCGTGTTCGTGAAACCGGCGCCGTAGGTCGCGGTCGCGGCGGCGAGACGCCCCGAGGCGCGGTGGTAGGCGTCGGCGGCGACGACCGCGCCCGCCTCGTGCCGCACGGCGGTGTACTGCACGGACCCGCTGCGCTCGAGGGCGTCGATGAAGTAGGCGTTGCCGTTGCCCATGACGCCGAAGACGTGGTCGACGTGGCGCGAGAGGGTGTCGGCGACGTGGGTGGAGACGGAGGGCATGGCGAAGCCTTTCGAGACGACGGAGGAGAGTCCGTATGTGTCTCGCGCGCCGCATCCGGCCGCTTCGTGCCCTTTTTTCGAGCATCGCCTCGAGGGCGGACAGCGACAGCTTAGACCGCGTGGTTGCTCCGGAAAAGGCGGTCTTCTATCATCGAGTGAGCGGTATGAGAATTCCTCGTTCGATTATCGAACGGCCATCACAATGATGTGAGGAGCACCAGTGCAGTTTCACCACCACGGCTATGTCTCGGGAGACCCGCGCATCCAGCCGGCGGCCGGCGTCGGCGTCGACCGGCCCGCTGAGCTTCCGGATGCGGTCGACGTGCTCATCGTCGGCTCCGGACCGGCGGGGATGATCGCCGCCGCTCAGCTCGCTCAGTTCCCCACCGTGACCACGCGCATCGTCGAGCGCCGCCCCGGCCGGTTGGAGATCGGGCAGGCCGACGGCATCCAGGCGCGCAGTGTCGAGACGTTCCAGGCGTTCGGGTTCGCGGAGCGCATCGTCGCAGAGGCGTACCGCATCACCGAGATGGCCTTCTGGAAGCCGGATCCCGCCGATCCCGCGCGCATCGTTCGGGCCACGCGGGCCGTCGACGATCCGAGCGGCATCAGCGAGTTCCCGCACCTTCTCGTCAACCAGGCGCGCGTGCTGGATTACTTCGCGGAGTTCGCCGCGCACTCGCCGGCTCGCGTGCGACCCGACTACGGACTGCAGTTCGAGGGGCTCGAGATCGCTGACGAGGGGGAGTACCCGGTCACGGTCACCCTGTCGCACACGTCGGGTCCGCGAGAGGGGGAGCAGCGCACGGTGCGCGCGAAGTACGTGCTCGGCGCGGATGGCGCGCGCAGCCGCGTGCGGGCGGCGATCGGCTGTCACATGGAAGGCGATCAGGCCAACCACGCGTGGGGCGTCATGGACGTGCTGGCCGTCACCGACTTCCCCGACATCCGCACGAAGTGCTCCATCCAGTCGGAGGCGGGCAACATCCTGCTCATCCCCCGCGAGGGGGGCTACCTCTTCCGCATGTACGTCGATCTCGGCGAGGTCGGCGAGGCCGACTCCCGCGCCGTGCGCTCCACGCCCATCGAGCAGATCATCGCCCGGGCGAACGAGATTCTGCATCCGTACACCCTCGACGTGAAGGATGTCGCCTGGCACAGCGTGTACGAGGTGGGGCACCGGCTCACCGACCGATTCGATGATGTTCCGGTCGAGGTGGCCGGCTCGCGCACTCCGCGCGTCTTCATCGCCGGCGACGCCTGCCACACCCACAGCGCCAAGGCGGGCCAGGGCATGAACGTGTCGCTGCAGGACGGCTTCAACCTGGGCTGGAAGCTCGGTCACGTGCTCGAGGGACGGAGTCCCGAGTCGCTGCTGGCGACCTACTCCGCTGAGCGCCAGGTGGTCGCGCAGAACCTCATCGACTTCGACAAGCAGTGGTCGAGCCTCATGGCCACCAAGCCGGAGGACCTCGACGACCCGTCCGAGCTCGAGGACTTCTACGTGCGCACGGCAGAGTTTCCCGCGGGCTTCATGACGGAGTACGCCCCCTCTCTCATCACGGGGGTGCCGGTGCACCAGGAGTGCGCGGCCGGCTTCCCGATCGGAAAACGCTTCCGCTCGGAGCCCGTTCGTCGGGTCTGCGATGGGAACGACGTGCACCTCGGACACCTCGCGACCGCCGACGGCCGTTGGCGCATCTACGTGTTCGCGGATGCCGCATGCGCCGGCGAGGACTCCCCGGTCGCCCACCTGGCCGAATGGCTCGAGCATGACTCGGCGTCACCCCTCGCGGCGACGCCCGCAGGCGCCGACCCGGATGCCTGGTTCGACGTGAAGGTGATCTATCAGCAGCCCCACACCGAGGTCGATATCACGAGCGTTCCCGCGGTGTTCCGGCCACGGGTGGGGCCGTTCGCACTCATCGACCTCGAGAAGGTGTTCGCCGCCGATCCCGACCGCGACGTCTTCGCCGTGCGCCGTATCGATCGTGAAGGGGCGGTCGTCATCGTTCGGCCGGACCAGTACGTGGCCAACGTGCTGCCCCTTACGGCGACGGATGAGCTGGCCGCGTTCTTCGCGCCGATCCTGGCCACGCGCGTGGCGGCGGTGCACTGAGCGGAGGCCGACCGGGACCGATGGGCAGAACGGAGGGCTTGGGTCAGCCGCCCAGGGCGTCGCGGATCGCGCGCGAGGCGGTGCTCAGGCGTTCCGCGATGGCGGCATCGCTTCGTTCGCTCGAGACGTAGACCACCGCGATGGCCGCCGGCTGCCCGCTCGGAAGCCTGAGCGGAACCGCGACGGAGCGCAGGCCCGGGATGACCTCGTCGTGGCTGATGGCAAAGCCGTTCCCGAGCACCGCATCCAGCTCGGCGCGGCGCTCGCCGTCGAGATCGGCCGGCCAGCGATCGGCTGGCAGCAGTGCCCTCACGACCTTGCCCGGAGCGCCAACGCCCACGGAATGACGGGTTCCCGGGCGCTGCGCCACCGACGCGATCGCGTGGCGCGGTTCGACGCTCGTGAGCGTCACGACCTCGTCGCCGTCGAGCACCGCGAGAAAGCAGGTCATGCCCAACTCATTGGCGGCGCTCGTCAGTTCGGGCAGCGCCTCGGCCTGCAGGTCGTGGGCGACGCCCGCTGCCAGGGCGGCCAGTCGTGCTCCGAGCGTGATGCGGCCGGCCGCATCCCGAACGGTGAGCCGATGCTCTTCGAGCGTGCGCACCAAGCGGTAGGCGACCGATCGATGCACCCCCAGGCGCTGGGCGACTTCGTCGATCGAGAGCGGCTGCCGAGCGTCGGCGAGAATCTCGAGCACCCGGATGCCACGGGAGAGGGTCTGCGAGTGCGGTGCGGAGGCGGCTTCTGTGGCTCCAGTGCTCACGCGCTTCTCCGATCCGGGGCCGATCGCCGACGGGTCATCGGGCTCCGGTGACTCGCGTTCGATTATAGAACGGGGTGGGAGGGGCTCAGTAGCTCGCCGGCCCGCGGCCGGCGGCGTCTCCGATGAAATCGGCGGCCAGCCGTTCGCTGCCGCGGGCCAGGAGGGCGACATCCGCCCCCACCAACAGGAAGGCGGCCCCGGCTCTTGCGTACTCCCGCGCAACCCCGGGATCGAACGCGTTCACTCCGACGGGCTTTCCGGCGGAGCGCACGGCGTCGATCGTGGCCCGCACGGCGGCGCGCACGTCGGGATGCGTCTGCTCGCCGAGCAGGCCCATCGAGGCCGCGAGGTCGGAAGGTCCGACGAAGACCCCGTCGATGCCGTCGAGTGCGGCGATCTCGGCGGCGGCGCTCACACCCTCCACCGTCTCGATCTGCACGAACAGGGCCGTGTGGTCGTCGGCGTCCGCCAGGTAGTTCTCGACACGATTCCAGCGCGCCGACCGCGCGAGTGCACTGCCGACACCGCGGCGGCCGCGGGGAGGGTAGCGCACCGCCTCGACGAGTGCGCGGGCCTCGTTGATCGTCGACACCATCGGAACGAGGATGCTCTGCGCACCGAGGTCGAGCACCTGCTTGATGGTGACGGCATCCGCGGCCGGAACCCGCACGACGGGAGTCACCGGGTAGCCGGAGACGGCGTGCAGTTGGGCGAGCGAGGACTCGAGGCCGTTCGGCGCGTGCTCCATGTCTATGAGAAGCCAATCCAGCCCGCTGCCGGCGCAGATCTCGGCGACGAGCGGGCTGCCCGAGCAGGCCCACATGCCGTAGAGCGGGCGGTCGGCGTCGGCGAGACGGTGCCGAAGGGTGCGGGCTAGGCGAAGCGGCATGCGATGGTTCCCAACGGTCCGTAGTCGGCGAGCACGGTGTCGCCCTTCTCGACCCAGAGGGGCCGGGTGAACGAGCCGGCAAGCACCAGTTCGCCGGCCTCCAAGCGGTCGCCGTGGGAGGCGAGCTTGCCGGCGAGCCAGGCGACGCCGTTCGCGGGGTGGTTCAGCACGGCGGCCGCCACACCGGATTCCTCGATGGTCTCGTTGCGGTAGAGCAGCGCCGACACCCAGCGCAGGTCGACCTCGCCGGGGGCGACCGGATTGCCGCCGTAGACCATGCCGCCGAGCGCCGCGTTGTCGCTGATGGTGTCGACGATGGTGCGCCCCTGCAGCTCGATGCGGGAGGAGAGGATCTCGAGGGCGGGAACCACGAACTCGGTGGCGCGAAGCACATCGAAGACCGTGGCATCCGGGCCCTCGATCGGCTCGGCCAGCACGAAGGCGAGCTCGACCTCGATGCGCACGTTCGAGAAGCGGTCATGCGGGATGACGGCGCCGTTCTCGTAGACCTGGTCGGCGAAGATGGCCCCGTAGTCGGGCTCGGTGATGCCCGTGGCGGCCTGCATCACCTTGGAGGTCAGGCCGATCTTTCGCCCGACCGGGCGACGCCCCGCCTCGATGCCGCGCCGACGCCACTCGTTCTGCACCGCGTACGAATCCTCGACGTCCATGCCGGGGTAGCGGGCCGTGAGCAGGGGCACCGTGGTGCGCTCACGCTCGGCGGCGGCGAGCTCGTCGGCGATCGCCGTGATCGTTGCGGCATCCAGCATGCGCTGTTCCCTTCGCTTTTCGGATGCTACAGCTGTGCGCCGAGCTTGTACTCGCCCTGCTTCCAACTGGGCAGGTCGTCGCCGTCGTCCTTGCGCGTGTACGAGAAGCCGTCGGCGCCGATGGTGACCGCCATCTCGGACTGGTCGGTGCGGTTCGTGAGGGGCTGCGGGTTGCCATCGAGGTCGAGCACGAGCGAGGCCTCGGTGTACCACGACGGCACCACGGGGTTTCCCCACCAGTCGCGGCGCTGGTTGTCGTGCACGTCCCAGGTCACGACGGGATTGTCGGGATCGCCCGTCCAGTAGTCCTGCGTGTAGATCTCGACCCGGTGGCCGTCGGGATCGCGCAGGTAGAGGTAGAACGCGTTCGAGACGCCGTGCCGGCCCGGCCCGCGCTCGATCGCATCCGAACGGCGCAGCGCGCCGAGCTTGTCGCAGATGGCGATGATGTTGTGCTTCTCGTGCGTCGCGAACGCGATGTGGTGCATTCTGGGGCCGTCGCCGCCGGTCATGGCGGTGTCGTGCACGGTCGGCTTGCGTCGCATCCAGGCCGCGTAGGTGGTGCCTGCTTCGTCCTGGATGTCTTCGGTCACCCGGAAGCCGAGGTCTTCCATGTAGGCGACGGCGCGAGGAACGTCGGGGGTGACCTGATTGAAGTGGTCGAGCCGCACGATTGCGCCGGGCGTGTGCAGGTCGTAGCGCCACGCGAGCCGCTCGACGTGCTCGACGTCGTAGAAGAACTCGTAGGGGAAGCCGAGCGGGTCCTCCACCCGCACGGCGTCGCCGATGCCCTTCGTGAACCCCTCCGCTCGCCGTTCCACGCGGCATCCGAGTTCGGTGTAGAAGGCGACCGCGTGATCGAGGTCTTCGGGAGTGCGTACCCGGTAGGAGAAGGCGGCGACTGCGGCGGCGGGGCCGGCGCGCAGCACGAGGTTGTGGTGGATGAACTCCTCGATGCTGCGCAGGTAGACGGTGTTCTCGTCTTCCTCCGTGATCACGAGGCCGAGCACGTCGACGTAGAAGGCGCGGGAGGCGGCCAGGTCGGTCACGACGAGTTCCATGTATGCGCACCGCACGATGTCGGGCGGCGCTGCCTTCGGCGTTGGGATGCGGTCGGGCGAATCGGGAGTGATGGTGCTCATATCAGCGTCCTTGCGTGGGATGAGAGGAGGTCGGAAGGCGGTCCCTGAACCTGTCGAAGGGTGGTCCCTGAGCCTGTCGAAGGGTGGTCCCTGAGCCTGTCGAAGGGTCAGCGCGGGTCGGGGTCGTCGAGCGGGTCGTCTTCGCTGGGTTCCGGTTCGGCGGCACCGAAGGTCGGGTTGTGCACCTTGCCGAGGGTGATGTGCACGGCCTGCTGGTCGGTGTAGAAGTCGATCGAGCGATAGCCGCCCTCGTGTCCGAGTCCCGACGCCTTGACGCCCCCGAACGGCGTACGCAGGTCGCGAACGTTGTTGGAGTTCAGCCACACCATTCCGGCCTCGACGGCCTGCGAGAAGTTGTGGGCGCGCTTGAGGTCGTTCGTCCAGATGTAGGCGGCCAGGCCGTACTTCACCCCGTTCGCGAGGGCGAGTGCCTCCTCGTCGGTGTCGAACGGCGTGATCGCCACGACAGGGCCGAAGATCTCCTCCTGGAAGATGCTGGCCTCGGGCGGAACGTCGGCGAAGACGGTGGGAGCGATGTAGTTGCCCGTCTCGAACCCCTCGGGTCGCCCGCCGCCCGCCACGAGTCGGGCCTCGCTCTTGCCGAGCTCGACGTACGACATCACCTTGTCGAAGTGCTCGGGATGCACGAGCGAGCCGACCTCGGTCTTCACATCGTGGGGATCGCCCACGATCACCCGCTTGGCCTGGGCGGCGTAGCGCTCGACGAACTCGTCGTACACCGGGCGCTGCACGAGAATGCGGCTGCCCGCGGTGCAGCGCTCGCCGTTGAGTGAGAACACGCCGAAGATGGTGGCGTCGATCGCTGCCTCGAGGTCGGCATCCGCGAAGACGACCGCGGGACTCTTGCCGCCGAGCTCCATCGAGAGGCCCTTGAGGAAGGGGGCGGCGTTGGCGAAGATGAGCGAGCCCGTCGAGCTCTCGCCCGTGAACGAGATGAGGGGAACGTCGGGATGCTTCACGAGCGCGTCGCCGGCCTCTTCGCCGAGGCCGTTGACGAGGTTGAAGACGCCGTCGGGAACGCCGGCCTGGCGGAAGATGTCGGCCCAGAGCGACGCCGAGAGCGGCGTGAACTCTGCGGGCTTCAGCACTACCGTGTTGCCGGTTGCCAGGGCCGGGGCGAGCTTCCACGACTCGAGCATGAACGGCGTGTTCCACGGCGTGATGAGGCCGGCGACACCGATCGGCTTGCGATTGACGTAGTTGATCTGCCGCCCGGGCACCTTGTACGTGTCGTCACGCTGGGCGACGATGAGGTCGGCGAAGAACCGGAAGTTCTCGGCGGCGCGCTTGGCCTGCCCGAGCGCCTGCGTGATGGGCAGTCCCGTGTCGAAGGTCTCGAGCTCGGCGAGCCGGGCATCCTGCGCCTCGACGAGGTCGGCGATGCGGTGCAGGATGCGGGAGCGCTCCCGAGGCAGCAGTTTCGGCCACGGGCCGGCGGTGAAGGCGCGCCGGGCCGCAGCCACCGCGCGGTCGATGTCGGCCTGCTTGCCTGCAGCGGCCTGTGCGTACACCTCATTGGTCACCGGATCGAGCACGTCGAAGGTGTCACCGTCGGCCGAGTCGACGAACTCCCCGTCGATGAAGTGCCGGATGCTCGTGGGCAGGTCGCGCGGCGTGTGCCGTGTCGAGGTGGTCGTGGCGGTTTCGGTCATGATTCCTCCATCGGGGTGTCGGTACCCGCGTGGCGTGCGCTGAGAAAGGCGTTCATGGTGCGCCAGCGGTGATTGCGGGCCGCGAGCTCGATCTCGAGGGGATCGGCACTCGCGGCGATGAGGTCGATGATCTCGGTGTGCTCGTGAACGGAGTGAAGGGCACGGCCCGGCACGAAGGCGAACGTCGAGTCGCGGATGCCGGCCAGCCGCGCCCATCCGCGGTGCACCAGCTCGAGGATGTGCGGATTGGGACAGGGCTCGAACAGCACCGAGTGGAACTGCTGGTTCACGAGCGTGAAGGTGTGCGCATCGAAGTGCTCGAGCAGGCCGGCCATGCGCTCGTTCAGATCGCGGGCCCGCTCCAGTTGCTCCGCCCCCAGCAGCGGAGCCGAGAGGGCGGTGGCCGATCCCTCGACGAGACCGAGGGTCTGCATCGTGTAGACGTACTCGCTCTCGTCGACGAGGGCGACGCGCGCGCCGACGTTGCGCTCGAATGTGACGAAGCCCTCGGCTTCGAGCCGGCGGATGGCCTCGCGCACGGGCACGACGCTCATCTGCAACTCCTCGGCGATGGGCCCGAGAACGAGGCGATAACCCGGCGAATAGTCGTGCCGGGCGATGCGGTCCCGAATCCAGGCGTAGGCGCGCTCGGACTTGCTGGCCGTCGGGGCGAGAGTGCTCATCGCTCGCGCTCGTTCTCGTAGCGCTGCCGCCAGGTCGCGTCGAGGGGGAACAGGCCCTCGATGGCGTTGCCCTCGGCGACCCGGGCCGCTATCCAGGCGTCTTCGGCCTCTTGCGCGAGGGCGGCATCCGCCACCTCGTCGGCCATCGACGGCGGGAGCACGAGAACTCCGTCGGCGTCGCCGACGATGATGTCGCCGGGCTGCACGGTTGCGCCGCCGCAGGCGATCGTGACGTCGACGTCCCAGGGAACGTGTCGTCGCCCCAGCACCGCGGGGTGCGCACCCGCGGAGAAGACCGGAAGCCCCGTCTCGGCAACGGCCAGGAGGTCGCGCACGCCGCCGTCGGTGACGACGCCCGCGGCACCGCGTGACCGGGCACGGAGGGCGAGGATGTCGCCGAGCGTTCCCGACCCGGTCTCGCCGCGTGCCTCGATGACGATGACCTCGCCCTCGGCGGCGGTGTCGAAGGCGCGCTTCTGGGCGTTGTAGCCGCGGGCGTGAGCCGTGAACAGGTCTTCGCGGTTGGGCACGAAGCGCAGCGTCTTCGCCACACCGACGAGCTTCGTCTCCGGATGAAGCGGGTGCACGCCGTCGATGGTCACGTTGTTCAGTCCGCGTGCGCGCAGCTGTGCCGACAGCGCCGCGACCGGCGTGCGGAGCAGTTTGTCGCGCAGTGCGGGGGAGAGGGCAGGCGCCACCGGCGTCTGATCGGTCGCGTGACGGGGCGGCGTTCCCCATGCCTCGGAGCGCTGGGTGTCGTCCACGGCGGGGAGTGAACCGAGGGCCGGATCGAACCGGTCCTCGCCCTGCACGACGGTGGTCACGAGGCGGCCGCTCGAGGGCCCGCCCGCAACGTCGACCTCGACCTCGACGCGCTGCCCCGGCTCGATCGCCGAGGAGCCGGCGGGTGTTCCGGTGAGGATGACGTCGCCCGGCTCGAGCGTGAAGTGCTGGGAGAGGTCGGCGACGAACTGGGGAAGGGGAAAGATGAGCCCCGCGGTCGTGTCATCTTGAACGAGTTGCCCGTCGACCCAGGTGCGCACCCTCAGCGCGTCGGGGTCGATCTCGCGCGCGTCGAGCAGCGCCGGGCCGATCGGCGTGAAGCCGTCGCCGCCCTTGGAGCGCACGTTCGAGCCCTTGTCGTTCGCCCGCAGGTCGTACAGGCCGAAGTCGTTCGCGGCCGTGACCCACGCGACGTGACCCCATGCATCCGCGAGGCTCACCCTGCGGGCGGCCGTGCCGATGACGAGCGCGATCTCTCCCTCGAAGGCGAGCAGCTCGGTTCCCGCCGGCCGCTCGATGCGATCGCCGCTGGCCGCGACCGAACTGGAGGGCTTGAAGAAGTAAGACGGTGCCGCCGGCCTCCGGCCCCGCTGGTCGGCGCGGGAGGAATAGGAGAGGTGCACCGCGATGATCTTGCCCGGACGCCCCTCCAGGGCACCGAACCGAGAGCTCCGAGCCGCGGCCGCTTCGGTCGGCTCGTGCGCCGGGGTCGTCTCGGCCGTCTCGTCGCTCATGTGCCCTCTCGCATTCACCCTTGAATTGTATTTCAGATCGTATATCATCGTCAGACTGGTAGCAACGACGACCGTGGATGCCCCGTTTCCGTGGTCGCGAGACGAAGGAGTCACGCCATGAGTACGTCCGCCCACCCCGGCTTCACGCCGACAGGGACGATCGCGACCCAGGTCGACCGACGGCGCGTGCTCTTCGCGACGGTGGTCGGCACCACGGTGGAGTGGTACGACTTCTTCATCTACGCGTCGGCCGCCGGCCTCGTCTTCGGGCAGCTGTTCTTCCAGCCGGCCGGCCCCCAGATCGGAACGATCCTCTCGTTCCTCACTGTGGGCATCAGCTTCCTGTTCCGGCCCCTCGGGGCATTCCTCGCCGGTCACCTCGGCGACAGGCATGGCCGCCGTCTGGTGCTCATGCTCACCCTCATCCTCATGGGCGCCTCGACGGCGCTCATCGGCGTGCTGCCGACGTACGACGTGATCGGCGTGGCCGCCCCCATCCTGCTCATCCTGCTGCGCGTGCTGCAGGGCATCTCGGCGGGAGGCGAATGGGGCGGCGCCGTGCTGATGGCGGTCGAGCACGCTCCGAAGGCGAAGCGCGGACTGTTCGGCGCGTCGCCGCAGCTCGGCGTTCCTCTCGGCCTGCTGCTCGCCTCGGGAACCATGGCGCTCATGGCGATCATCGCGCCCGGCGACGCCTTTCTCGCGTGGGGATGGCGCGTCCCATTCCTGCTCAGCGTCGTGCTCATCGCGATCGGCTACTACGTGCGGCGGCGGGTCGAGGAGAGCCCCGTGTTCCTCGAGATCGCCGAGCGCAAGGACCAGACCCGGATGCCGATCGTCGAGCTTTTCCGGCGGCACGCGCTGCTCGTCGTCATCGCCGCGCTCGTCTTCGCCGGCAACAATGCCGTCGGATACATGACCACCGGCGGCTACATCCAGAACTACTCGACCGATCCGGAAGGCCCTCTCGGCCTGGAGCGCGGTCCGGTGCTGTGGGCGGTGACCGGATCGGCGGTCGTCTGGCTCGCCTCGACGTGGTTCGCAGGCTGGCTGAGCGACCGCCTCGGCCGGCGCTCGACCTACCTCATCGGATGGGTGCTTCAGTTGATCGGCGTGTTCTCGCTGTTCCCGCTGGTCAACACCGGTGAGATCGGCCTGCTCTTCCTCGGCCTGGCGATCCTCACGATCGGACTCGGATTCACGTACGGGCCGCAGGCGGCTCTGTACGCGGAGCTGTTCCCCGCATCCATCCGGTTCTCGGGAGTGTCGATCTCGTACGCGATCGGTGCGATCCTGGGCGGGGCGTTCGCCCCGACCATCGCCACGGCGCTCGTGCAGGCGACCGGCAGCACGGTCTCGGTGACGTGGTATCTCGCCGGGATGACGCTGATCGGCCTCGTGGCGACGCTGCTTCTGCGCGACCGCAGTCGCATCCCGCTTGGTCCGGACAACGAGGCCGAGCAGGCGCGGAGTCCGATCTACGGGCTGAGCAAGGTCTGACCCGGCGCCTGCGGAGCGGTCGCGCGTTTGTTGCGCCGGTCTTCTCGGATGACGCTGATGATGCTGATCGTGGTCGCGATGAGAAGCAGCACTTGGACGGTCACAGGGAACGGTTCCGGGCTTCCTGAGTGATCCTGCGGCATGGATGCTGCGGGAGTGCCCGCACCGGAGGCGAGGTAGAGCACCCAGTCGGTGAGGGCGTGCGCGAGCATGGCGGCCCAGAGCCGCCCCGTCACGCGTCGCACCCAGTAGTAGGAGGCTCCGGCCGCGGCGAGGAACGAGATTTGGAAGACGATGGCGGCAATCGGGACGCCGGCGATGATGCTTCCGGGAATGTGGGCGAGCGCGAACACGGCGCTCGTTGCGAGAAGAGCGACGAGCTCGCCGTGTCGGGCTCGGACGGCGGTGAGCAGGATGCCGCGGATGACGAGTTCTTCCCCGAAGCCGACCATGAGCGTTCCCGCCGCGATGACGAGGATGAAGCCGATCGGGCGCGACGCCCAAGGGACGTCGCCCAGCTGACTGATGGGCAGCAGCACGACGAGGACAGGAATGGAGACGAGCCACCAACGCCGTGGAGTCAGCGTCGGGGTCGGCCGCTCGCGCCAGACGTCCTGCCCCCACCTCACCCAGCGCAGGAACAGCAGCAGTCCGACGATCCCGATGCCGAGCGGGATGAAATGCCCCAAGGCGAACTGCGCAAGCTCCTGGTCGTCGCTCACCAGGCCGCTCAGCAGGTCGCCGAGACCGGCGGCCAGGAGCACGTAGAAGACGAGAGCGGCGAGAGCGAGCAGCACGCTCCGTGCACGACCGGCCGCCCCGGGAACAGCGTCACGCATGGGCGCCCACCCGCTCATCCGCGCCGCGGATCACGAAGGCGACGGATGCGAGAGCGAGGACACCGGCGACCAGGTAGACGATCGGCCCGACGCCTGCGAGGGCTCCCGGGTTGCCATGTCCGACGGCGAACACCGTGAAGTCCCACAGACCGTGCAGCACCATGGACCAGATGAGCGTGCCGGTGGTACGACGCACGATATAGAAGATCGTGCCGCCCAGGAACGCGAAGGCCACCTGCTGCAACGTCGAAAGAAGATCTTGCCCTGTCGCGGCGTTGATCAGGTGCATGAGGGCGAACAGCGCCGTGGTGAGGAACCACACCCAGCCCTCGCTCAGCCTGCTGCGCAGCGAGGTGAGCAGCAGCCCGCGAGTGGTGAGCTCTTCCGTGAAGCCGACGATGATGAGCACGAGGGACGCAGCGAAGAACGCGCCATCGTACGACGCCCAGTCGGTGGCGGCGAGATCGATCAGCAATGCGACGACCATGAGAATCGGCGCGATGATCGGCCAGCGCACACTGCGCTTTCGCTCGTACAGTGCAGGACGCCACCAGCCGAGAAGTGTCGTCGTGACCGCGAGCAGGATCGCAGCGATGATGAGCGACAGCCCGACGCCGAGGAAAAGATTGCCCCCGCTGTCACCGAGATCGGTGTAAGGAACCCCGCTCAGCCGTTGCACCAGGAACACGATCGCCACATATCCGATGTAGATCGCCAGGCCGATCCACACCCGAGGTCGCACCTTGAGAGTCTCCGTCATGAAGCACATCCTTGCAGGGCCACGTTTCGCACGAGTGACTTCTGCGCAGCCCTCGGTGAGCGCCCGGACCGTCGTATCGTGGAAGGCGATCGGTAACAGCGCCACCGGGGAGGTGCGGGGTGAGCAGTGATCCGCAACGGGATGCCTGGCGCTACCGCATCGAGCGGATGGAACGCGAAGAGGCGATCGCCCGCGGCGAGACTCCGGCGGAGAAGGCTGAGAACGACGAGCCGCCCCGAGCGGTGAGCGCGGCTGCCCGTGCCGCCTATGTCGAGACCGCGATCCAGCAGGCGATCCGCCGGGGCGAGTTCGACAACCTGCCGGGCGCCGGAAAGCCGTTGCAGGGCTTGACGGGTCAGCACGACCCGGACTGGTGGATCCGGCGAAAGATCGAGCGGGAACAACTCACCGGGTTGGGCCCACCGGCGCTCACGCTGCGGGTGGAGAGCACGCAGCTGGCGGATCGACTCGACCGGCTGCACCGCGAGGACGAGGTGCGCGAGGCGGTCAAGGACTTCAACGCCCGAGTCATCGACGCGCGCCGCCAGCTGCTCGGCGGCCCACCGGTCGTCACGCCCACCCGATCCGTCGACGACGAGGTCGCCGCGTGGCGCGAACGGCGGGAGGCGCGGTTCCGCCGGCACGAGTCGCAGGAGCGCGCCGCACGGGAGGAGCGCCGCAACCGCCGCCGCTGGTGGTCGCGCCGTCGGGCGGGCTGAGCCGCAGCATCCGCTCGGCGTCACCGCAGGTTGACCCCCGGCCCTGAACCCTCGGCTGAAAAGCGAGGAGATTCCGAAAAGCGAGGAGATTCCGAAAAGCGAGGAGATGCGCGAGGTCGCCCGGCGTTTCGCCGCACGATCGCGGCGTGTCGGGCGAAGTCGCCTCGCTTTTCGGAATGTCCTCGCTTTTCGGGTGGTGGGGCGGCGGGGACTCAGCCGCGTTCCCGCTTCATGCGGCCCATCAGCAGCAGGGCGAGGAAGGGGCTCATGGTGATGGCGGTGCCGAACGTCGCGAAGAACAGCGTGCTCACCGTGAACGGCGCCAGCGTCAGTGACGCGACGAAGAAGGCGGCGATCACGATGCCCGCCAGGATTCCCGCCGCGCGGCCGAGGGCACGCCGGCCCGTCGCGGCGTACAGGGCGCAGGCCACCGTGGCGAGAAGGCAGACCGCCTCGGCTACGACCATCACCGGAACGAACCAGGGAGAGTTCGCCGCGACGCCGAAGGTTCCCGGCGAGAGCCCGACCGATCCGCTCGAGAAGAGCAGGGCCAGCAGCGAGGCGACGAGAATCGCCGTCCACCGCCAGAACGACCGCACCCGCGGCGAGACGGAGGGGGCCGGTGCCGCCTGCCGCGACGCGGCCGGCGACCACGGAGGCCGCGGCTCGTCTCTGAGCCAGGGCCGGGACTCCGGCGGCCGGCGGATGAGCTCCTCATATGCCTCGGTCACCCGGATGAACTCGGCCGCGGCCGCGGCCTTCTGCTGGTCGGTCGCACCGGCGTAGCGATCGGGATGGGCGTTGCGCGCCTTGGCTCGATAGGCCGAACGGATCTGCTCCGAGGTCGCCGTCACGGGAATCTCGAGGATCGCGGCCGCCCGTTCCGGGCTCACGAGGCGGCTCCCGTGCTCGCCCAGGCCGGCATGCTCCTCACTCGCTCCTCCTCGCTCTACGCGATGCTACTTCGCCTCGGATGCGGCCGCCCGCCCGGCGCAGAACTCGGGGTCCGCCCTGAGACGGTCTCCGTGCATGCCCGCTGCGGCATGCGTGCATGCGTGTCCTGTCATAGAGACATGACGCCGTCCTTCCCTTCTGACCCTCCCGCATCCGTCGTCGCCGGACACGGTGGCCTGCCCGCCGAACGCGACCTCGCCGTCGACCTGGCCAGGGTCTTCGCCGTCGTGGTCGTCGTCACGACGCACCTGCTGATGGTCGGCGTGCGCATCGACCCGGTTGCCGGCATCGTGATCTCCCAGCCGCTCACGAGCCAGTCCTGGTTCCCGGTCGCGACCCTTTTCCTGCAGATCATGCCGCTGTTCTTCGTGCTCGGTGGATTCGCCTCGCTCACGGGATGGCGCTCACTGGAAGGTCGGGGCGGCTCGTCGGCGGACTACATCCGGAGCCGCATCGCCCGGCTCGTTCGGCCCGCCATCGTCGTCTTCGTCTTCTTCGCCGTCGCCATCAACGCCGCACTGCTGGCCGACGTGCCCGCCGGCTTCGTTGACGGCGTGGTCGCCGGCATCGGAACACCGCTGTGGTTCCTCGCGGCGTACGTGTTGTGCCAGTGGTGCGTGCCGTTCATGGCGCGGCTTCACGCGGAGGCCCCCGTCGGCACGCTGGCCGGCCTCGCCGCAGCTGCGGTCGGGGTCGACGCGGTGCGATTCTCGACCGGCCTCGAGCCGGTCGGCCTGCTGAACATGGCCTTCGTCTGGTTGTTCGTGCAGCAGCTGGGATTCCTCTACGCCGACGGATGGTTCTTCCGCTTTTCGCGTGGCGCGGTGGTCGCGATCGGTTCAAGCGCCATCCTCGTGCTCGCCGCGCTCGTCCTCGCGGGTCTCTACGTGCCCGACATGCTCGCCAACCTGAACCCGCCGACCGTGCCGCTCATGCTGCTCGGCGTCATCCAGCTCTGCGTGCTCGTGCTGTCGCGGTCGGCCCTCGCTCGTCTCATGAGGCGGCGCACACCGCGCGCCGTGGTGTTCCTGTTCGGAAGTCGATTGATGACGATCTACCTCTGGCACATGATCGGGCTGGTGTCGGTGACAGGAGCGACCCTGCTCATCCCGGGCGCAGCACCCGATCCGGCCACCGCAGCCTGGTGGGCGTCGCGCCCGCTCATGCTCATCGCCACGTTCGCGCTCGTGCTGCTCTGGTCCCGTGTCGTGGGACGCTTCGAGACGGCTCCGGTGCGCCCCCGTCGGAACGGCGAGGAGGTCTCCCTGTCGAACGCCACGCTGGCCGCGGCAGCGGTCTTCGTGCCGATGCTCTACGTCACGAGGTTCGGCCTCGATGGATACGCGGCACTCGCCGCGGCGCTGCTGCTCCCGGCCGCGCTCTGGCTGGTGCAGCCGCGCGCGTCCGTGACCGGGCGCGCGATGCTCGCCTCCGGCCGAATGGGCTGAGTCGACGGCGACGTGACCGGCACCGTCGTCCCTACTGCCCGCCGCCGTCCTTGCGATAGCCGAAGGCCGCGCGGAAGATCCCCCGCGCCCGTTCCGCGGCGGCGCGTCGCTCGTCATCGGGAGTCCGGGAGAGCAGGAAGGCGAGCATGCCGACCGCGAGCATCACGTCATCCGTCGACACCTCGGCACGGATGCGGCCCGCGGCTCGATCGCGCGCGAGGATGCGCTCCGCCACGGCCGCGACCCGAGCGCCGAGCGCCTCGGCCCGATGATCGTGTCGCTGGGAGGTGATCAGGTCGATCAGAGCCGTCGATGCCATCGCCTGCTCGGCGACGCGATCGAACAGGTCGACGAGTGTGGACTGCTCCGACTCGGCGATCTCCTCGAGGTCGTCGATGTTGTCGTCGAAAACGGCAAGAGCCAAAGCGATGCGGTCGGGGAAGTGCCGGTACAGGCTGCCCTGGCCCACACCAGCGCGGCGGGCGATGGCACTCAGCGGTGCCGTGTAGCCGATCTCCGCGAACACGGCTCGCGCTGCGGCGATGAGCGCCGCGCGATTGGCCGGGCCTGCGCTCGGTCCGCGATTGGCTCTCGGCTGGTCTGGCACGGGTGTAGCGTACTACCGGACAGCGTTGTCCGGTTTGGAGTCCGCTCGTCCTCTCCCTCGACGCAACCCAGAAAGAAGATTCCGCATGGCCCGCAAGCCCCTCTCCGCAGACTCCTCGATCGGCACCTGGCTCGATGACCCGGTGGGCGGCCCGATCATCCGCGACCTTCTCGCCCAGGCCGGGCAGGATGCCTCCGTCATGCGCCCCGTGCGCATGCTCGCCATCAAGCGGCTCGTGAAGCTGAGCCAGGGCGCCTTCACCGACGAGATGGTCGCCGATCTCGTGCGCCGTGCCGAGGCGGGCGAGGTTCCCGCCGGTGCGGATGCCGCCGCGCCGAGCGCTGAGGAGGAAGGCTCTACGGAACTCGGCGACGTTCCCGAGCGCGAGCCGTGGGTCGAGCGCATCACCCCGGGCCGCTTCTACGGCAAGACCGTTATCGTCACGGGTGCCGGCTCGGGCATCGGCCGCGCGGTGGCCTCCCGCGTGGCGCGCGAGGGCGGCCGCGTTATCGCCGTCGACATCTCGAGGCAACGACTGGATGAGTTCACCGCCGAGCTCTCCGGAAGCGACATCGTGGTGGTGGCGGGCGACATCACGAGCGACGAGGCGATCTCCGCGATCGTGGCTGCGGCCGGCGATCGCATCGACGGCCTCGCCAACGTCGCCGGGATCATGGACGACATGACCCCGGTGCACCAGGTGAGCGACGATGTCTGGCGCCGGGTGTTCGCGGTCAACGTCGAGGGAACGATGCGCCTCTCCCGCGCCGTCATCCCGGCGATGCTCGCCGCGGGGCGGGGATCGATCGTCAATGTCGCCTCCGAGGCGGCCCTTCGCGGATCGGCCGCCGGCGCCGCCTACACCGCCTCCAAGCACGCGGTCGCGGGGCTGACCAAGAGCAGCGCCTTCATGTACGGTCCGAGCGGCATCCGGGTGAACGCCGTCGCGCCGGGCCCGACCATCACGAACATCGAGGCCAAGTTCAACTCCGAACTCGGCGCCGCGCGCGTGCGTGTGGGCATGGCCGTGATGCCGGATGCGGCCGAGGGCGACGCGCTCGCGGCATCGATCACCTTCCTGCTGAGCGATGACGGCGTGAACCTCAACGGCGTCATCCTGCCCTCGGACGGTGGCTGGTCCGCCGCCTGACCCACGGCTTCGAGGGCCGATCCCAGCGGATCGGCCCTCGGCCGGTGCGCTCGCTACCCTGAGACGGTGGAACCCCACCGGCTCGATCGAGAACAGGCGCGGCAGATCGCCGTGCGTGCCCAGCTGCTCAGCGCCGAGCGCCCGACCGAGCTCCTGACGGTCGTCGAGCAGCTCACCCTGCTGCAGGTCGATCCGACCGCGGCCATCGCTCCCAACGCCGATCTCGTGGCATGGAGCCGCCTCGGTTCGCGCTATCGCCCGGAGCACCTGACGCACGCCCTCGAGCACGACCGCTCCCTGTTCGAGCTGAACGCGCTCATCCGCCCCATGACCGACCTGCCGCTGTACCGGGCCGAGATGGCGGCGTGGCCCACCTGGGAGCGGTATCGCGACTGGCTGGAGGGCAACGAGCGCTTCCACTCGGATGTGCTGGCCCGTCTGCGGGCGGAGGGTCCGCTCGCCTCGCGGGACATCCCCGATACGAGCACCGTGCCGTGGGCGTCGAGCGGCTGGACCGGCAACCGCAATGTGACCCGGATGCTCGAGTCGCTCACCATGCGGGGTGAGGTGGCGGTTTCGGGGCGGCGCGGCCGGGAGCGGCTGTGGGATCTGGCCGAACGGGTCTACCCCTCCGACGGTGCCGAGATCAGCGCCGATGAGGCCGAGCGGATGCGCGACGAGCGCCGGCTGCGTGCGCTCGGCATCGCGCGTGGGACGGGGCCGGTGGTGCCGATGGAGCCCGCCATCGTGCACGATGCCGGAGAGCCGGCCGTCATCGAGGGAGTAGCGGGTGTGTGGCGCGTCGACCCTTCGCAACTCGAGCGGCCTTTCACGGCGCGCACCGCCTTGCTCTCCCCGCTGGACCGGCTCGTGCACGATCGCGTTCGGGCGCTGGCCCTGTTCGACTTCGAGTTCACGCTCGAGATGTACAAGCCGGCTGCCGCCCGGCGGTGGGGTACTTCGCCCTGCCGATCCTGCATGGCGACGCCCTCGTCGGAAAGCTGGATGCGATCGCCGATCGCAAGGCGGGAGCACTCCTCGTGCACGCCGTGCACGAGGATCGGCCCTTCACCTCCGAGATCTCCGATGCCGTGCACCACGAGATCGAGCAGCTGGCGCAGTGGCTGGGGCTGACGCTGCGAAGGTGAAGCGGCGGACGACCTCGTGTCGTCGATGGCGCCTCAGCGCCGAGCGGCCCAGGGGTCGTAGTCGACCTCGAGGGGCTCCTGCTCGGGCCGGGCCCCCTCGGGCACGTGCTGCAGGTTCACCCGGATCCGGTACCACAGCGAACTGGATCCGCGCATGCCGTCCACGAGCACGTCGGCCGGTTCCAGGAGCGGCACGATGTCGCCGTGGCGCTTCTTCCAGCTCTCGAGCCCGGCCAGCGCCTTATCCTTCGTCTTGGCGCGGGCGATCTCGATGAGCGGCATCGTCGAGCGCCGGCGACCCGAGCCGTCGGATGCGGGCGGCGGCTTCTCGGCCGGCCCGAGTTGCTTCGCGAGGGCGAGCAGCGCATCCAGGCTGCCGGGCGCCTCGTCGATTCCGGCGGCCGGGTCGCCGCGTTCGGCAAAGCGCTGCGGCACCGTGAGCACCGTGAAGTCCTGGGGCCGGGCGTGGCGAACCTCGTCCCACTCCAGCGGCGTCGACACACGGGCGTCCGGTACCGCGCGCACCGAGTACGCCGAGGCCACCGTGCGGTCCTTGGCGTTCTGGTTGAAGTCCACGAACACGCTCTCGCCGCGTTCCTCCTTCCACCATCGGGCGGTCGCGAGGCCGGGCGCACGGTTCTCGACCTCACGGGCGAGCGTCTCGGCGGCCAACCGCACCTCGCGGTACGTCCAGTGCGGAGAGATGCGCACCGAGATGTGCATGCCGCGGGAGCCGGAGGTCTTCGGCCAGCCGACGAGGCCGTGATCCTCGAGCACGTCGCGGGCCACCAGGGCGACATCCACGATCTGCGACCACTCCACCCCCGGCATGGGATCGAGGTCGACGCGCAACTCGTCGGGATGGGCGAGATCGCCGGAGCGCACGGGATGCGGGTTGAGGTCGATGCAGCCGAGGTTCACCACCCAGGCCAGCGCTGCCGCATCCGAGACCACGACCTCTTCGGCCGACGTTCCCGAGGCGTAGTGCAGGGTCGCGGTCTCGATCCAGTCCGGTCGCGACGACGGCGCGCGCTTCTGGAAGAAGGCCTCCTGGTCGATGCCCTTCACGAAGCGCTTGAGCACCATCGGCCGATCCCTCACGCCGCGCACGGCGCCGTCCGCGACGGCGAGGTAGTACCGGATGAGGTCGAGCTTGGTCACGCCGGGCTGGGGGAAGACCACCTTGTCGGGATGACTGACGCGCACTTCACGGCCGTCGAGCTGCAGCACCGCGGCCGAATCCTTCGTGGGGCTCACGCCTTCACCCTACGGAGCAGACCTGCGGACGTGCCACCTTTTGCCGGTTTCCTGACGCCGTGGGCCCGCCAGGAGTGGCACGTGGACGGGACCTGAGAGGGGCCGACAGAGTAGCACCGGCGCCTCCGGCGGGCTAGATCAAGACAGCGGGGCGGATGCCGCCTACCGTGGCCTCGTGAGCAAAGAACGCGTGAGCCTGTTGATCCTCGGCGCGGGCGGCGACCTGACCAAGCGGCTGCTCGTGCCCGGTCTGGCGAGCCTGCTGAGCGTGCACGACTACGACGTGCAACTTCTCGGGTCTGGGCTCGACGAGCGCAGCCAGGAGCAATGGAAGAGCCTGGTTCACGACTCCTTCAGCGGAGAGGGCTCGGGCCCGGCGCGCGACCGGGTGCTCGAGGGCACCCGATACATCACCGCGGACGCGACGGACCCCGACGACCTGAAGAAGCTGTTCGAAGCGTGCGACGGCACTCCGGTCGTCTACTTCGCGCTGCCCCCAGCTGTCACGGCCAAGGTCTGCGAGACGATGGCCCATGTGCAGCTGCCGAAAGGCATCCGGCTCGCCCTCGAGAAGCCCTTCGGTGTCGATCTCGAGAGCGCTCGCCGGCTGAACGGCCTGCTGAAGAACCTCGTGCCCGAGACCCAGATCTTCCGCATCGATCACTTCCTCGGCATGACCACCGTGCTCAACATGCTCGGCCTGCGATTCTCGAACAAGCTGCTCGAAGGCGTGTGGAACCGCGACTCCATCGACCGCGTCGACATCCGCTACGACGAGACGCTGGGACTCGAGGGCCGCGGCGGGTACTACGACCACTCGGGCGCCCTCGTCGACATGATCCAGAGCCACCTACTCGAGGTGCTCGCCTTCTTCGCCCTCGAGCGGCCGGACCGCGTCGACGAGGCGGAGCTTCGCGACCGCGTGGTGGAGGTGCTGCGCGAGACCTCCGTCTGGCAGGGGGATCCGGTCGCATCCAGTCACCGAGCGCGGTACACGGCAGGCACGGTGGGGGACCGATCGATGCCCTCGTACGTCGACGAGGCGGGCGTTGACCCCGCGCTGAACACCGAGACCCTCGCCGAGGTCACGCTCGCGGTCGATACGCCGCGCTGGAAGGGCGTTCCCTTCACCCTGCGATCGGGCAAGGCCCTCGCGAGCAAGCGCACGCAGGTGGTGGCGACCTTCAAGGAAACGCATACGCCCGAGGGGATCGAGGGTGTCGAGCAACCGGATGTGGTGGTGCTCGAGCTGCGCAGCGGCGCGGTCGAGCTTCATCTCACCATGAACGGCGGCGGCGACCCGTTCCGCCTGGAGCGGGCGACCCTCACCGCGACGCAGGAACCCGGCCAGCTGCTTCCCTACGGCGAGGTGCTCAAGGGCATCCTCGACGGGGACCCGACGCTCTCGGTGCGGGGTGACGTGGCCGAGGAGTGCTGGCGCATCGTCGAGCCGGTGCTCGCCGCATGGAAGGCGGGCACGGTTGTGCTCGAGGACTACCCGGCCGGATCCCAGGGACCCGAGGGCTGGCCGCTCTGAGGGCTGGCCGCTCTGAGGGACGGCGCCGCCAGGCGACCGCCGCGGTGTTCGACGCTGCCTCAGCCGACCCCCGTCGAAACCGGCCCAACTTGGAGCGGACCGGTGGTGCGTCCATAGCGCTTTCATAACGGGGCAGCGCACAATGCCGGTGGAAAGGCGAGCACCCATGACCGACCATCCGATCGACCAGCATCCGATCAACCAGCATCCGATCAACCCGACACCGACCACCCCGCCTGCGTCGGCCGGGCAGCCGAGAGCCCGCTCCTCGTGGCTACCGGTGTGGCTCACGCTCGGCGGCGTCGCAGTGGCCCTGCTGTGCTTCGCCAGCGGCTTCGGCGCCGCGACGACGCTCTTCGCCGTCGGCCACGTCGTTCACCAGGTCGAGAACAGGGACGCCCACTTCCGCGGCCCCGACGGCGATCAGGTGCCCGGCCGAGACCTCCCTGGTCACCTCCGCGACAAGAACGCGCCCGAGACGCGCCGGGCACCGAACTCCTGACCAGCGGTTCAATCCTTGTGGAAAAACCTGCGGAGATCTCTTAGCACTCAGCTCCCGAGAGTGCTAATCTGTCGTTGAGTCCATCACGCTCAACTTTCAACACAGAGGAGATGATCATGGCCAACACCTTCGACCCGTTCCGCGAGTTCGATCGCGTCGCATCCGCCCTTCTCGACACGCGCAGGGGCCCGCGCATGATGCCGATGGATCTCTATCGCGACGGCGACCACTACGTGCTCTCTGCCGACCTGCCGGGTGTGGATCCCGGTTCGGTCGACATCGACGTGGACGGCCAGTTGCTCACCATCCGTGCCGAGCGCACGCTGAGCAATGCCGAGAACGTCAAGTGGATCACCCGCGAGCGAGAGGCCGGCAGCTTCTTGCGCCAGCTCAGCCTGGGCCAGGGGCTCGACACCGAGCACATCTCGGCGAGCTACTCGAACGGCGTGCTGAGCGTCACCATTCCGGTGAGCGAGAAGGCGAAGCCGCGCAAGATCGAGGTCACCCAGCAGCAGACGCCCGCGGATTCCTCGCACACGCTGACGATCTGAGCAGCGAGCAACAGCGCCCGACCGGTCGACGCCGGTCGGGCGCTTCGCTGTCTACGGCGTCATTCCTCGATGGCGGCCAGGGCTGGCGCGAGCTCGTCGCACAACTCCCGCGCGAGGAACCCCAGCGGCGCGATGCGGTGCGCGAGCCAATCACCGGCTGACGCGTGCACCTGGCTCGCCCACACGGCCGCCTCAGCCGCATCCACGCCGCGCGCCGCGAAACCGGCGATCGCTCCCGCGAGCACATCGCCACTGCCCGAAGTGCCGAGCCCGGGACCGCCGTTCCGGATGCGCCAGACGCGGCCGTCGGGCGCTGCGACGCACGCCTGCGAGCTCACGACTGCGTTGAAGTTCCCGGCGACCTCCGCGACGTCGGAGTCCAGGTTCTCGATCTCGCGGCCCAGCAGCCGAGCGGTCTCATCGAGGTTGGGGTTGAGCAGCAGAACGCCATGTCGCGGACCGCGCCGTCGCTTGCCGATCACCCCGAGCGCGAAGGCATCGAGAACGAGCGGGGTCTCGGCCGCGAGCTCTGCCGAGACCTCCTTCAGAAGCCGTTCGGTCTGGGCGAAGTCCATCAACCCGGGCCCCAGGAGTACGGCGCTCGCGGTGCGCACCTCCTGGCGCACCTCGCTCGAGAGCCGGCCACGGCCATCCAGTTCGAACACGCCCGCCTCGGGGACGGCCGCAGCGACCGTACTCGCGCTCGCCGGGGGAACCACGACACTCAGGCGGCCGGCGCCGACGCGCAGCGCCGCGAGTCCCGAGAGCATCACCGCACCAGGAGCGACGGCCGAACCGCCGATCACGACCACGCGGCCGCGGCTGTTCTTCGAGGAGCCCGGGTCGGGCAGCGACCACCCGCTCAGCAGGGCATCCGTCACCTCGACGGCCGGGCGGGGCTCAACGCGGTGCGACATGCTCATCTCCTGAATGGGCCGTCACGGCGGCCCCCTCCTGCTGCAGGTGCTGGACGGTGCTGAATTCGACGAGGCGCCATCCGGCCGGCTCGCGCACGAGATGCGTGATCGACGCGTTGGTGACCGTGTTCTGGCCGGCGAACTCGAGAAGCTGCTTCTCATCGAGGCCCAGCAAGACATAGAGCGCGAGCATGACGACGGCATCGTGGGCAACGAGCAGGGCGGAGTTGGCGCTCACCGCGTCGACGGAGGCGAAGAACGAGCGCAACCGCAGCACCACATCGGCCCACGACTCGCCGCCGGGCGGTCGGTGGTAGAACTTGCCGAGGTGGCGACGCCGTGCCATCTCCTCGGGATGCCGCTCCTGCACACCCTTGCTCGTCAGCAGGTCGAGAATGCCGAGCTCACGATCGCGCAGGCGTTCGTCCACGAGCACAGGAGCACTCGCCTCGCCCATTGCGATCTCGAGCGTCTGTCTGGCTCGTAGGTAGGGCGAGCACCAGAAGGCTCCGATCTGGTGCCGATGCGTGTCCAACCACTCGCCGAGTGCGGCCGCCTGCTCCTCCCCGGCGGGGGAGAGCGGCACGTCCGCATCGCGGATGTCGAGCTCGATCACGCTGGCGCCTTCGGCGTTCGCGCGGCTGGCGGCCACGTTGCCGACGCTTTCGCCGTGCCGCGTGAGCCAGAGCTGTGTCAGTGCCATGGCCTCAGGCTAGGACTTCCGGGTCGGCGGCCGAACGGGGTTGCGCCCGTGCCGCCCGTGGTGCAGGCCGAGGCCGAAAGAGGCGGGGGCGCGTACTCTCGGTAGCGTGGGAGAAGCGGCGCTCGATGAGCTGAGCTCCGAGCTGCGGGCCGACTGCAGCCGCTGCTTCGCCCTGTGCTGCATCGCCCTGCGATTCGCGGCATCGGCCGACTTCGCCATCGACAAGGAGGCCGGCACTCCGTGCCCGCACCTCGCGGAGGACGACAGCTGCAGCATCCACACCGGCCTGCGCGGGCGTGGGTTTCGCGGCTGCACCGTCTATGACTGCCTGGGCGCGGGCCAGAAGGTCTCGCAGCAGACGTTCGGCGGAATCTCCTGGCGACGACCGGAGGTCTCGGGCACCGAGATGTTCGCGGTGTTCGACGTGATGCGGCAGTTGCACGAGCTTCTGCTCCACCTCTCCCAGGCGCTGATGCTGCAGGCGGCCGTCGAGGTGCACGAGCGGCTCTCGTGGGCCCTCGCGGAGACGCAGCGGGTGAGCGACGGCTCACCGGAAGACCTGCTCGCATTCGACCTGAAGGAGCACTGGGCCGGCGTGGATGAGCTGCTGCGCGCCGCCAGCGCAGCCACTCGCGCGGAGGCTCTCGCTGGACGACGACCGCATCCGCGCGCCGGCCGCGGCGCCGACCTGGTGGGTGCACGGCTGCGCGGAGCCGACCTCGTCGGCGCCGACCTTCGGGGCGCGTACCTCATTGCGGCCGATCTTCGGGGCTCGGATGCCGCCTTCGCCGACCTGATCGGCGCCGACCTGCGCGATACCGACCTGCGCGGCGCCGATCTCTCCCGTGCGCTGTTCCTCAGTCCTCCGCAGGTCGCTGCTGCCATCGGGGACGCCACGACACGGCTGCCGGCCGGAATTCCGCGACCCGCCTCGTGGGGGTGAGCAGCGCCGCCCCGCGAGATGCGATTCTGTGCCGGCGACGACGGCGCTCTACGCTCGGAGCATGAGCATCCACCCCGAGCCCGCGCGCTCGGACCGGGTGATCGGCGCCGCCACCCAGGTGGGCACCGAGGTCAGCATCAACTTCGGGTCCTCGCTCGCGGGGCTCACCGTGCCCGTGGTGGGAGCATTCCTCGTCGTCGCCGTGCGCCAGCTCGTCATGGTTCTCGTCGTGCTGCCGTTCTACCGACCCCACCGCTCCGAGCTGACGTGGCGTGCGCTCTGGCCGGCGATCGCCCTCGGCGTCGTGCTGGCCGTGATGAACCTGTCCTTCTACGAGTCGGTGCACCTGTTGGGGCTGGGCGTTGCCGCGACCATCGAGTTCCTCGGACCGCTCGCCCTCGCGCTGGCCATGTCGCGCCGGCTCCTGGATGCCGTGTGCGCGCTCGCCGCGGCCCTCGGCGTCTTCCTGCTCACGGGCTTCGACGGCACGACGAACCTGTGGGGCGTGCTGCTCGCGCTGACGGCCGCCGCAGCGTGGGCCGCGTACATCGTGCTCACCCGCCAGGTCGCGCTGAAGCTGCCCGGCCTGCACGGGCTGACGGTCGCGAGTGTCGTGAGCCTCGTCCTGCTGCTGCCGCCCACCCTGGTGACGCTGCAGTGGAGCGCCCTGGACACCCGCATCCTGCTCCTGCTGCTCAGCATCGGAGTGCTCTCCTCGGCGCTTCCCTACAGCCTCGACACCTTCATCCTGCGCCGCATCACACCGCGCCTCTACGCCATCATCACGAGCTTCGGCCCCGTCGTCGCGGCCGTGTTCGGATGGCTCGTGCTCGGCGAGCAGTTCAGCACGATCGAGGTGATCGCCATCGCCGTCGTGTGCGTCTCGGCCGGGACGGCGATCGCCACCCAGCGCGAGCGCGCCAAGACAGACCTCGAACTCACGGCGGAGACCATTCCCTGACCGCCCGAGGATGCCGCCCTGAGCCTCGCCCGACCATCGTCAGGGCAGCTTCACGACCGGCAGATCGTCCTTCCAGGTCAGCGCGACGGCGTTCATGCCCCGGTAGATGACGTTCTCGTCCCACGAGTGGAAGAAGAGGCGGTCGCCATCGTCGGTGTGCAGCACCTCCTGGCCACCGGGACCGTAGTAGCGGCCGTCGCTCGACTCCGTCGACAGCAACGGCCCGGGCTGCTTCTCGTACGGGCCTGATAAGGCGGGTGCCGAGGCGACGCCGATGGCGTAGGCATCCGTCGCGTAGTCGTTGGCCGAGTACAGCACGATGTACCGGTCGCCGTGCTTGAGCATCGTCGGCGCCTCGACGAGATTGCCCTCCCACTGCTCGGTCTGTGTGAACAACCTGGTCGAGGCTCCGGCGAGCGAGAGCCGATCCGCGGCGAGCGGAGCGATCTCGATCCAGGTGTCGAGGTTGCAGCAGTTGCCGTCGTTCTTCCACAGCAGGTACGCCGTGCCGTCATCGTCGACGAAGGTGCTCGGGTCGATCGCACCACCCTGGTCCAGCGGGCACAGCAGCGGCGCATCCCCCACCGGCGTGAAAGGACCGGCTGCCGTCGGGCTCGTCGCCGTGCCGATGCACTGCTTCTGCGACGCCCGGTCTTCGGCGACCACGAACATCACGAAGCCCCCGTTCGGGAGTTCTGAGACGTCGGGCGCCCACGTGCGGCCCGCGACGGCCCACGACGGCAGGGTCGGCAAAGCGTCCTGGTCCGAGAGGTCCCAGTGCTCGAGGTCGGTCGATGTCGCCAGTTGCACATTGATCGAGGGCGAGTTCGTCGCGTAGGCCACGTAGCCGTCGCTCGTCGAGATGAGGTCCGGGTCAGCGAAGGACGCATCGATCACGAAGGTCGAGGCTGGCGTCTGCGACGTCGACCCGGCGCCCGAGCACCCGGAGAGCGCCAGGAGCGCGGTGACCGCGACCGCGCCGACGATGCCTCTTGTCGGCGTGCGCAGCAGACACACGCGCTCAGCCCTTCACCGCGGAGCCCGCAACGGATTCGACGATCTGCCGCTGCGCGAATCCGAAGAGGACGAGCACCGGCACCGAGGCGATCACCGCCCCCGCCATCACGATCGCGAAGTGCGTGGAGTACGCGCCCTGCAGTTGGGAGAGGCCGGGCTGCAGCGTGAGGTTCTCGGGCGAGAGCAGCACGTAGACCGGCCAGAGGAAGTCGTTCCAGTTGTTCAGGAACGACAGCACGGCGAGCGTGGCCAGCGCCGGCCGGGCCAGTGGCAGCACCACCTGCAGGAAGATGCGCAGTTCACCGGCGCCGTCGATGCGGGCGGCCTCCTCGATCTCCACGGGCAGCCCCACGAAGAACTGCCGCAGGAAGAAGATGCCGAACGCCCCCGCCGCCCCGGGAATGGTGATGGCCCAGATGGTGTCGAGCCAGCCGAGGTTCTGCACGATGAGGTAGTTCGGGATGAGGAAGACCACCGGCGGTACGAGCAGGGTCGCGACGATGGCCCCGAAGACGAACTTCTTGCCGGCGAAGTCGAGCCGGGCGAGGGCGTACGCCCCCATCGATGCCGTGACGAGGATGAGGATGCTCTGCACGGCGGCGGCCGCGAAGCTGTTCCACAGCCACAGGAAGATGGGCTGCTGTCCGCTCGAGAGTGTCACGTAGGCGTCGAACGAGAACGGGTTCGGCACCGGCGAGTAGGGGTTGCGCACCGCATCCGCGTCGGTCTTGAACGACGTGATGAGAATCCAGACCAGGGGCAGGATGATGATGAGCGCGATGGCGATGAGAACGACGTAGAGCAGGGTCTTCGCCGTGATCGACCGGCCCGACGCCCGACGTTTGGCGGGCGAGGTGGGAGTGCTGCTCGGGCGTACCGGTGTGGCCGGGGCGGCTGTCGTCGTCATGAGACGCCCTTCTCGACGCGCTCGCGCTGCAAGCGGAAGTTGATGATGCTGATGATGGAGAGGAAGGCGAAGAGCACGTAGCTCATCGCGGCCGCGGGGGCCATGTTGTTCTGCGAGAGGCCCTGGTCGGCGATGTACATGATCGCCGAGCGGGTGACGTTTCCCGGGTGTCCCTGGGTGATGAGGTAGGACTGCCCGAACATGTTGGCCGACGCGAGGATGGTGGTCGTCGTGACGAAGGTCATGACCGGTCGCAGCCCGGGAAGGGTCACGCTGATGAACTTGCGCCACACGCCGGCGCCGTCGAGGGACGCGGCCTCGTAGAGGTCGTTGTTGATTCCCTTGAGGCCAGCCAGGATGATGATGGTGTTCAGGCCCATCGTCCACCACACCGTCACGCCCACGAGCGTGACCCACGCCCACGGAACGTCGACCGTCCACGGGATGTCGTCGGGCAGCCCGATCAGGCCGAGCAGGTGGTTGACCACGCCCGCCTGGGTGTCGAGCAGGTAGACCCAGATCACGCCGATGACGCCGACGCCGAGAACGTAGGGCGCGAAGAAGATGGTGCGGAACAGGCTTCCCGCCCGGATCTTCTGGTTGAGCAGTACGCCGATGAACAGGGGCACGATGATGAGCAGCGGCACACTGCCGAGCGTGAAGATGCCCGTCGCGATCATCGACTGCCAGAAGTCGCCGGAGGTGGTCGAGCCGGGGGTGAAGAGGTCGACGTAGTTCTGCACTCCGACGAAGTGCTGCACGTCGCGGAACGGGCTCCAGTCGGTCAGGCTCATCCACAGTCCGAAGATGGCCGGTGCCACCACGAACACGCAGAACAGGATGAGGAACGGCGCCAGGAACAGGTAGGCGACAAGCGTCTGGCGGCGCCGGCGCGGCGAGCGCTTGTCGGTGAGAGGGGCACCGAGCCCCCCGGCGCTCGCGCGCCGGGGGGTCACGGGGGCTGCGACCGTATCAGCCACCGTACTTGCTCTGGTTCTGCTCGAGGAGCTTGTCGGCCTTGGCCTTGGCGTCGTCGAGAGCCTCCTTCGGCGACTTCTTGCCCGTGAGCGCCTGCGAGAGCGCGGTGGTGATGGTCGCGTTCGCCTCCGCGATACCGGGGGATACCGTCTCGTAGTGGGCGTATTCGAGCTCATCCATGAACGGCTGCAGGTTCGGGTACTTCTGCAGCAGGCTCGGGTCTTCGCGCACCGTGTTGTCAGCGGGAAGCTCGCCCGTCTCGGCCCAGCCGGCCGAGTTGTCGTTCATCCACTTGACGAAGGTGGCCGCTGCGGCGGTCTCGTTCTTGTCCTGGCCCTTGTTCGACGGGAACACCCAGTGGGTCGAGCTCGACCAGACAGCCTTCTCGTCGCCGATCTGCGGAACGGGGGCGGCCTGCCAGTTCAGGGGGCCGAAGGCGGAGTTGGTGGTCTGCCAGACCCCGTTCCAGTTGAACGCGGTGTCGCCCGAGATGAGCGCGTTGATGTTGGCGTCCTGGGCGACGTTGGCGGGGCTGTAGCCCTTGTTCACCATATCGACCATCCAGGTGAGCGCCTTCACGCCGGCCTCCGAGTTGAACGTGGCCTCGGTGACGTCGTCGTTGTAGAGCTCGCCGCCGTACTGCCAGATGAGCGACTCGAGTTCGAAGGTTCCGGTGAAGACGTAGCTGTCGACCCATTCACCCTGAACGCCGGCGGCCTTCAGCGCATTGAGGGCCGCGGTGTAGGAGGCTGCGTCGGTCGGAACGTCGGTGACGCCGCCCTTGGCCAGCACGTCCTTGTTCACGTAGAGGCCCAGCGGCGTGACGCTCCACGGTACGGCGTACTGGGCATCCTTGTAATTGCCCTTGTCGAAGACGCCCTTCGGGAAGTCGTCTGCCGAGTAGTCGAGGCTCTTGACGATGTCGTCGCTCTTCAGAAGCAGGTTCTGGGCGGCGAACGTGGCGAGGTCGTCGCCGTGCAGCACCGCGACATCCGGCCCCTTGCCCGCCTTGATCGCGAGCGGCATCTTGGCGATGACGTCGGCCCACTCGAGCGGAACGTCCTTGACCACGATGTTGTCGTGCTCGGAGTTGAACTTCTTGATGAGCTTGGGAACGAGCACGGGGGCGGCGCCGCCCGTCCAGCCGTTCCAGAACGTCACGGTGACCTTGGGTCCCTTGTAGTCTCCGCCGGCGACGGCCGCCGAGCCGCCACCGCCCGAGTTGCCGCAGCCGGTCAGCGCCAGGCCGACGGCGAGCGCGAGGCCGGCGCCGAGTGCACGACGCACGGATGCCTTCTTCATGTGATTGCTCTCCTTTGAGTCGGGCGCCGGAAGAACCGGCACCGGGCAGACCGGAGCAGGACACCGGTCAGTGGAGTGCGAATTTACAGCGCTGAAAGTAGGGTGTCAAGGGTGTTGCGCGCCGAGGAACGCGCCTCACAGTAGAGTCGTCGCGGAGGAGACATGCGGGGAGTGCGTCTGCAAGACGTCGCGGAGCTGGCGGGCGTATCGATGAAGACCGTCTCCAACGTCGTGCACGACTATCCGCACGTCAGCGTCAAGATGCGCGAGCGCGTGCAGCGCGCGATCGACGAGCTCGGCTACCGGCCGAACATGATGGGACGGCGCCTGGCGACGGGGAAGACCGGCCTGATCGCACTCGCGTTCGCGAACGTCTCGATCCCGTACTTCGCCGAACTCGCCCGGGTGGTCTCGGCCAAGGCTCAGGAGCTGGGCTATCGAGTGCTGCTCGAGGAGACCGATGCGACCCTCGAGGGCGAGAGGGCCGTCGTTGCCAGTTCCGAGGCAGGTCTCGTCGACGGCGTGCTCTTCCAGCCGAGCGTGATGTCGTCGACGGAGATCGCCCGCCATCGCGGCGACGTTCCCATCGTCACGCTCGGAGAGGGCGCGGCCCCGCTCAGCATGGACCGGGTGATGATCGACAACGTCGCCGCGGCGACGGATGCCGCCCGTCACCTGATCCGACTCGGCCGGCGCCGTATCGCGTTCGCAGGGCACGAAGCCGCCGGGCTCTCCGCGACGTCGAACCAGCGCATCATCGGCTACCAGCAGGCGCTCGAGCAGGCAGGACTGCGCGCGGATCCCGCTCTGCTCATCGCGAGCGAGTCGATCTCGGCGGCAGGCGCCCTCGCCGCCGTGGGCGCCGCCTGGGATGCCGGCCTCCGGTTCGACGGCCTCGTCTGCCGCGACGACCTCGCCGCGATCGGAGCGCTGCGCGCGCTCCAGGAGCGCGGCCTGAATGTTCCGAACGACGTCGCCGTCACGGGATGGGACAACATCCACCTCACCGCCGTGACCTTTCCCAGCCTCTCGAGCATCGCACCGGACCTCGAGGCGCTCGCCGAGCGTGCGCTCGCCCTGCTGCTCGAGCGCATCGCCGGCTTCGACGGCCTCGGCAGGCACGAGCTCGTGGGCTACGAGCTCGTGCTGCGCGAGAGCGCGCCAGCGGCTGCCGCATCCTGAAACGCTGTTTTACAGCGCTGCAGATTTGAGGCATGCTTGTCGCCATGATCAGTGACGACCACGTGCCTCTGCCGCCTGCGAGCGAGCAGGACGGGCGCTACCCGCGCCCGCAACTGGTGCGTGAGCACTGGAGTGACCTCTCCGGGCCGTGGGGGTTCGCCTTCGATGACGAGAACGTCGGGCTGGCGCAGCGCTGGTTCGCGCAGCCGGCTTTCGATCGCGAGATCACCGTGCCGTTCCCGCCGGAGTCGCCGGCGTCCGGCATCGGCGACACCGCCTTCCACCCGGTCGTCTGGTACCACCGCGAGGTGAGCCCGTCCGAACTGGAGGCGAGCGGCTACGCGCACGGCACCCGGCTCATGCTGCGATTCGGCGCGGTCGACTATCGGTGCGACGTCTGGGTCGACGGTGTGCACGTCGGTGCCCACGAGGGCGGCCATACGCCCTTCGCCTTCGACGTCACGGATGCGCTGGCCTCGGACGAGCGGCACAGCATCGTCGTGCGTGCCGAGGACGATCCGATCGACGTCACCCAGCCCCGCGGAAAGCAGGACTGGCGGGAGCAGCCGCACGTCATCTGGTATCACCGCACGACGGGAATCTGGCAGCCGGTCTGGTTGGAGGCGGTTCCCGGTGTCGCCGTCGAATGGGTGCACTGGAGCGCCGACCCCGCCGCGGCCACCGTGCGGGCGCACGTCGGCTTGACCTCGACGGCGCCGACGGGCTCCCGGCTCGCCCTCGAACTTGGGTTCCGGGGCGCCACGCTCGGGGCCATCGAGGTCGCCGTCTCGACGCGTGAAGTCGAGCTCGTGGTTCCACTGCAGCGGCAGACCAATGGCCAGGCCTACGAGGAGCTGCTGTGGTCGCCCGAGCACCCCCGGCTGCTCGATGCGCAGATCCGGCTCGTTGCGGGAGGCGCGACGGATGTCGCCGCCTCGTATGTCGGGCTGCGTTCCGCCGCGGTCACGCGCGGACGCTTCATGCTCAACGACCGGCCCTACTACGTGCGGTCCGTGCTCGGCCAGGGCTACTGGCCCCAGTCGCACCTCGCCGCCCCTTCGGCGGAGGCGCTCCGGGCCGAGGCGCAACTCATCAAGGACCTCGGCTTCAACGCCACTCGAGTGCACCAGAAGTTCGAGGACCCGCGGTTCCTGTTCTGGGCCGACCGGCTCGGCCTGCTCGTGTGGGGTGAGTCTCCGGCCAGCTTCACGTTCACGCCCACCTCGGTGGGCCGATTCGTTCGCGAGTGGCTCGAGGTCGTGCACCGCGACTTCTCGCACCCCTCCATCGTCACCTGGGTGCCGCTCAACGAGAGCTGGGGCGTGCAGCACATCGCGCACGACCCGCGGATGCGGCACTACGCCCGGTCGCTCGTGGAACTCACCAAGGCGCTGGACCCCACCCGACCCGTGGTCTCGAACGACGGATGGGAGCAGGTCGACACCGACATCGTCGCCATCCACGACTACGAGGCTGCGGCATCCGTCGTGCGGGAGCGGTACGCCGACCGAGCCGCGATCGAGCGGATGCTGGCTGGCATCGGACCAGCCGGCCGGGTACTCGTGCTCAGCGGCGACGTGTCGGAGGCGCCCGTGATGCTCACCGAGTTCGGCGGCATCTCGTTCGATGTCGATGGCGACGAGCGCGACAGCTGGGGGTACTCGGTCGTCACGACTCCCGAGGACTTCGCCGACCGGCTCGCGCTCTTGTTCGGCGCCGTGCACGCCAGCGCCGTGCTCGCGGGGTTCTGCTACACGCAGCTCGCCGACACGCTGCAGGAGACGAACGGGCTCGTGACGGCGGACCGCGTTCCGAAGGTGCCGGCGGAGCGCATCCGGGCGATCATCGCGAACGCGCTGCCGGAACACCCGGCCCCCTGAGGCTGCCCTCCGCACCGCGTTCCCGGAGCGTGTCGAAGGGACGTGCGTCCTGCTGGGTCGTCACAACGCTTCGACAGGCTCAGCGAGCGGCACTTGCGAAGGCAACCACCCGTTCCCTGAGCTTGTCGAAGGGACGCGCGTTCCGCTGGGTCGTCACCACGCTTCGACAGGCTCAGCGAGCGGTACTTGCGAAGGCGACCACCGTTCCCTGAGCGTGTCGAAGGGACCGTGAGTTCTGCTGGTTCGTCACCACGCTTCGGCAGGCTCAGCAAGCAGCACGCGCGAAGGCGACCACTTGTTCCCTGAGCTTGTCGAGGGAGCGTGAGTTGCGCTGGGTCGTCACCGCGCTTCGACAGGCTCAGCGAGCGGTACCTGCGAAGGCGACCACCCGTTCCCTGAGCTTGTCGAAGGGAGCGCGAGTTCCGCTGGTTCGTCACCACGTCCGTTCCCTGAGCTTGTCGAAGGGACGCGCGTTTCGCTGGGTCGTCACCACGCTTCGACAGGCTCAGCGAGCGGTGCTTGCGAAGGGAGCGCGCGTTCGGCCTCACCACGCTTCGACAGGCTCAGCGAGCAGCATTTGCGGAGGCGACCGCCCGTTCCCTGAGATTGTCGAAGGGACGCGCGTTGCGCTGGGTCGTCACCACGCTTCGACAGGCTCAGCGAGCGGTACCTGCGAAGGGAGCGCGTTCGGACTCGCCACGCTTCGACAGGCTCAGCGAGCAGTCCCAGCAGCGGCACGACGGACCTGACCCCAGCAGGGTCATGCCCACCCGGATTGGCTCTAGAAAGCGCTCTCTCGTTCCGCTACCGTCACGAACGAGAGCATCCGTCAGGTATGCCGTGAAGAAGGAGCATCCGTATGAGCGAGACCCCCGCCGCCACCCTCGCCGACTGGGAGGTGGCGGAGATCGATCGCGCCAACGCCTCCGGCCGCATCCCCGTCGTGTTCGTGCACGGCCTCTGGCTGCTCTCGAGCAGTTGGCAGCCGTGGCGGGACTTCTTCGAGGACAATGGCTACACGACGCTTGCTCCGGGATGGCCTGACGACCCGGCGACCGTCGCCGAGGCCCGCGAGCATCCGGAGGCATTCGCCAAGAAGATGGTGCAGCAGGTGACCGATCACTACCTCGCCGCCATCGCGCAGCTCACCGAGGCGCCCATCGTGATCGGGCACTCCTTCGGAGGCCTCATCGCGCAGAAGATCGCCGGCGAGGGCGTCGCCCGCGCAACGGTCTCCATCGACAACGCGCCCTTCAAGGGAGTGCTGCCGCTGCCCGTCTCCGCCCTGAAGTCGGCCGCGCCGGTGCTGACCAACCCTGCCAACGCGGGCAAGGGCGTCTCGCTGACCTGGGAGCAGTTCCAGTTCGGCTGGGTGAACGCGCTCAGCGAGGAAGAGGGCAAGGCGCTCTACGAGCAGTACCACGTGCCGGCCGCGGGCGCCCCGCTCTTCGAGGCCGCCTTCGCCAACTTCAATCCCTTCGGCGGCCAGACCGCCGTGGACTCGAAGAACCCCGAGCGCGGGCCGCTGCTCATCATCGGGGGCGAGAGCGATAACACCGTTCCGCCGGTCATCACGAACGCCAGCTACAAGATCCAGTCGAAGAACCCCGGCGTCACCGAGGAGCTCACCGTTCCCGGCCGTGGGCACTCGCTGACCATCGACAGCGGGTGGCGGGAAGTGGCGGACGAGGCGCTCGTCTTCCTGCAGCGGTACGCACCGGCCGAGTAGCGCGGGAAGCGCCCTCGCGTCGACCGGTTGCTGCGGCGGATGCACCGGGGTACCTTCTTGCTGACGTGAACTCGGTCGCGCGCATCGCTGAGGGACCGATCGCGCGGTCCGCGCCGCAGTACAGCCGCATGAGTCGGGTGCTCGAGGAGGGGTGGGCATGATGAGAGTGCGAATGCGCCGAGCAGTGAGCGTCGTCGCGATCACCGTGGCGGCTCTCACTGCGACCGCGTGCAGTTCACCGTCCAGCTCCGACTCGAGCGCGCTTCCGCCCGTGATGGCCGACATCTCGGAGGTGAACGGCACCACCGTCGAGCTTCCGCTCGACCAGACGCTCGTGATCACCGGCGATGATCAGACCTACACGACCTGGGATGCCGACATCTCGGATCCGGACATCGTCACCTTCACCAAGGGACGCGATGACGGCAGCGCGCAGTTCAACCCGGGCTTCGAGCCGAAGACGCAGGGCCAGACCGAGGTGACGATGAACAATTCCGAGAGCGGCGATTCGGTCACCTTCACGGTCAAGGTCACGCCGGGCGCTTCGTAGACTCCGGCCAGCTGCCCGGCAGTGTGTCGTCGAGCACGGAACGGATGCGTTCCATCTGCTCTGGAACGGCGATGCCGGGAAGCAGCAGCAGCCACATCTCGCGCAGACGCTCCGGAAGGTCGTCGTACCCGGTGAGCACGGCCGAGACGAGTTGCACGCCGGTGAACGCGGGGATGACGAAGCGAGCCAAGGCGTCGGTGTCGACCTCGGCGCGCACGTCGCCCTCCGCGACGGCCGCCGAGAGGAGAGCCGCGATCGCCGGTATCCAGTCCTCGAACGGCGAGGCGAGGGGAGGGTCGAAGCGGTCGGCCTCATTGGTCAACCGCACGCCGGCCCGCACGACGTCATCGGAGGAGACCAGCCGGCCGAAGTCGGCGCACAGTGCCATCGCCGCCGCGAGCGAGCTCGGCGCCGCCGCGATCACCCGCTCGGCGGATGCCTGTGCGATGCGTTGCTCTTCGGCCAGCACGGCGCGGGCGACCTCCTCCTTCGACCGGAAGTGGAAGTACAGTGCACCCTTCGAGATGGCCGTCTCGGCGTGGATGTCGCTGAGCGCGGTCGCCGTGTAGCCCAGTCGTGCGAACACGCGGGCGGACCCCTCGATCAACCGTTGCCGGGTCTCACGCGCACGCTGCTGCTGGGGCACGGCCATAGCTTCAGCGTAACGGGCCTCGAGGGCTCGACACAGCGCCGCAGGTGTCGCGCAGCGCGGTGACAAAACGGGGCGATTGGTTTGCATCCGCGCGGTCTCGAACTATGCTCACAGATAGGTCGAGTCTTCGGACTGCGGTGGTCTGTGCCACCCTCCGACCGGGCGTATGAGCGCTACGCCTGAGGTCGGCTGCACCTCAACTAGGGGGAGCTCGGAACGGATGCGGTGCATCGGTTCCGAGTTGAGGTGTCAGCCGGCCGAGCGCTCGGTGTTCAGCCCGCGAAGGGCACGACCGGAAGGCCGCGCACCCCGGGCTGGGCGACGAAGACCGATCCCGCCGCCGGGTCCTCCCCCTCGGAGAGACCCTGCCGCGAGGTCGTGATGTAGAGCGTGCCGAGATCCTCGCCCCCGAACGTGCAGGCCGTCACCCGGTCGGCGTCCACGTCGATCACGTCGACGGGCTCGCCGCTGGGTGAATAGGCGCGCACTGCCCGTCCCATCCAGAACGCGACCCAGACGCTGCCGTCGGCTGCGACCGTGAGGCCGTCGGGCGAGCCGTGCTCGTCGGGGATGCTCACGAAGGGGCGTCGGTTGGTGAGTTCGCCGTCGACGTGGTCGAACACGTCGACGCGCTGCGTCGTGGTGTCGACGTAGTAGCAGAGCGATCCGTCGGGCGAGAAGGCGATGCCGTTGGAGATGGTCGCACTCGAAAGCACCTCGGTCACCGAGAGGTCGGTGTCGATGCGGTAGAGGCGCCCCGCGCCGGGCTGCTCGGTGTACGACATCGAACCCGCGTAGAGACGGCCGAAGGGGTCGGTGCCCCCGTCGTTCATTCGCACGGATGCGTCGCTCCAGAGCTCGCGACGCTCGGTGGGCTCGCCGTGCGGGTCGGTGCTCAGGGCGATGCCGCGCTCGGTCGCGACGATGTATCCGCCGCCGACCCGGGGGCGCACGAACCCGGCGATGGGGCTGCCCACCGAGAGGCGTCGCACGCCCTCGTCGGTGAGGGTGACCAGTTCACCCGCACTGAGGTCGACGATGCGCAGGCCGCCCCAGGTGGGCGAGTAGACCGGTCCCTCGCCGTGTTGGGCGATGGGTCCCGTGAGGTTCTCGGCGCGGGCGCTCAGGAGAGCAGCTTCTTGCAGAGCTGGTCCGTGGAGTGCACGGAGCCGATCGCGTCGCGCGCCTCGGCCGGCGAGCCGTAGCCCCACTCGACCAGGATCGTGGGAACGCCGTGTGCCGCGGCACCGAGGGCGTCGTAGTGACGATCGCCCACCATGACCGAGCGCGAGATGTCGACGCCCGCATCCTGCAGGCGTCGCAGGGCCTCGCCGACCACATCGGCCTTGGCGCTGCGCACCTCGTCTTCTGAGGCGCCGGTGATGGTCGTGAAGTACTGCGCGAGGCCGAAGTGCTCGAGCAGGCGGGTGGCCACGCTCTCGGGCTTGCTCGTGGCGAGGGCCAGCGGGATGCCGGCGCGGTGCAGTCGCTCGATCAGGCCAGCCATGCCGGGGAAGACCGCGGTGCGCAGGGCCTCGCCGCTGTAGAAGCCGCGGTAGACGGCGAGTGCGTCGCGGGCATCGGACTCGGAGAGACCGGCGCGAACGGCGAAGCTCTCGAGCATCGGCGGGCCGACGTAGCCGAGCAGGTCGGCGGGGGAGGGAACGGGCAGCCCGAGCGCGACGAAGGTGCGCTCGAGGGCATCCGTGATGCTGGGGGCGGAGTCGATGATCGTGCCATCGAGGTCGAACAGAACGGCCGTCCAGGTGCGGGTGGTCGTCGAGGCTACTGCGGAGGTTGCTGTGGAGGTGCTCATCACCGGGCCATCCTAAGTGAGGATTTCTGTACGGATCGTGGATGCCTCTCGAAGAGGGGGTAAGGCGTGAGAGCGCTCTCACCCCCTCTTCGGAGTATCAGTGAAGCACGATCCTGATGGTCCCGTCCAGCCTCGAGACGTTGCCCGCCTCGTCGGTCGCCCGGAACACGACGACCCGCAGACCGCGCTGCAGAGTGACCGGTCCGGTGTACGTCGACCAGGCGTTCGGATTGGTGAGGAGGTCGCGCACGAGGGCGTACTGGATGGTGCGAACGCCGGATCCGGCATCCGTTCCCGTGAGGGTGAGCGTGCCGCCGGAGCCGCCCGCCTTCACCTTGGGTGCGACGGTGTCGACCTTGCCGCCCCACGTGATGGTCTCGGACACGTTGCCCGAGTCATCGATGGCGCGCGCCTTCACCGTGTGGCTGCCGTCTTTCAGCGTGATCGGTCCGGTGACGGGTTTCCAGGCGCCGCCATCGACGCTCGCCTCGAAATGCGGTCCGGGGGTGAAGTCGTCGCTGCCGACGACCGTCAGCGTGACGGGTGTGCGATACCAGCCGTTCGCGCCGTCGGGCGACTCCGGGCTCGGAGCGATGCTCACCGTGGGCGCCTGCACGTCGGCCGGCGGGTAGCTGGCCAGCTGACTGGTGGCGTACGAGCCGATGACCGGAGCGCCGGCGTCATTGATCACGTGCGAGATTCCGCCCGAGCCGCTCAGGAAGACCGTGGTCATCGAGGCGAACGTCACATTCTTCGACTTCGGCGCTTGGATGGCGCTTTCCAGCAGCACGGGCACTCCCTGGTTGAAGTAGGAGTAGATGCCGAGACCCACTGCGTGGTGGCTGGTGACCGTATCGGCGACGCGGTACGAGGCGTAGCCGTTGCGGCCGCCGTCCGTCCACGATCCCTGGTCGGGCACCTCGTAGGGGATCTCGCTCTGGTAGAACGTCGTGGAGCCGCCGTTTCCGTTCCAGAGCACCTGGTTCTTCTGGTAGTGCTCCACGAACAGTCCCGTCGCCGTGACGTCGTCGCCGTTCACCACGAGTCCGTGGTCGCCACGGCTTCCGGTCCACGTTCCGCTGCCGTCGAGGCCGTGATCGGCGCGCCAGGCCCAGATGTGATCGAGCAGCACGTTGTCGCTGTTCACCTCGATGCTCGTGGTGGCGTTGCCCGCCCACGGTCCGCCGACGCGGATGAAGACGTCGGAGAGCGTCGTCGGATCGGCCGCGACGCTGTGCGCGGCGTTCGTCGGCCCGACCTTGACGAGCACGGAGGAGTTCGTCACTCCCGCGTCGACGGTGATGCCCGCGATCTTGACGCCGGAGACGTCACCGACCTCGATGGCCGCCGTGCCGTTGTCGGGCGTGAGGCTGGCCAGGCCGATGCCGAGCACGACGGTGTCGGCCCGGTTCACCTTGAGGGAGTCGGCGAGGTGGTACACGCCGGGCGTCAGCAGCAGGTTCTTGCCGCTCGCGAGCGCCGCGTTGATGGTCGCCGCCGAGTCGCCCTCGTGGGCGATGTAGAAGTCGCCGATGCCGATGGAGTCGCCGTGGGCCGCATCCGTCGACCAGTCGGGGCCGCTCGAAGCGGTGCGGGCCTTCGGCACGAAGACCTTGTAGGCGTCGCCGTCGAGGTAGAGGTACGGAGCCGGACGGCTCAGCGAGGTCGTCGGAAGAGCCGTCACGATGCCGGTGCCACCGTTGGGCAGCGGCTGCGCGAAGTTCTGCGCGGGAGCGCCCTGCGTTCCGGAGAACACCATGTTCCAGGCACCGCCGTCGAAGCCGCCGATGCTGGAGTCCCGGGTGTACCACTGCTGCTGGGAGCCGGCCTGCAGGGTTCCGTCGACCTTGCTGTCGGAGAGGTAGCCGCCGCTGGAGTAGCCGCCGAAGTGCGGGAAGATCGACAGGTTGCCCTCGACGTGCACGCGGCGCAGGGGAGCGGCCTGTGAGACCGCCCAGCGCAGCTGGTGCGGGTCGGCACCGCCCTCGGGGAAGAGCGCCGGCGGGTAGCAGGCTCCCGGGATGCCGGTGTCGTCGGCGACCGGGCGCTGGATGGGGTTGATGGCGATGTTGCTGAGGGAGCGCCAGAAGTTGGTCAGTGCGGTGTCGCCCTCGCCGCCGTCCCACGGGCAGCGGTCGGCGGGAGCGCGGCCCTCCGAATGGATGGCGCCGTTGATCGTGACGTCGTCGGGCGTCGCACCGAGACCGGCGACGCTCGTGTAGTAACCGATCTGGCCGTTGACGATGTCGGTCGCGTTGGCGGGGTCGTTCTGCCCGGCCGCGCTGCCGTAGCTGCCCGGCTTGAAGAAGAAGGCGTGCCGGTTCAGGCTGAACTCGCTCTCGTGCGAGGCGGCCAGGAAGGCGGCGTTGATGTCGTCGGTCGACCATGACGGATCGAAGACCGTGACGTTGGGTCCGAAATCGGGCGAGGCCGCATCGGCGCTCGCCGGTACGGTCAGCACGATCGAGCTCGCGACGACGGCCGCGATTGCGGCCGCCGCTCCGAGCAGTGCGCGTTCTCGTTTCACAGCGGTGTTCTCCCTTGAACAGAAACTGGCGGAGGTGGTGCCTGCGATCTGCCCCGGCGGGGCATGCCCCATGCTAGCGAGAACACTTACTGACAAGTAAGTGACTTTGAGAAATTCTCGCCCTCCAATTCTGCCTCTGAACCATCTGCTCGGCGTTGATCCGTTTCTGGCGGATCAACGGCGACGAAATGGTTCAGAGGCGAAGACGGGAGGGAGGGGAGAGGCGAAGGGGGCTCGCCGTCAGAAGAGGCGGTCGAGGGCGTCGTCGAGCCCGCGCATGGCGTCGTAGTCCAGAACGACGCAACGGATGCCGCGGTCCTCCGCCAGGGTGCGCGCCTGCGGCTTGATCTCCTGCGCGGCGAAGACGCCGGCGACGGGAGCAAGGTGCGGGTCGCGGTTCATGAGTTCGAGGTAGCGGGTGAGCTGCTCGACGCCGTCGATGTCGCCGCGGCGCTTCAGTTCGATCGCGACCGAGCGGCCCTCGGCATCCGTCGCGAGGATGTCGACAGGGCCGATCGCGGTCATGTACTCGCGCCGCACGAGGCGGTGCCCGTCGCCGAGCAGGTGGATCTGCTCTGCGAGCAGCTTCTGCAGGTGGGCCTCGACGCCGTCCTTCTGCAGGCCGGGGTCGACGCCGAGCTCGTGCGCCGAATCGTGGAGCACCTCGTGGATCGAGACGATGAGCAGGTCGTTCGTCTTGGCCTGCGCGACCGTCCAGACCTGCGTGACCCCGATGGCGCGCTGCTCATCGGTCGGCTCACCGACCGTGAGAGTGCACGGCGGGCTCATCCAGTTGAGCGGCTTGTAGCTGCCGCCGTCGGAGTGCACGAGCAGGCTGCCGTCGGCCTTGAGCATGAGCAGGCGGGTGGCCAGCGGCAGGTGTGCGGAGAGCCGGCCGGCGTAGTCGACGGAGCAGTTCGCAATGACCAGGCGCATTCGACGATTCTAGGTCGAGCGAGAGACGCGGCGGGTGCGGCGGTCACCGGGGGAGGGACGGCGAGCGAACCCCCGGCCGTCGGCTCAGACTTTGGCGGGCTTGGCGGGCTTCGCGGGCTTGGCGAGCCGTCCGCTCTGCTCGCGGGCGGCGGGTGCGGCCAGGCCGGCGAGCACCATGAGGCCGAGGATGACGAGCAGCGCGTTGAGGATGCCGTAGTGCTGGCCGACGAACCCGAGCAGGGGCGGCCCCACGAGGAAGGCGCAGTAACCGATGATCGCCACCGCGCTCACCCGGGCCGCAGCGCGCTTGGGGTCGTCGGCGGCTGCCGACATGCCGACGGGGAACCCGAGCGAGCAGCCGAGGGCCCAGAGCACGGTGCCGAGGATGTACATCCACGGGGCGGTGCCGAAGATGAACAGCAGCAGGCCGACCACTCCGATCGCGGCGCAGGCGCGCAGTACCGGAACCCGGCCGAACCGGTCGAGCACGGGGCCGCCGAGCACGCGCGACGCGGTCATGGCCGCCGTGAAGACGCCGAAGACCACCGCCCCGAACGTGTTCGCACCGCCGTGGCCGTCGACCACCGCGAGGGTGATCCAGTCGTTTGCGCCACCCTCGGCGAACGACATCCCGAGCATGATGACGCCGATGAAGAGCAGTCGCACGTCGCCCCACGCCGAGAGGTTCTCGCGCAGTCGTTCCCGCCACGGCACCTTCGGTGCGGCCGGCGCGTCGTCCTCCGCCTCGGCGTCGACGGGAACGTAGCGCACGGAGACGACGATGGCGATGGCGATGATGACCGCGATGGCCACGAAGTGCCAGACCACCGGGATGCCGGCCCACGACGCGAGCGCCCCGAGCCCCGCACCGCCGAGCGTACCGAAGCTGAAGAACGCATGCATCAGCGGCATCAGGGTCTTGCCGTTGGCCCGCTCGGCGAGAGCGCCCTCGACGTTCATCATGACGTCGACCGACCCGTTGCCGAACCCGAACAGCGCCATCCCGAGGAAGAGCATGACGGGGAGGGCGAACACGGTGCTGCCGAGCCCGATCACCACGAGCCCGACGCACACCACGTACAGTGCGATCACCATTCCGCGGCGGGCGCCGAAGCGCGCCAGGATCCACGGGGCCACGACGAGGCCGACGATGGAGCCGACCGACATGCCGAAGATGACGATGCCGATGGCGTCGAGGGTGAGGTGGGTGTCGTCGCGCACCGCGGGAATGCGAGCGACCCAGCTCGCGAGCGAGAGACCGCTGAGAAAGAAGACCGCGAACACGGCATTGCGCCAGGCCACGAGTTCACGGCGGCTGCGCTGGGCGGGGGATGCGGTCATCTGTGACATTGTCCTGCTTTTACGATCTCGAATCGATTCGATCGAATCGATTCGACTAAAGTAGTGCCGAACCCGTCGGCGGTCAAGCCGGCGCGGCAGGCATCGAGGAGGAATCGGATGCACGGCGACACCGTTTCACGACCGACGCTGGCGGATGTCGCGGCTCGGGCGGGCGTGTCGGCGTCCACCGCATCCCTCGCCTTCAGTGGCACGGGACCGGTCTCCGACGCCACGCGTGAGCGGGTGCTCGCCGCTGCGCGCGAACTCAACTACGGCGGGCCCGATCCGCGAGCCCGCTCCCTTCGCCGCGGGCGCAGCGGCATCGTCGGGGTGGTCATCGACGACCGGGTGAGCGAGGCCTTTCGCGATCCCGTGAACATCGCCATGCTCGACGGCGTCGCCGAGGCCATCGGCGAGATCGAGGCGGGACTGCTGCTGCTCACGGGCGTCAGCGGCGCCGACACGCCCGTGAGCCTCGAGACGGCTCCGCTGGATGCCGTGGTGCTGTTCGGCTGCAGCCCGCGGCTGGAAGAGGCGGTCGCGATGCTGGCCCGTCGCGGCATCCCGGCCGTCGTCATCGAGGGAGACGCCGGACAGGACGTGCCCGAGGTGGCCCTCGACAACCGTGAGGCGACCCGGCTCGGCGCCCAGCACCTGCGCGACCTCGGCCACGAGCGGGTGGCCATCGTGACCCTGCCCCTCGACCCCTCCCGTGCACGCGGTGCCCTCACGCCCGCGCGGGCCGCGGCATCCACCGTCTCGACGGCGACAGAGCGGCTGCTCGGAGCGCGCGACGTGTACCCGGATGCCCCCGGGGTGGTCGCGGCCGGCAGTTACGTCGATGAAGGCATCATCGCCGGGCGGGCACTGCTCGCCGACCCCGCCTCGCGCCCGACGGCCGTGATCGCGCAGAGCGACCTGCTCGCGGCCGGCGTCATCCGCGCCGCCGAGGAGCTCGGCCTGCGCGTCCCCGACGACGTGAGTGTGGTCGGGTTCGACGGCATCACGGTCGAGGGCCTGGACTACGACCTGACCACGCTCAGCCAGCCCTCGCAGGCCAAGGGCAAGGCGGCGGGCGACGCCGTCGTGCGCATGCTCGCGGGCGAGCATCCGGAATCGGTCACGTTCACGAGCACCTTCCACCGCGGCGATACGACCGGGCCGCCGCCTGCCGCGCGCTGAGCCCTCCGCCCCCTCGCCGCTGAACCATCTCGCCGCCGCTGATCCGCCCCTGGCGGCTCAATCCCGACGAAATGGTTCAAAGCGGCGCAGAGTCTGGGCAGGATGAGGGGATGATGCTCGACGAGCTGTACCGCGACCTTCACGCCAACCCCGAGCTCTCGTTCGCCGAGCACCGCACGGCGGCGATCGTCGCCGAGCGGATGCGGGATGCCGGGCTCGAGGTGCAGACCGGCATCGCGGGCACGGGCGTCGTGGCCGTGCTGGTCAACGGCGAGGGGCCGTGCGTTCTGCTGCGGGCCGACATGGATGCGCTGCCCGTGCTCGAGAACACCGGCCTGCCGTACGCCTCGCAGGCGCGCGGCGTCGATCCCGACGGCCTCGACGTTCCCGTGATGCACGCCTGCGGCCACGACATGCACACGACCTGCCTGGTGGGAGCCGTCGAGCAGCTCGCGCGCGAGCAGTCCGAGTGGAGCGGCACGCTCGTCGCCGTCTTCCAGCCGGCAGAGGAACGCGAGGGCGGCGCGCAGGCGATGATCGCCGACGGCCTGTTCGACCGCATCCACCGGCCCGATGTTGTGCTCGGCCAGCACCTGAACCCGCTGCCCGCCGGAACGCTCGGCGTGCATCCGGGCGCCTTCATGGCTGCCGTCGACACCCTGCACGTGACCCTGTTCGGCCGCGGCGGGCACGGGTCGCGGCCGCAGAAGACGATCGACCCGGTACTCATGGCGGCGGCGGTGGTGATGCGGCTGCAGGGGGTGGTCGCCAGGGAGGTGGCCCCGCTCGACACCGCGGTGGTCACCGTGGGCAGCCTGCATGCCGGCACCAAGAACAACATCATCCCCGGTGAGGCCCGGCTGGGTCTCTCGCTGCGCAGCTTCAGCCCGGTCGTTCGCGACCGGATGGCCGCGGCCGTGCGGCGCATCATCCGGGCCGAGTCGGATGCCTCCGGAGCGACCCGCGAGCCCGAGTTCCGCACGGCCGAGACCTATCCGGTGACCGTGAACGACGCGGACGCGTCGGCCCGCGTGGTGCGGGCGCTGCGCGGCGTGGTCGCCTCCGACCGCGTGATCGATCCAGGAGTGCTCATGGGGAGCGAGGACGTCGGCATTCTCGCCGCGGCCGTCGGAGCGCCGCTGGTCTACTGGCTGCTCGGCTGCGTTGACCCCGATCAGTACCACGCGGCGGAGGCCGCCGGCCGCCTCGACGAGGACATCCCCTCGAACCACTCGGATGCGTTCGCGCCCGTCATCGAGCCGACCCTCTCCATCGGGGTGCAGGCACTGCGGGCGGCAGCCCTGGAGTGGCTGGCACGCTGAGGCGTGGCGCGTGGGTGCGCTCTGGAGCGGCCCGTATGAGGCGTCGATGAGCGGTGGATGAGCGGTCGATCAGCGGGTGGCGCCGACGACGATCCAGCGCTCGCCGCGTGCCCTCAGGCCGAGCGTGAGAGCGCGAGCCGCGAGATAGCCGAGCGCGAAGGCCGCGCTCAGCCATGCCAGTCCAGCCGCACCCGCCGGCGCGCAGGCGGCGACGGCGATCGCGAGCGGAACGAACGCGGCAAGGTTGAGCAGCCCGGTGAGTGCCAGGTAGCGCGCATCTCCGGCGCCGATGAGCACGCCGTCGAGCACGAAGACGTATCCGGCGAGCGGCACGGAGAGGCCGAGCAACACGATGGCCGGTGGAAGCACCGCCGTCACCGCGGCGGAACCGGTGAAGACCGCGGGAAGCACCCACGCGAGCGCGATCGTGAGCACGCCGAGTACCGCGCCGCCTCCGACTCCCCACGCCAGGCAGCGGGAGAGCACCGCCCGCACGAAGCCCACGTCGCCGGAGCCGAGGCCGCGGCCGACGAGAGCCTGTGCGGCGATCGCGAGCGCGTCCAGGGCGAAGGCGAGGGTCGAGTAGAGGGTCATCACGATCTGGAAGCCCGCGAGCTCCGCGGTTCCGAGGCCGGTCGCCACGAGCACGGCGATCACGATGGCCGCGCGCAGGCTCGCCGTGCGCAGCAGCAGCCAGCCGCCCGACGCGAGCCCGCCCATCACGCCCGCGTGATGCGGTCGGATGCGGGCTCCCGCCCGCGCGGCATGGCGGGCGATGACGCCGAGATAGGCGAGCACCATGAGCCATTGGGCGATCACGGTTCCGATCGCGGACCCGGCGATACCGAGTCCCGCAAGGTAGATGAGGGCGAAGTTCAGCCCGGCGTTCAGGACGAATCCGACCACGGCGACCACGAGCGGCGTGCGGGTGTCCTGCAGGCCGCGCAACAGGCCTGCGGCGGCGAACACGAGAAGCATCGCCGGCAACCCGAGCATGGAGAGGCGCAGGTAGAGGGAGGCGGCATCCGTCACCTCGGGAGCCGCACCGAAGGCGGCAGCCAGGGCCGGGGCCGAGAACCAGCCCAGCAGGGCCAGCGCGATGCCGAGCCCGAGCGCGATCCAGAGGCCGTCGATGCCCACCTCGACAGCTCCTCGAGGGTCGCCGGCTCCGAGCCGCCGGGCGACCGCGGGCGTGGTGGCGTAGGCGAGGAAGACCATGAGCCCGATGATCGTCTGCAGGGCGGTGCTCGCGATGCCGAGAGCGGCGAGCGGAACCGCGCCCAGGTGGCCGACCATGGCGGCGTCGGCCAGCAGGAAGAGGGGCTCCGCGATGAGCGCGCCGAGTGCGGGCAACGCCAGGCGCAGGATCTCGCGGTCGACGGAGCGGGGCACCCGCCCAGCGTACGAGGCCCGGCTCCCGCTCTGTCCTCTCCGTCCCCCTCGCACCCCGAAAGCGAGGCGATCCTGCTGCCCGACCGAAAAGCGAGGCGATCGTGAAGACGCGCCGTGCCGGATGCGCGGAACCGCGGCGTGGCGGCCGAAATCGCCTCGCTTTTCGGTCTGACGGAGAACCCGATTTTGAACATTCACAAAATACTGAAACGGGCGTAGCGTGAGCGCCATGAACACCATCATCCAGACGCGCGGCCTGCAGAAGCACTTCGGCCGCGTGTGCGCCCTCGACGGACTCGACCTCAGCGTCGCCGCCGGCGAGGTGCACGGCTTCCTCGGCCCCAACGGTGCCGGGAAGTCCACGACCATCCGCGTGCTGCTCGGCCTGATCAAGGCCACCGGCGGCGAGGTGAGCCTGTTCGGCCGCGACCCGTGGAAGGATGCCGTGGCGCTGCACGAGCGCATCGCCTACGTGCCCGGCGACGTGAACCTGTGGCCCAACCTCAGCGGCGGCGAGGCCATCGACCTCATCGCCCGACTGCGCGGAGGCTCCGGAGCCACGGCGACCCGCGACTACACGCAGCGACGTGCCCACCTCGTCGACGTCTTCCAGTTCGACCCGACCAAGAAGGGCCGTACCTATTCGAAGGGCAACCGCCAGAAGGTCGCCCTCATCGCGGCGCTCGCCACGCCGGCCGACCTCTACATCCTCGACGAGCCGACGTCGGGCCTCGACCCCCTGATGGAGGCGGTGTTCCGCAGCGAGGTCACGTCGGTGCTCGCCGACGGGGCCACCGTTCTGCTCTCCAGCCACATCCTCGGCGAGGTCGAGCACCTCTGCGATCGCGTGAGCATCATCCGGGCGGGCAAGACGGTCGAGTCCGGAACGCTCGCCGAACTGCGCCACCTCACCCGCACCGAGATCTCGTTCTCGTCTGCCGGCATCGATCCGGCCGCCCTGTCTGCCCTTCCCGGTGCCCACGACCTCGCCGTCGACGGTGCGCGCGTGCGCTTCACCACCGACGCGGATGCCGTGACCGGCCTGCTTCCGCGCCTCGCCGCGCTGAACGTCGGCGGCCTCACGATCACTCCGCCGAGCCTGGAGGAGCTCTTCATGCGGCACTACCACGATGAGGTCCCCGCCGAGCCGGTGGCCGAGGCATCCCGATGAGCACCCTCTGGCCGCTGCTGCGGCAGCGTCTGCTCCGCGACCGCTGGCAGTTGCTCAGCTGGGCGCTCGGCATCGCGGTGCTCTCGCTCGTGGGCCACAGCGCGGTCGCGGCCCAGTACGGAACCGAGAAGGATCGCGCCGAGGTGATCCGGCTGCTCATCCAGACACCGAGCGTGCTCGTGCTGCGCGGCACCCCGCAGGGCACGCAGACCGACGCCTTCCAGTTCATGCTGCTCTACGGCTTCACCGCCATCCTGGTGGCGCTCATGGCCACCTTCCTCGCAGTGCGCCACTCACGCGGAGACGAGGAGGCCGGACGGGCGGAGCTCGTCGAGTCCACTCCCGCCGGACGCCTTCTGCCGCTCGTGGCGACGAGCATCGAGGGCATCCTCGCCACGGCCGTGCTCAGCGTTCTCTACGCCACGGGGTTCGCACTCTACGGCGCGCGTGCCGAAGGGGTGCTGCTGGCCGGCCTCGCGATGGCGACGAACGGAGTCGTGTTCCTGGGCATCGGCCTGCTGTGCGCCCAGCTGATGCGCACCTCTCGCGGCGCGAACGCGCTCGCGGCGACCATCGCCGGTGCGGCCTACCTCGTGCGGGGCGTCGCCGACGCCCGGGGCACCGTGAACGAGGACGGGCTCTCCATGACGCCGAGCGGACTCATGTGGGCCAGCCCCTCGGGCTGGGGCGCACTGACCCTGCCGTTCTCACGGCCGAACTGGTCGCCGCTGCTCGTCGCCCTCATCGTGGGCGTCGCACTCTTCGCGGTCGTGTTCGCGCTGCGCTCGCAACGCGACCTCGACGCGAGCCTCGTGCCCGAGCGCCGCGGCCGCCTCACGGCTCCGGCGACGCTCGCCGGCCCGATCGGCCTCACGGTGCGCCAGTTGCGCAACGCCGTCATCGGCTGGGCGATCGCCGCCGGCCTGCTCGGGCTCTTCGTCGGCGGACTCGCGCAGGTTCTCACCGAGGGGGTCGGCGGCGACCTGCAGGAGAACCTCGGCCATACCGTGGGCAGCCTCGCGGGCCCGAACGCCCAGGGCACGTTCGCCGACGTATTCATCGTCGCCATGTTCGCCATCATGGGAGCGCTGGCCGCAGTGGCCGGGGTGCAGACGATCGTCCGCGCGCGTCAGGATGAGGCTTCCGGCACGGTCGAGACCGTGCTCTCCGCCCCGGTCTCGCGCGTGCACTGGTTCGGCGGCTACCTGCTGTTGGCCCTCGTGAGCGCCGTCACCGTGCTCGCCGCCGGGATGGCGGGCACCTTCATCGGCGCTGCCGCATCCGGAGCGTCCTCCGAGCGCTTCCGCACCATTGCCGAGGCGGCGCTCGCGCAACTGCCGGCGGCTCTGCTGCTCGCCGCCATCGTGGCGGTCGTTTTCGCCCTGCTGCCACGCTGGACGATCGCGCTCGGCTGGGCGATCGTTCTCGTCGCCATCTTCATCGGCCAGTTCGGCGGCCTCTTCGGATTGCCCGACTGGGTGCGCGACGCATCCCCCTTCAGCCATACGCCCCTCGTGACGGCGGATGACGCCGATTGGGGGGCGGCCTGGGTCATGCTCGCGCTCGGCGTTCTCGCGGCGGCGGCATCGGTGGCGCTCGTGCGCCGGCGTGACCTGGCACTGGGAGGATGAACGGGTGGCACGCGACGAGAAGGCGATCGCCGACTACGTGGAGCAGTCGGCTGCGGCCCTGACGGCGGCCGGCTTTCCTCGCATGCCCGCGCGCGTGCTCATGGCCCTGATGGTCTCGGACTCCGACGGCCTGACGGCGCCGGAGCTGGCCGACTACCTCGGCGTCAGCGCGGCCGCCATCTCGGGCGCGGTCCGCTACCTCCAGACGGTGCGGATGGTGCACCGGGTCTCGCAGCAGGGCTCGAGGCTGGATCGCTACGACCTGCCCGCCCACGCCTGGTACGCGGCCACCCTCGGCCACAATCCGACGTACGACACGATCCTCGCGCTCGCCAAGGCGGCGCGGCCCGCGTTCGGGAATGAGGATGCGACGGGAGCCCAGCGGGTTCAGGAGATGGCGGAGTTCTTCACCTTCGTGGAACGCCGACTGCCTCAACTCCTCGAGGAGTGGTACGCGCAGCGGCCGGCTCGGCCCTGAGGTCGCGCCGCGGGCGATCAGCGTGTCGGCATGATCCACGTGGGCGGCGGGTGTGAATGATCGGCGCCACGAGAGCCCGCAGGTCACCCGCGCGTTCAGCATGCCGGCACCCATAGGCTGATGCAATGACCGAACCCCTCGCATCCGGCATCGCCCTCGACGAACTCGACCCCGCCGTCCGCCCCCAGGACGACCTCTTCCGGCACGTGAACGGCAAGTGGATCCAGCGCACCGAGATCCCCGCCGACAAGGCGCGCTACGGGTCGTTCTACCTGCTGCACGAGGAGGCCGAGAAGGCCGTGCACGACATCATCCTCGAGGCCGCCGACGGCACCACCGGGCCGGCCGAGGATGCGGTGGAGGCGCGCAAGGTGGGCGACCTGTTCGCGAGCTTCATGGACGAGGAGCGCATCGAGGCGCTGGGCGTCGAGCCCATCGCGGAGCAGCTCGCGCTCGCCGCATCCGTGCGCGCCGTGCCCGACCTGTTGAGCGCGCTCGGCGCGCTCGAGAAGCACGGCGTGAGCGGCTTCGCGCAGCTGTTCGTCGACAACGACCCGGGCGATCCCGAGCGCTACCTCGTCTTCCTCGAACAGGGCGGCATCGGTCTGCCCGATGAGAGCTACTTCCGCGACGAGAAGTTCGCAGCCATCCGTGAGAGCTACCGCGCCCACCTCGAGCGGATGCTCGCACTCGCCGGCCTGGACGACGCGGCCGAGCGCGCGGAGCGCATCTTCGCCCTCGAGACGGCCATCGCCGGTCACCACTGGGACAACGTGGCATCGCGTGACAGCGAGAAGACCTACAACCTGCGGTCGTGGTCCGACGTCGTCGATAGCGTGCGGCAGGCCGGCGGAGCCGACCTCGACATCTGGCTCGACGCGATGGGAGCTCCGGCCGGCGCCTTCTCCGAGCTCGTCGTGCGCCAGCCCGAGTTCCTCGGCGGCCTCGGCGAACTGCTCACCGAGGAGCATCTCGATGGCTGGCGCGACTGGCTCGCCTGGCAGGTCATCCGCTCGAACGCCGCGTACCTCTCCACCGCCTTCGTCGAGGCGAACTTCGACTTCTACGGCCGCACCCTCACCGGCGCTCCCGAGATGCGGGCCCGCTGGAAGCGCGGCGTCTCGCTCGTCGAGGGAGCCATGGGCGAGGCGGTCGGGCGCATCTACGTCGAGCGGTTCTTCCCGCCGGCATCCAAGCAGGCCATGGACGTGCTCGTCGCAAACCTCATCGAGGCGTACCGGCAGTCGATCTCGCAGCTGCCGTGGATGGGCGAGCAGACGCGCGAGCGTGCACTGGAGAAGCTCGAGAAGTTCACCCCGAAGATCGGCTTCCCCGCGAAGTGGCGGGACTACTCCTCGCTCCAGGTGAGCGCGGATGACCTCGTCGGCAACGTCCGGGCAACGAGCGAGTTCGAGTTCAACCGCGAACTCGGCAAGATCGGCAAGCCGCTCGACCGCGACGAATGGTTCATGACGCCGCAGACCATCAACGCGTACTACAACCCCGGCTTCAACGAGATCGTGTTCCCCGCCGCCATCCTGCAGTACCCCTTCTTCAGCCCCGACCGGGATGCCGCGGCCAACTACGGCGCCATCGGAGCGGTGATCGGGCACGAGATCGGTCACGGCTTCGATGACCAGGGATCCAAGTACGACGGCGACGGCCGCCTCACCGACTGGTGGACCGAGCAGGACCGCGCCGCGTTCGAGCAGCGCACGAGCTCGCTCATCGCCCAGTACGACGCCCTCGCGCCGGCGCAGGTGCCCGATCACCACGTGAACGGCGCCCTCACGATCGGCGAGAACATCGGCGACCTCGGCGGCCTCGCCATCGCCTGGAAGGCCTACCTCATCTCGCTCGAAGGAGCCGAACCGCCCGTCATCGACGGCCTCACCGGAGCACAGCGGTTCTTCCTCGCCTGGGCGCAGTCCTGGCAGTTGAAGGCCCGCGACGCCGAGGTCATCCGGCTGCTGGCCATCGATCCGCACTCACCGAACGAGTTCCGCTGCAACCAGATCGTGCGCAACATCGACGCCTTCTACGACGCCTTCGGCGTGGGCGAGGCGGATGCGCTGTGGCTGCCGGCGCAGGAACGCGTCGCCATCTGGTGAGTGCCGCCAGGCGCTCGGCTGGCGCGCAGATCGCTGTGCCCAGTTCGGGTTATGCTGCCCTGAGTCCATCGCCGCACGTGCCTTGAGAGAGAAGCCGTTGACCATCCCCGCGAGCCAGTCCGAACGGCGTGCCCGGCACACCTCGACTCGCGAAGGAAAGCACCTCGGAAGCGAGGGGAACGAGAACTTCTCCCGCGGATTCACGGCGCTCGGCTCGCTCGCCGTCAACGGAGTGCAGGTCTCGGCACGCGCGACCGACCTCGCCACGGGCCGCGTGCTGTTCTCGGTCGATGACCACGTGGTCATGCCCACGGCATCCATCGGCAAGGTGCTGCTGCTCGTCGAGGTGGCCGCGCGCCTCTCCGAGCCCGACTTCAACGGCTACGTCATCCTGGACCGGGCCTCGAGCGACTTCGTGGGCGACTCGGGCATCTGGCAGCACCTGCAGGCCCCGGCGCTGCCCATCGGCGACCTCGCCGCCCTCGTCGGGGCCACGAGCGACAACCTGGCCACCAACGTGCTCATCCGCACCGTTGGGCTCGAGGCGGTGCGCGCGCGCACCGAGCAGCTCGGGCTGAAGCACACGGCACTGCTCGACCTCGTTCGCGATCATCGCGGGCCGGATGATGCACCGCAGCTCTCGATCGGATCGGCCAACGAGCTGACGTGGCTGTTCGCGGCGCTCGCCCGCGGAGAGGTGGTCTCGCGGGAGGTCTCGCAGCGGGTCATCGGCTGGCTCTCGCTCAACGCCGACTTCTCGATGGTGGCGAGCGCTTTCGGCCTCGACCCGCTCGCGCACCGCTCGGTCGACCACGGCATCCTGCTGGTCAACAAGACCGGAACCGACGGCGGGGTGCGCGCCGAGGTGGGGGTGCTGCGCGGTCCGCGTGCGGCGGTGACCTATGCCGTCTCGATGTACTTCGCCGACACCAACCTCACCGCCCGGTTGGCGGTTCTCGACGGCATGCGCCAGATCGGGCTCGACCTGCTCGAGTACGTGCACTGAGCCTCAGGCGGTCGGCACCGGCCCCAGCCGGGTGTCGAGCCGACCGAGGATGCTCGCCAGCACGAGGAAGATCACGACGACGATGCCCGTGCCGAGCAGTGCAGCGGGATAGCCGATCACATCGGCCTGCATGAACGGGTACGGGTAGAAGCCCGAGATCGCGCCCGCTGCGAAGGTGTAGGCGATCCAGGCCAGCGGCGCCGCCATCGACCACACCACGGTGCGTCGGTCGGCCCGGGGTCGGGGGCCCACGACGAACCATCCCACGACGGCGAGCAGCGGGCCGCCCTGGTGCAGCAGGAAGTTCGAGACGATGCCCGCCTCGGTGAGGTCGCGCAGGCCCGACAGCACCGTGTTGTAGACGATGCCCGTCACGGCGATGCAGAGCACGGCGTCCAGGCGTGCCACGCGGAAGATCGGACCGTCCCTCCGCGGATCGAGCACGAGCAGGACAGACGTGACGGCGAGGAGGGTGTTCGAGAGGATCGTGAAGTAGCAGAACAGGTAGGCCAGGCGCGCGGCTACAGCGGCCGGGCCGCTCGCCACCGTGTCGGCGATGGCCGTCCACAGCTCCATGCCGATGCCGGCGAACGCCATGACCGCCACGAGGCCGTGCCAGAGCCGCGCGGCCCTCGTGCCGGTGAATGCATCGGTCCAACGGGCGCTTCCCGGCTGGGGGGAGACGATGGCGGGGCCGCTGAGATCGTCCTCGATCTCGGGTGATCGACCATCACGGGGACGGTAATCGCGGCGCGCGGTCATCTTCCGGTTCTACCATGCCGGCCGCACGGCCGGCCCCGTCGCTCCCGCGGCTCGGTTGCATGATTCAATGGCGCTGAGGAGGCGCGGTGGAGCACACAGAACGCAGCACGGCCGCCGGCGGGGGCGGGTTCGCCCGGGCGGTGCAGTCCGCGGTGTATCGCAAGGGCATCAGCGGCATCCTGCCCGCTGTTCCCGCAAGCGCCGACGCCCTCGAGCGCGCGGCGCGTGCCGCGATCAGCCGGGAGGCATTCGACTACCTTGCGGGCGGGGCTGGAACCGAGCGCACGATGGCCGCCAATCGTGCGGCCTTCGGCGACTGGCAGATCTGGCCGCGGGTGCTCGCCGACGTCGCCGAGCGCGACCTGAGCATCGAGCTGCTCGGCCGCCGACGCTCGACGCCGTTCCTGCTCGCGCCGCTCGGGGTCATGGAGCTCGCGCATCCGGAGGCCGACATCGCGGTCGGGCGGGCAGCCGCCGCCCTCGGCGTGCCGTACGTGCTGTCGAACCAGGCGTCCCGGTCGATGGAAGACGTGGCCGTGGCGATGGATGCGACGGGGCCGTCGCGCTCGCGCTGGTTCCAGCTGTACTGGAGCCGAAGCGACGAGCTCAACGCGAGCCTCGCGCGTCGGGCGGAGGACAGCGGCTGCGAGGCCATCGTGGTGACCCTCGACACCCACCTGCTGGGCTGGCGGGCGCGCGACATCGACCTCGCGTTCCTGCCGTTCGCCCGCGGCCAGGGCATCGCGCAGTACACGAGCGACCCCGTCTTCGCCGGCCTGGTGCGCGAACACGCGGCTCGTGCGGCCGACACCACCCTGCCCGCCGTCAAGGTGACGCCCAAGGCCATCGCCGCCGCCCTGCGCATGGCGCGGGCGAACAGCGGCACACGGGTCGTACCCGGGGGATGGGGGGCCGCCATCCGCTCGCCGCTTCCCCGTGCCGCGGTCGAGACCTTCCTCGAGGTCTTCGCCCAGCCGGCGCTCACCTGGGCCGATCTCGACAGGCTGCGCGAATGGACGAGCCTGCCCGTCGTGCTCAAAGGCGTGCTGCATCCCGACGACGCCGGACGGGCGATGGACGCCGGCGTCGATGGCGTCTGGGTCTCGAACCACGGCGGCCGCCAGGTCGATGACTCCGTTGCCGCACTCGAAGCGTTGCCCGGGGTGGTCGAGCGCGTCGGGGGCCGGGCTCCGGTGATCTTCGACAGCGGCATCCGCGGCGGGGCGGATGCCTTCATCGCGCTCGCGCTCGGAGCCAGCGCCGTGGCGATCGGCCGGCCCTACGCCTACGGGCTCGCAGCGGCGGGGGCGCGCGGCGTGAGCGAGGTGGTGCGCAACATCATCGCGGAGTTCGACATCACCCTCGGCCTCGCCGGCCTGAACCGCGTGGACGAGATCACGCGCGAGGCGCTTCGGCACCGCTGACCGTCCGCTCGTCCGCCGCGGTTCCCTCACGGACCGGCGGGCGGCTCGCCCTGGGCGGCGACGCGCACGTGCACCGTCCACCGGCCAGTGGCCGCGTCGTGCGTGGCGTTCTGAATGGTGAACGACGTGCCGCGCTCGATGAGGAATTCCACCTCGGCCGGCATGGATGCGAGAGGCGCGCCGGGCTCGGGCCGCACCGGGTTGGTCTGCGGCGCGGCGCCCGTCTCGCCGCCGAGATAGCGCCCTCGCGTGCCCTTGGGCACCTCGATGACCATGTCGACGGCCCCGCTCCAGTGACCGGCTTCGATCGAGGTGCTCTCATAGGCGTGCTGCGTGTAGGTCTGGCCGATCCGAGCGGCCAGCTGCGCTGGATCGGTCACCCCGAGGGCGCGGAATTCACTCAGCGAGGCGCGACGGTGCACCACGGTGTCGAAGGGAACCGCGCGCATCGACCGGTCGAGCACGCTCGCCGCGGCCGCTGCCGCATGCGGGTCGGTGACGAACTCCGCCGGTGCCTGCCCACGCAGGTCGCGGTTGAGATGCCCGGAGAGGTCGTCGCTGTAGAACCACAGCGCGTAGCGCTCCTGTTCGGTGAGGGGGCCGTGGGTCTGCTCCCAGGCGTGCCACTCGTCCGTCGTCCTCGGCTGGAACGCCGCATCCTGGCCCAGCGGGTTGAAGGGGCGCGCATAGGGCGGCTCGGCCGGGATCCATCCCGGCGTGGTGGGGTCGAACGCGGCGCCCATCGCACCGCCGACGACACGGTCAGGACCGAACATCGGCCCCGCGGGAGTCGTGATGCGCTCGCCGTCAGGACCCGCGACGATCTGGGCGTTGCGCACGTCGTAGGCGCCGTCCGTGCGGTTGGGACGGAACTGTTCGTCGGCGATGAGCGCCGGGTCTGCGAGGTTCGCGCGCGCCGGATCGAGCAGCCAGGTCTCGGGAGGCAGCGGCGCGGCGGCGGTCGGGGGATGCGGATCTGCCGCCGAGAGCGGGGCGTTGCCCTCCTGAACGCCCACCCGGGCGATGCCGCCCACATCGAGCGCCGACCCGTCCGTGCGCGAGAAACGGGCATCACGCAGGGCTCCGCCGGAGACGGAGTACAGGTTCGCGCCGTCGGCGTTGTGCCCGCCGACGTCGTCCTCGAGTCCGGCGAGGTGAGCGTCGACCTCGCCCGGCGTGAACATGCGCTCGTCGGCGGGCGCGCCAGATGGTGGCGGGGCAGGGACCGCGCTCGCCGCGGCCGGGGCCGGCGTCGGCGCAGCGGCGCTCCCGTGTGCGGCCGCGATGAAGATCGAGAGCAGCTCCGGCGGCAGGACCTCTCCGCCGCTCGGCGAGGCCGCCGGCGACGGGCCGGACCCCCTCGCTTCAGGCGTCTGCTCCGGGGCTTTCGCGTTCTCGGGCGCGGGCACCGCATCCGTTTCGGCGGAGGCGTGCGCCGGTGAGGAGAGTTCCCCGTAGGCGCCGCCGCCCGCTCCCAGCAGGGCGCCCGACTTGAGGTCGGAGCCGGTGGCGGCCGCGCCCGCGACACCCGCGGTGCCGCCCACGAACGCCTTTCCGACCGTGAGCGCGGCCTTGCCCTCTGCATAGGCATCGACCAGTCCGCCGCCCAGCGTGTTGATCGGCGACATCGCGAGCGCGCCGAGCGCCGCCGATCCCTTGTCGTTGCCCTCGATCGCCGCCTGCGTGACGCCGGTGGCCACGTTCACGCCGGCGTCGAGGGCCACCGCCTTGCCGACCGCGAATGCCTTGGCTGCGGCTCCGCTCGCCTTCGCCGCATCCGCGATCGAGGCGATGCGGGAGGTGCCCGCCGTGAGGGCGTTCGCACCGACTCCGAAGCCTGCACCGCCGCCGGCTCGCACACCGCTGACCACGTCGCGGCCGGTGACGGCCGACGAGACGCCGCCGGCGATCGCGCCGGTGGCGGTCGTGATGGAGGCGATGGTGCCGCCGGCCTTCAGAACGCCGGCGAGGCCGCCGCCTGCCTTGGCAGCAAACCCCGCCGCACCCACGCCGGCGATGAGTCCGAGCGACTCCTTGAGGATGGTGAGGGCGAGCACCCAGCGGCCGGCGCCTCCCATCAGCGTGGACTCCCACTGGCCGACCTTCTGCGCCCAGTGCCGTGCGAACCGGTCCATGATGAGCAGGTCGCCGCCGGCGAGCACGAGGGCACCGGCCGCCCCGCGCTGGCGCACCCGGGCCATGAAGGTGTTGCCGACGCTCACCATCCTGTCGATGTCCGACCGCGGGATGTCGTCGGCTCCCGTCGTGAACTTCACGAGGCCGTGCACGATGTTGTGCTTGCGATTGGTCGAGGTGCGCTCCTTCCACGCCGACTCGACGTCGTCGATGAAGCCGTTGACCGCGGCGGCGCCCGCCGTGAGCCCGGCGGCGACCTTGCCGCGCAGCTCCACGAGCTCCTGGGCCTGCAGCGGGAAGGCGAGGTCGCCGTAGTGGAGGTACCAGGTGCCGTTGCCCGATGGGTCGCGTTCGGCATCCTGCACCCGGGTGAGCATCTCGATGAGCTGGTCTGCCTCGGTGCCGGTCGTCGGCGAGAGTGCCTCGGAGAGCGCCTCGAGGCGCTGGGCCTTCTGCTTCTCGGCGCGGCGCACCCCCGCCGCCGATTCCAGGTAGGGCAGCTCGAGCTCGAGGATCGCCCGGTCGGCTCGGCTCGGTCCGGCGGCGAGGTAGGCGACCACGCGATCCAGCTCGGCGCGCACGGCGCCGGCCGGCAGCTTTGCGAGGTCCATGCTGTTGTCGAGGGAGTGCGGTCGCTCCGGCAGGGGTGTCGCGGGGCGCCCCTTGCGGGCCGGCTTCCCAGGCTTGGCCGTGGCGGCGGAGCCCGCCCGTGCGCGCTGTGCGGACTCGAGCTCGGCGAGCCGGTTCTCGCGCCGGACGACCTCAGGTGATGAGGACGTCTGCTGCGCGAGGTAGCGGCGGTGCTCGTCGATCGCATCCTGCAGCTGGGACCAGCTGAGGTCGCCCACATGCCCGCCGGGATCTTCGGGCTTCAGCACGAGTGCCCCCGGCGGCGCCGGGCTCTCGCGTTGCACCCGGGCCTGCGCGGAGACCGGCGTGGTGGCCGGCGCAGACACCGTCTGCACGGCCCGCGTGGTGGCGCGGTTTCCCGCGACGGCCTGGAGTTCCTCGACCGAGGTGACGCGCGGGTTCGGCCGTCGTCTCGGCGCCGCGCGACGGATGCCATCGGCGCGCGCGGCACTGGTCGCAGGCGCATCCGTTCGCGCCTCACGGGTGGGCATTACCGCACGGTACGTCGGGCGACGAGGTGGGCCGTGCCCGATCGGGCAGTCCGGCGTTCCTCGCGGGCGTCCCCATGGGGCATCGTCGGCCTCAGCCGAGTTGCTCAGCCGGCCTTGGCCCACATGGATGCGGTGCGATGGCGCCGCACGTAGGCATCCTCTTCGGCATAGGGGAACCAGGCATCGCCGCCGTAGCGCGAGAGCAGCATCGGGAACGCCTCGCGCCAGCCCAGCCCCCGCTCCTCGGCCTCCGCGACCGTCACGAGCGACCAGCGGATGTCGTCGGCGAGGCTGTCCTCGTAGCTCACCACCTGCCGGTAGCCGAGCTCGGCCTTCGCCTTGGCCATGCTCAGGTGGATGGGGTGCGGCACCGACCAGGGCGAGGCGCCGACCTCTTCGGACGTCGGCGGTCCGGCGAAGGTGAGGATGTCGGCGTCGTGCCCGAGCAGGCGGAACACGGTCTCGCCGATCTGGGCGGCGGTCAGGTTCTCCTCATCGACCGCATTCAGCACCCGCCGAGCCGGGCGATCGGCGCTGAGGGCGACGAGCTCGGCGATGTTGGCCGTGGCCGACGTGCTGAACCGGCTGAGGCCGTCGTAGGCGAGCAGTGCGAACGGCCGCCGGTCAAGGGCCCGCTTCACGAAGTACCACTCCCGCAGCATCCCGCCGCGGCGACCGTGGATGGCGCCGGGCCTCAGGATGCTGACCGGCAGGCCGCTCGCGAGCAGCCGCCGTTCCACCTCGGCCTTGAGCGGGCTGTAGGAATGCGCCGTACGCGAGCCGGAGCGGGGGCGGGGAACGATGCGCAGGTCTTCGGTGAGGGGGTCGGGGTAGTCGGGGTATTCCTCGAGGGCGACGGCCGTCTCGAGGTAGAGCTCGTCGCCGTTGGTGCCCGCGTAGACCGATCCGGTCGAGATGACCACGAGGGCACCCACCGCATCCCCGAGCGCGACGAGCTGGTCGGCGTGCTGCGGTGTGTAGGCGACGGTGTCGAGCACGAGGTCGTGTCCACGCGCGGCCTTCAGCAGCGCGGCGGTGTCGTCACGGTCCAGCAGCAGGTGGCGGGCTCCTTCGATCGCGGGAGCGTTCGCGTTCGTGTCCGACGAGCGGATGCCGCGGGAGGCGAGCGTGACCTCCCATCCGTCGCTGATCAGCCGGCGAGCGGCCGCCGACCCGATCTGGCCGGTTCCCCCGATGATGAATGCACGTCGTTGTTCCCCCATTCCTCAACGGTACGTCGAGGGTGCGAGCGCCGTGGTCACGATTCGCTCACGGCAGCGAAGGGGCGAGAAGCGGGCGCGGTCAGTCGATCAGTCCGGCGTCGGCGAGACGGCGCAGCACCTCACGGCCCGCCGGCGGGCAGTGATGCACCTCGGCGGTGCCCACCCAGTGCACGGCGTCCACCTCCGCCGACGGAGCAGGGTCGGCATCCGTTCTCACCGCGAAGACGTGCATGCGCACGAGGCGGCCCTCCGGCTCGCCGTGGGCCTGCGTGAGCACCTCGAAGAGCGGCTCCAGCTCGGCGGCGTCGACGGTGAGGGAGACCTCTTCGAACGCCTCCCGCGCGGCCGCCTCGGCCGGCGCCTCGCCGGGATCGATCTTGCCGCCGGGCATGTAGTAGACCTCACGCCCGCGGGCCGTCACCATGAGCACGCGGCGGTCTCGAATCAGCGCGATGGTCGCGGTGTGGATCTCGGGCAACGCCATGTCGCCAGCCTAGGCGCCGAGAGCTCCGCGGAAGCTCCGTAAGATTGGTACTCGACCGTTCGGGCATCTCGCCCACTCACCTGCCCCATTGGAGCCACCATGGCCGCACCCAGCCGTCTCGACGCCGTCATCGCCCTCGCCCGCCACCGCGGCTTCGTCTTCCAGGCGGGTGAGATCTACGGTGGATCCCGTTCGGCGTGGGACTACGGGCCCCTCGGCGTGGAGCTCAAGGAGAACATCAAGCGCCAGTGGTGGCGCACGATGGTGCAGAGCCGCGACGACGTGGTGGGCCTGGACTCGAGCGTCATCCTGCCTCGCCAGGTGTGGGAGGCATCCGGTCACGTCGAGGTCTTCACCGACCCGCTCGTGGAGTGCCAGCACTGCCACAAGCGCTTCCGGGCCGACCACCTCGAGGAGGAGTACGAGGAGAAGAAGGGCCGCGCGCCCGAGAACGGCCTCGACGACATCGCCTGCCCGAACTGCGGCAACCGCCACACCTGGACCGAGCCCCGCGCGTTCTCGGGCCTGCTGAAGACCTTCCTCGGGCCCGTCGACGACGAGTCGGGGCTGCAGTACCTGCGGCCCGAGACGGCCCAGGGCATCTTCGTGAACTTCGCCAACGTGCTGCAGGCGGCGCGGATGAAGCCGCCGTTCGGCATCGGCCAGATCGGCAAGTCGTTCCGCAACGAGATCACCCCCGGAAACTTCATTTTCCGCACGCGCGAGTTCGAGCAGATGGAGATGGAGTACTTCGTCGAGCCCGGTACCGACGAGCAGTGGCACCAGTACTGGATCGACCTGCGGTTCAACTGGTACGTGGGCCTCGGCATCGATCCCGAGAACCTGCGGCTGTTCGAGCACCCCAAGGAGAAGCTCTCGCACTACTCCAAGCGCACGGTCGACATCGAGTACCGCTTCGGCTTCCAGGGCGGCGAGTTCGGCGAGCTCGAGGGCGTGGCGAACCGCACCGACTTCGACCTCTCGACGCACTCCGCGGCATCCGGCAAGGACCTCTCGTACTTCGACCAGACGAAGAACGAGCGCTGGACGCCCTATGTGATCGAGCCTGCGGCCGGCCTCACCCGCTCGCTGATGGCCTTCCTCGTGGATGCCTACCACGAAGAGGAGGTGCCCAACGCGAAGGGCGGCGTCGACACCCGCACGGTGCTCAAGCTCGACCCGCGCCTGGCGCCGGTGAAGGTGGCCGTGCTTCCGCTCTCGCGCAACGAGGCCCTCTCGCCGATCGCTCGCGAGGTGGCCGCATCCCTCCGTGAGTCGTGGAACGTCGACTTCGACGACGCCGGCGCGATCGGACGCCGCTACCGCCGGCAGGACGAGATCGGCACGCCGTTCTGCGTGACGGTCGACTTCGACTCGCTCGAGGACCGCGCCGTCACCGTGCGCGACCGTGACACGATGCAGCAGGAGCGCGTGGGCCTCGACGTGCTGTACGGCTACCTCGCGGAGCGTCTGCGCGGCGCCTGAGCGCCCGGCGCGCCCTGCTCCGGCGCCCGCTTCGCTGACGCTGTTGCGCCACTTCCCCGGCCGTTGCGCCAGAACGACTGGCGCAAGGGCGCCCGAAGTGGCGCAACGGGCGGGCCAGCGGCGGGCGGTGAGGGCGCGTCAGCGGGCCGGGGAGGCCGCCCACTCGCGTCGCAGGATGGCGTAGGTGTCGCCGTCCTGCCACTCGCCCTTGTCGTAGAACGACTCGAGCTCGCGCCCCTCGTGCCGCATCCCGAGGCGACGGCAGATGGCGGCGGATGCCGCGTTCCTCGGGTCGAGGCGTGCCAGGACCCGGTGCGCGTTCACCTGCTGGAAGGCGGCCCGCAGCACCGCGGTGGCCGCCTCGGTCGCGTAGCCGTGGTCCTGGAAGTCGGGGTGGAAGACCCAGCCGAGCTCGAGAGCGGCGGCATCCACCGAATCGACGCGCAGCATCACGTCGCCGATGACGCGATCACCGGTGCCCTCGACGGCAGCCTCGCCCGGCAGTTCGACGGCGAGCATGAGGGCGTCGCCGTCAGCGGTCAGTACCCGGCTCTGCGAGCGGCGCAGGGTGTGCGCATAGCCCTCGTCGCGGGTGCGGGGCGGCCACGGGATGAAGCGCAGCACGTCGGCGATGCGCTGGTACTCCCAGACGTCGGCGGAATCCTCGACGCGCAGCGGGCGGAGCACGAGTCGTTCCGTACGCAGGGGAGCGCTGTCCCAAGCGGCGGCGTCGAAGGGGAGTGCGAGGGCGGGAGGTGCGAAGAAGTCGTCGACGGCTTCGCTCATCAACCGACCGCGCGCTCGTCGTCGCCGTGGTGTGCTGTCGGGTGGCCGGTCGCCGAGCGCGCCGGTGCGGCCTCGGGCACGACACCGAAGACGGCCTCGAGGCCATCGATCCACGCCTCGGGCTCGCCGTTGCGGGCGTACTCGCGCGAACGCACCATCGGGGTGTGCAGCAGTACGCCCGCGAAGTGGCGCAGCGCCTGTTCCGCAGCGGCACCCTCGCCGCGGGCGTTGGCCCGGGCGATCTCCGCCTCCATCAGGTCGAAGACGTGCGAGCGCAGGGCCACGACCGCGGGGGCGAGATTGATCTCCTCTGCCACGGTTCCGAACTTGCGTGCGGCCTTCTGCACCATCGCCGCCGCCTCGTCGGCCGCCGTGTCGAACTCGTCGAGGGGGGCGTGCAGCTTGATGGTCTCGAGGTCGAGCAGGTCGAATCCCTCGATGCCCGCGACATCCGGATCGATGTTGCGCGGCAGGCCCAGGTCGATGATGAGCCGGCGCTTTCCGGCGGGGATGCCGGCGAGGTCGCGCGCCGAGAGCACGTGAGCCGCCGTCGCGGTGCAGGCCACGACCAGATCGGCGGAGGCGATCGCCCGCTGCAGGCCGTTCGCCTCGACCGCCGCGATGTCGTGGTTGGCGGCGAACTTCACGCCGCGCCCCGACGGCGAGTACACGCGCACGTTCACGACGCCGCGATCACGCAGCGCGGCGAGCGAGGCGCCGGCGTAGCGCCCGGTGCCGATGAGCAGCACCTCGGCGGCCGCCCAGTCGCGGATGCGGCTCTCGGCCATGTCGAGCGCGAGGCGTACGAGCGAGCGCCCCGCCGAGCCGATGCCGGTGCGGTTCTTGATGCTGCGGCTGGTCTGCGATGCCCGCTGGAAGAGCCGCTCGAGTTCCGGGCTCGTCGTTCCGACCGAACGGGCGCTCTCGAGCGAGCGACGCACCTGACCGGCGATCTCGCCCTCGCCGACGACGACCGAGTCCAAACCGGCCGAGACCGAGAAGAGGTGCTCAGCCACCCCGTTGCCGTGCACGAGGTCGAGGCTCGCCCGCAGTTCCTCCGCGCTCACGCCGCTCGCGCTGCTCACGGCATCCAGCGTCGAGAACACCGCAGGCAGCGGCGAGACGCCGAAGGGCTCATCGAGGTCGAGGTAGGCCTCGAAGCGGTTGCAGGTCGCGACGACGACGGCTCCGCTGAGGCTGTCGTGGCCGTCGACGATGCTGCGTCCGAGTTGCTCGGCGTCCACGCTCAAGCGCTCCAGCATGTCGAAGCTGGAGTTCTTGTGACTCGCGGAAAGGCAGATGAGCACTGATCGATTGTAACCGCTCCGTAATGGGCGTCCGGCCGCTCGGGGAGCCGGCAGGCGGCGGCCGGATGCGCACGCCCCGCACTCGGGGACATGCATACGCATGTACGCGAACGTAGGCTGTGCGCAGCAGCGCCAGCGGTGCTGCTCGCCGACGGATGACGCGCCTGCTTCGCAACTCGCGCGCCGGCGTCGCATCCGTCGCCGTAGCGATTCGCGTAGGGGCGGATCCGCCGAAGCGGGGCCGCTGCCACGGTGTGCGGCTCCGCTCTCGGCGGACGACGCCAGGCGAGGGCGAGCCGCGACGGGGGGATAGGGACGGTGGTGACCGCCTCGGACGCCTCGGGCATCGGCCGGAACCGGCGTCATCCGGTCGTAGGCGTCGAACTCCTCACTGCGCCGGTTGGGAGAGCGACGCGAAGACGACGTAGTTGTTCGTGTAGGACTGCGCCGCGTCGTCGTAGGGTCCGTTGCACGTGATCAGTCGCAGCTGCGGGTCGGGAGTCGGGCCGTAGACCTCCTGCGTCGGAAAGGCGTTCTTCGCGACGTCGATGGCGCGATCGACCACGAACCCGACGGTGGAGCCATCGGAGAGCGTCACCGTGATGGCGTCGCCGGCCACGAGGTCTCGCAGGTGGGCGAACACCGCCTCGCGCACCGTCGTGTCGAGGTGACCGGCGATGACGGCGGGGCCGACGTGGCCGGGAAACACGCCCTGCTCGTACCAGCCGGCATCCGCCCAAGCCTCCGGCGGCTGAAGAACGCCGTCGGCCGTGCGCTCCAACGGCACGACCGCGGCGTCCACGCCGATGGCGGGAATCTGCAGCCGGGCGACGCTCAGGCCGGCGCTGTCCGCCGGTTGCGGAAGCGGGGACGGGTCCTGCAGTGCGCTGGCGGCTCCGGTTCCCGCCGAGGGTTGCTGGGTCACCGTCGGCGGTCGGGATGCGGTCGGCGACGACGCGGAACCCGCGGGTGCGGAGGATGGGGGTGCCGACGCCGCTGTGCTCACCGTGATCGCCCACCCCGTGAGCACGAGAGCCAGCGCGGCGAGCGCAGGAGGAGCCCAGCGTCGCAGTGGCACACCGGAGGGCCGTGCAGAATGCGCCCCCATCAGCCCAGCCGAACGAGACCGCCGAGCCCCCGGAACAGATCGGAGAGCACGCGGCCGATCAGCGCGAACGGATCGGTCGCCCGATGGGCCAGGTAGCCCCCGCCCGTCTCGAGCGAGCCGCCGGGAACCTCGCCCGCGCCGGAGCTGTCGAGCACGGCCATCAAGGTGAGGCCGCCCGAGGCGTTGTCGAGCACGAAGAGGGTGTTCACCGTTCCGGGGGCCAGCGAGACCTGGGCTGCGGATGCGACGCCCTCGGCACTCAGCTTCAGGTCCCAGGGGCCGACGGGGACGCTCGCGTACCCGGTCGCCGTGCCCGCCTTCGCATCCGTCGCGATGGGCATGCCGCTCGTGGTCTCGACGTCGACGTCGGAGACCTTCGTCGACGCCTGGATGACGCGGATGCGGGACTGCCCTGCTGCCGGGCTGGTCAGGTCGTCGGTGAAGGCGAGCGTTCGCAGGTTCTTGTTCGGCCCGTACGCGGCGACCGTTCCCGCCTGCCCGGCAGTCACCGTGACGGTCGCCGAGATCACGGCCGGCGTGCCTGCGGGCGATCCGGCCGGAACCATAGCGACGACGTAGGTGCCTGCCGCAAGGGGGCGATACGCCGACACCTGTCCGTACGCCACGTTCTGCAGCTGGAAGATCGTGGACCCTCCCGCGAGGGCGGAGAGCGTCACGTCGACCGCGGCGGTATCGGGCGAGAGGTGGCCGACTCGCACCCAACCGGTGTCGGCGGTCGCAACCGCCACGCCCGTATCGGGGGTCGGTGCCGCCAGGGCGGGCGCGGCGGCCAGCGCGACCAGTCCGGCTGCGGCGAGACTCGCCACCACACCGGCCACGAGCCGGCGCGAGAGGGTGATGACGTTCATGGAGTCCTCCTTGATTCGGGTTATTCGGGGGCGGGCGCCGGATGCTGCGACGCGCGACGCACGGGGGCGCTAGGGCAGCACATCCGGCTCACCGACCGAGTAGGTGATCTGCAGGCCGTCGCTCCTCGTGCGCACCTCGCTGGGCGCGAACGGGTCGCCCAGCACGTCGATGGCGATGCGGACGGCGGTGTCGCCCGTGAAGGTGCCCGTGCTCAGGAGGGCGGTGCGGCGAACCTCGCCGCGCTCGCCGGCCAGCACCGGCACGTCATGCACGGCGACGGGCCCCATAGTCGCCAACTGTCCGATGAGCACGAGCAGGCGCGCATCGACCCGTCCCTGTGCGATCAGCCGACCGGCGGCATCCGTCGTCGTCACCGCCGGGTTCCGCAGCAGCTGGCCGCCGGCGTCGGAGCGCTTGGCGGTGAGACGCGCCTCCGCCTGCGCGGCGGCCTCGAGCCCCTCGGCGTGGATGCGCCGCACCTGAACGGCCTCACGACCCGTTCCGAACGCGGCGACGGTCTGCGAATCCGCGATGGCCGAGCGCAGGCCGGGCAGGCTCGCCGGCGAGTTGCGCATGGTGTCGGTGGCCACGACGTAGTCGTAGCGGCGCCAGGCGATCGGTCGCTGCGTGTCGGCGCCGGCATCGGTTGGCCCGGAGTAGCGTGCCAGCCGCCCCTGGCCGAAGCCGTCGCGCACCAGATCGACCCAGACGGCGTCATCGACGATGAGTCGGGCACCGTGGGGGAGGTTGGTGCGTACCCATTGCTGCGCGTCGCGGATCGGCCGGTCCGCATCCGCACTGAGCAGCCCGCCGAGCTGGGTGACGGTGCTCGGGGCCGCCACACCGAGCGCGACCACCGCCCCCACGATCGCCACCGCACCGAGGAAGCGCTCGGTCCAGCGCGGATAGAGCTTGCGGCGACGGGAGCGGATGCGGCGGGTCGCCTCCTCGACCACCCCGGCGATCACGATCGCCACGAATGGCAGCGCCACGATGAGGTACTGCGCCGCGAGCGTCTGAGGCAGCAGCAGAAAGACGGCGAGGAGGATCACGAGTGCGGCGATGGGGCGCAGTCGCCGTAGGAAGAGCGCGAGCACCGCGGCGCAGGCTCCGCAGACGAGAAGCACCGCTCCGAGGTGCCACCACGTGGAGAAGACGGCGACGCTCGCGCTCGAGGCCGAAAAGGGCCAACCGCTCCCGTTCACGAAGGGCGCGAGCGCCGCATCGAGCGGCGTCGTGCTGCCGGCACGTCCCGCGGATGCGTCTCCCGCCGACGCGAAGGCCGCCGAGGTCGCACCGATGAGAAGCGTCGCGATGCCACCGGCCACGGGCAGCGTATAGACGCGTGTGCGCGGATCGGCGCCTCGCCACATCACCCAGGCGAGGAAGGGGAGCGCGAGCAGGCAGCGACCCTCACTGAGCACCGCGACCGAATACGCCGACGCGCTGGCGGCGAAGGCCACGAGCTGGCTGCGACGCACCGTGGCGAGAACGAACGCACCGAGCAGCCACGGCACCGCGAGGTTGTCGACGAACACCGACCGGTGCAGTTGCACGGCCAGTGGTGAGACCGCGAACAGCAGACAGGCCGCAGTTGCCGCCGGCACTGACCCGCCGAGACGGCGGCTGAGCAGCCAGACGAGGAGGACCGACGCGAGGGCGAACACCGTCATCGCCTCCCGCGCGGCGAGGACGGCGAGGTCGTACCGATCGAAGGCTCCGGTGAGACCGGCGTAGCCGGCGAGCTGAAGCGCGGCGAGCGGAGAGGAACCCGACGGGACGGGCACGGCGCCGAGGTCGGGCCGCAGTACCAGCCACGCCTGTGCAACGTTGCCGCCCTCCCCGGCCGAGCGCTGCGGAACCCCCGCGATGTTCCCGGCCTGCAGCAGCGCCGCCACCGCGAGCACCGAGACCAGGGAGGCGAACGAACGCTGGTGCCGCTCCAGCCAGCCGGCGCGCTCTGTCGCGGGCCGCTCGGAGGCCGAGACCGCATCCGTCCTGGGCGCCACGCCGTCGCGCGGCGGCTGCAATGCCGCCGCGCCCGGGGTCACGGCCGCCTCGCTCGGGTCATGGTGAGTGTTCGGAGCGAGCCGCGCGTCGGATGGAAATACCGAGAAATCATCAGTTCTTCAACGGAAGACCCGTTCCGTGGACAAATCGACCCCCCAGACTGGGGTCAGTGAGAAACTCTCAGGTTTCCCTAGGCTCGCACAAGATTCGACGGGGCGGCCCGGATGGCCGTCCGTTGTCGCGGATCTTCGTGCACAGGAGACCCATGACCCGCGACGGCCGTCGATCCCGCCCTGCTCTCGCTCTTCTCGTAGCCGCGCTCGCGGCGGTGGCCGTGATCGCGGGGCCGATCGCCGCCGTCGCCGACGATTCCCCCAGCGCCGGCGTCACCGTCTCGGGCACCCTGCACACCCTCGACGGAGCCCCGGCGGCGGGCGCGACCGTCACGCTGTCGAACCTCGCGGGAACGCCCGACGATCATTACGAGACCATCGCATCCTCGTCGGGTGCCTTCCAGATAGCGGGGGTCGCCGATGGCGAGTACCACGTCATGTTCGGCGCGGTCGATGGTCCGTGGGTGTGGTGGGGCGCCGGTCGGCACGCGCTCGGCAGCCGCATCCTGCACGTGGCGGGGGCCGATGTCGTGGGGGTGGACGACAGCATTCCCCGCGGCTCCATCATCAGCGGCATCGTGCTGCGCGACGGGACGCCCGTGGCCGGCGCGACGGTGCTCGCCGAGAAGGCGGGAGACGTGCTCGGCGACGACGTCACGGCTGCCGATGGCACCTACGCGGTCGTCGTGGGAGAGACCGGCAGCTACACCCTCAGGGTGAGCGAGGTCAGCGGCGCCTTCGGCAACTTTCCGACGCCGATCGCCGTCGCCGCCGATGGTGAGACAGTGGCCGGGGGGACGCTCGTCATGGGTGCCTCCTCCCGCATCACCGGCACCGTGCGGTTCGCCGACGGATCCGCTGCGGTCGGCGCCGACGTTGAGCTGATGCGCGGCGGCCACGGGATGGGGCTGGGGCCGGCGTTCACGTCGACGACGAACGCATCCGGAGCGTTCGAACTGAACGGCTTGGCGGCGGGTTCGTATCAGTTGCGCGTCGGCCCGGGCACCGCGCTCAACGTCGCGCTGCGCTGGTACGGGCCGACAGGCAGCTCGCGGGATGCGACCACGATCGTCATCGACGCCGATCATCCCGGTTACGCCGACGTGCTGGCCGAACCGGCGGGAGCGATCTCGGGCACGTTGACCTCACCCGTGACGCTGCCGTACGGCGCGTCCATCACCGCGACGCCGGCGGGCGGAGGGGACGAGATGTCCCAGTGGTTGCGGGACGTTCCCGAAGGAACGCCGCAGGCGTGGACGCTGCGTGGGCTTGCCGTCGGGCAGTGGATCGTGAAGGCGTCCGGTTTCGGTCCGGACGAGTACTGGAACGACGCGGCGGATGCGGCCGCAGCCACGCCCGTCACCGTGGTCGCCGGCCAGACGAGCGCCGGCATCCGGTTCGACTTCACCGTGCCGAGCGTTCTCGCGGGAAGCGTCGTGACGTCCGATGGATCGCGTGTCGAATACGGGTACGTCGGCGCCTACAGTGGGAGGCCCGGCGAGGCCCACCACGTGGCGGACGCCGCCATCCTGAACGGGCGTTACAGGTTCACCGAACTGCTACCCGGCCACTACATCCTCCAGGCGCTGGGCCGAGACAGCAACGGCGGCTTCTTGCGGGCAGGCAGGGCGGAGGTGACGACCGACGGCTCCGTCGGCGGTGCGCCGGAGGTCGACTTCGTCCTCGCCCCCGGCATCCCCGTGAGTGGTCATCTGGTCGATGATGCAACCGGCGCCGCCGTCCCCTTCGCCTGGGTCTCCCTTTCGGGCCCGTGGGTCGGCGACACGGAGAATGTCCTCACCGGTCCCGACGGAGCATTCGCCTTCGACGCACCCGTGGTCGGAAGCTACGGCGTGCGGTCCTCAGCACGCAACTACGACGATGCCACTGCGAGCCTCGTTCTCGGCGACGCCGGGACCTCTGATCTGCTCGTGCGGATGCACCGGACGATCCCGATCCCCCCACGCCCGCAGCTGCCCGATCCGGACGCTCTCGTGGGTGCCAGCGGCGGCGGCCTGCGCTTCCGCGGTGCCTCGCCCGCTCCGGGGAAGGATGCCGCGATCCAGGGGGTCACGCCGTCGGCCGGATACTGGGTCACCGTCTTCTCGACTCCAGTGTCGCTCGGGCGCCTCGAAGCGGACCCCTTCGGCTGGCTTGTCGTGCCGCTTCCGAGTGGACTGCCCAGCGGCACGCACACCGTCGTGCTTCAGGATGACGCCGGAACCGTGGTGGGCTGGCTCACGTTCGTGGTGGCGGAGCCTGCCGGTGGCGGGAACGGCGACCCGGGCAGTGTCGCCGGACCGGCCCCCGTCGTCTCCGCACCCGTGGGAATCGGACCGGCAACGGACGTCGCGACGGCGACGGCGGCGGCGCGCGGCTCCGGCATCCGGCAGCTGTCGGAGACCGGAGCGGCCCCGGGCGGCGGCATCGTGCTGGCGCTGGTTGCCCTTCTGCTCCTGCTTCTCGCCGTTCGGCGAGCGCGACGCGCTCCTCGACGGGACTGAGGCGGAGGCGGCGGGAGCGGCACCGAGCCTCGAACCGCGCGCCCAGCGGCGTGCATGACAATGGAGTACGTGAGTCTTCCCCCGCTGCATCCCCTGTCCACCGGCCAGACGAGCTCGTCCCCGCTCGTCCGTGCCTATCAGGGAGAACGCGGCGACCGGCTGCCGGTGTGGTTCATGCGCCAGGCGGGGCGCTCGCTGCCCGAGTACCGCGAGCTGCGGGTGGGCACCCGCATGCTCGACGCCTGCCTCGATCCCGCTCTCGCGAGTGAGATCACCCTGCAGCCGGTGCGGCGCCACCGGGTCGACGCCGGCATCTTCTTCAGCGACATCGTCGTTCCGCTCAAGCTCGTCGGTGTCGACGTCGAGATCGTGCCCGGGCGCGGACCGGTCTTCGGCACGGCCGTCACCGGAGCGAAGCAGGTCGCCGAACTCACGGCCATCGATCCCGCGTCGCTCGACGAGGTCATCGAGCCGATCACGGATGCGGTGCGCCGCACGGTCGCCGAGCTGGGCGCCTTCGAGGGCGGCGCGATCCCTCTCATCGGCTTCGCGGGCGCGCCGTTCACCCTCGCCGCGTACCTCGTGGCGGGCGGCCCGTCGAAGGACCACATCGCCGCCCGAGCGCTCATGCACGCCGACCCGGGCGCCTGGCGCGCGCTCATGGAGTGGACCGCCGACCTGAGCGGACGCTTCCTGCGCGCCCAGGTGCTCGCCGGTGCCAGCGCAGGCCAGCTGTTCGACTCCTGGGCGGGCTCGCTCTCGCTCGCCGACTACGAGCGTCACGTCGCGCCGGCATCCTCCCGCGCGCTGCGCCACGTGGCCGGTCTCGAATACACGGTGTGGCAGGGCGCGGGCGACGAGGCGGTCGCGACGACGCGTACCGTGCCGCTCGTGCACTTCGGCGTCGGCACCGGGGAACTGCTCGCCGCCATGCGCGACACCGGGGCGGATGTGGTCGGCATCGACTACCGCATCCCGCTCGATGAGGCGAACCGCCGGCTCGGCGGGTCCGTTCCCCTTCAGGGCAACATCGACCCGGCGCTGCTGCAGGCTCCGTGGAACGTGCTCGAGGCACACGTGCGGGACGTCGTCGAGCGGGGCGCCGCAGCTCCGGCCCATGTCGTCAACCTCGGCCACGGCGTCTCCCCGGACACCGATCCCGACCTGCTCACCCGACTCGTCGGGTTGGTGCACGAGTTGGGTGCCGCGTGAGCGCAGCCGCGCCAGACCAGCCAGACCTGCCCGGCATGCCAGGCCAGCCCGGCCTGCCCGAGCCGGACCCGACCCGGCCTGATTACGACGTCGTCGTGATCGGCGGGGGAGTCGCGGGCCTGACCGCCGCACGCGAGTGCGCGCACGTGGGCCTGCGCACTCTCGTGCTCGAGGAGCGCGACGCGCTCGGCGGATGCGTGCGGGCGCACGACGTCGGCGGCCTCACTCTCGACTCCGGCGCCGAGAGCTTCGCGACGCGGAACGACAGCGTGGCGACGCTGCTGGCCGAGCTCGGCCTCGCCGACGACATCGTCAGCCCGAATCCAGCTGGTTCGTGGTTGCACCTGCCTGCCCTGAGCGGCGACGGTGCGATGAGCGTTCGCGCTCCCAAGACCGCGCTGCTCGGCATTCCCGCCTCTCCGCTCGCCGACGACGTGCGGGCTGCCATCGGCACGCGGGCGGCCATCCGCGCCTACCTCGACCGGGTCACGCCCATCCTCACCATCGGCACCGCCCGACGGCTCGGGCCGCTCGTCGAGAAGCGGATGGGCCGAGCGGTGCTCGACCGCCTCGTCTCGCCCATCTCATCGGGCGTGTACTCGGCAAACGCCGACGATCTCGACCTCGACGTCGTCGCCCCCGGACTGAACGCGGCCATGACGCGGGCCGGTTCCCTGTCCGGAGCGGTCTCTGAACTGCGCGCTTCGGCGCGTCCCGGCGCAGCCGTCCGGGGCATCGCCGGAGGGATGTCACGGCTCGTGTCGGCGCTCGCCGCCGACCTGGAGCACTACGGCGCCGCCCTGCACATCGACGCTTCGGTGAGTGCCCTCGAGCGCTCCGCCGAGGGGTGGACCGTCGACTACTCCACAGCCGGCGGCACGCAGAGGGTGACCTCGCGTCAGGTCGTCGTCGCGGCCTCCTTCGGCACCGCCATTCGCCTGCTGGCCGGTGCGCGCCCGGAGTGGCGACACCTCGCCGCTCTCGACTGGCCGCAGCCGACGACCATCGAACTCGCCACGCTCGTCGTCGACGCTCCGGAACTCGATGCGGCACCGCGCGGATCGGGAGTGCTGGTGGCGCAGGGGACCCCCGGCGTGAGGGCGAAAGCGCTCACGCACGTGACGGCCAAGTGGGCATGGGCGACGGATGCCCCGGGTCGCCACGCGCTGCGGCTCTCGTACGGGCGCGTGGGCGCCGCGCTGCCCACGGCGCACCTCGACGACGCCGCCCTCGAGGGGTTGGCGCTCGCCGACGCGAGCGCCATCCTGGGAGTCGCCCTGCGATCGGAGCAGGTCGTCGGGTTCGCCCGCACCCGTTGGAGCGATGCCGTCTCCCGCGCCGCCGTCGGGCAACTCGGCCGGGTGGAGCAGGTGCGCACGGCGCTCGCCGACGATCCCGCCATCGAGGCGGTCGGCGCGTGGCTCGCCGGCACCGGTCTGGCATCCGTCGTTCCGGACGCACGCGAGGCCGCGGGCCGCCTGCGAAGGGCCGCCCTGCATACCGATCAGGGCATATGAGCGCCTGATGTTTGTCAAGCCCTCGTCTTGACCGCGTGCAGGGCTATACGCTGGGGCGACCGCCGAACAGAAATGGGGTGCACTGTGAAGGGGAAGCTTCTCTTCGTCGTTGGGCTCGGAACCGGCTATGTGCTCGGTACCCGTGCCGGACGCGCCCGTTACGAGCAGATCAGATCCGGTGCCGAGAAGGTCTGGAACACTCCCGCCGTGCAGAAGGGCGTCGAGCAGGTCAAGGGCTTCGCCCTCGCCCGCGTCGGCGACGTCTCCGAGACGGTTCTGGACGGGGCCAAGAAACTCATCTCGTCGGCCACGAAGTCGCAGAAGAGCGCAACGTCTCCGGTGCAATCGCGTGCAGCCGGCGTGGCCAAAGACTCCTCGCAGGCCGCAGCCGAGGCCGCGGCCAAGGTGCACGCGGCCGCTGAGAACGCGAAGGCGTCGAGTTCTAAGGACGCGTAGCCGTGGTCAACGAGAACAACCCCAAGTTGCGGCGCTCGCTGTTCGAGTTGCTCAGCACTCTTCCCGACCTCCTCCGTGACCTGATTCGCGCAGAGGTCGCGGCCTACAAGGCCGAACTGGTGCGCAAGGGCAAGAACTACGGCGCCGGCGCCGGGCTCTTCGCCGCCGCGGCCTTCCTGCTCTTCTGGGTGTTCGCCGTGCTCATCGCCAGTGCGGTGCTCGCGTTCACCCTTGTGCTGCCGGGCTGGGCCGCCGCCCTCGTCGTGGCCGGCATCCTGCTCGTGATCATCGTGGTACTCGTCGTCATCGGCATCAGCCGCTTCAAGGCGGGCGCCGAGAACTTGGAGGAGCCCGTGAAAGAGGCGATCCAGCACGATGTCGACGCGGTGAAGGGAACGGGCCAATATGACTGAGAAGAGCCGGGCCGAATTGCGCGCCGACGTGCTGCGCGCGCGCTCCGAGATCGCCACCACCTTCGATGCCATCGAGGACAAGCTCAACGTTCCCCGCCAGCTCCAGCTCGCGACCGGTCGCGCCCGCACCAGGATCCAGATTGCCGCACGCGAGAACCCCGCGCTCCTGGGTGGCGTCGCCGCGACGGCCGCCGCGGTGGTCGGGCTAGCGGTCTGGGCCATCGTGCGCGGCATCATCCGCGACTGAGCTACCCATCGGCGCTCGCTTTTGGCCGTCGGCGCCGAGCGAGAGAGACTTGTGGTCATGACTCACCACGCTGCTCACGAAGCGGCCGATGCGGTGTCCGTGCCGTCGCCCTCGGGAACCGATGCGACGCTCGAGCCCCAGCCCGAAGGCTTCACCCTGTTCACCGTTCTTCGTCGCGACCCCGGCAATCCCGATGACTTCGACGGACACGACGTGCGCCGCGTCGTCGACGAGCTCGACGACGTCGTGCGCGTGATCGAGAACGAGGGCGTCACGCTGCGGGGCTTCTACGACGTGTCGGGCCTGCGGGCCGACGCCGACGTACTCATCTGGACCCACGCGGCCGAGGCCCAGACGCTGCAGTGGGCGCATCGCGAACTGCGTCGTTCCCGGCTGATCAAGAGCCTGCTTCCCACGTGGAACGCCATGGGCGTTCACCGCGCGGCCGAGTTCAACCGCTCCCACGTTCCCGGCTTCCTGCGGGGCGTCGAGCCCAAGTCCTGGTTGACCGTCTACCCCTTCGTGCGCAGCTTCGAGTGGTACCTGCTGCCGGGCGAGGAGCGTGGCCGCATGCTCGCCGACCACGGGCGCAAAGGCGCCGCCTACCGCGGGGTCATCGCGAACACGGTGAGCGCCTTCGCCCTCGGCGACTACGAGTGGCTGCTGCCGATGGAGGCCGACGACCTGACCGACCTCGTCGACATGATGCGGGCTCTGCGCGACACGGATGCCCGACGGCACGTGCGCGAAGAGGTGCCGTTCTACACCGGTCGGCGCATCACGACGGCGGAACTCGTGGAGGTGCTGCAGTAATGCCCGCGCGCAACATCGGAGCCGAAGCCGGACGCAAGCCGGCGCCCGCAACCGAGGCGTTCTGTGCCCCGGGAGCCCTCGTGCCGGGCGCGACCGCGGCCGCCCAGGCCGGACCGGAGCACGTCGAGACGCCGGTGGCCTACGACGCCATCCTGCTCGCCGGCTTCGGCGGTCCGGAGGGTCAGGACGACGTCATCCCGTTCCTCCGGAACGTCACCGGGGGCCGCGGCATCCCCGACGAGCGCCTCGAGGAGGTGGCTCACCACTACCGCCACTTCGGCGGCGTGAGCCCCATCAACGCGCAGAACCGCAGCCTGAAGGCCGCGATCGAGGCCGAGCTCGCCGCACGGGGAGTGGAGCTGCCCGTTCTCTGGGGCAACCGCAACTGGGACCCGTACCTGAACGACGCACTCCTCGATGCGAACGAGCGCGGGTTCCGATCCCTGCTCGCCATCGCCACGAGCGCCTACAGCTCGTACTCCAGCTGCCGGCAGTACCGCGAGGACTTCGCCGACGCCCTTCAAGACACCGGCTTGGGCGGCGTGCTGCAGATCGACAAGGTGCGGCAGTTCTTCGATCACCCCGGCTTCGTCGCCCCCTTCGTGGAGGGCCTGGGCCAGGCGCTCGCCGAGCTCGAGGCATCCGGTCTGGAGCCCGGCCAGGTCGAGGTGCTCTTTGCAACGCACTCCATCCCCACGACGGATGCGCTGCGCTCAGGACCGGCCGTCTCGCCGGAGCACCTCGAAGCGGATCGCGGGTTCGGCCCGGGTGGCGCCTACGCCGCCCAGCATTCCGCCGTCGCCGACGTGATCATGCGCACCGCCACCGAGAAGCCCTACACCTGGCAGCTCGTCTACCAGTCGCGCAGCGGCCCCGCCTCGCAGCCCTGGCTGGAGCCCGACATCAACGACGCCATCGCGGAGCTGCCGGCTCGCGGCGTCTCCGCGGTCGTCATCGTGCCGCTCGGGTTCGTCAGCGACCACATGGAGGTGCTCTGGGATCTCGACAACGAGGCCCAGGAGACCTCGGCCGAGCACGGCCTGCGCGCGATCCGCATTCCGACGCCGGGAACGCATCCGGCGTTCGTCTCCGGGCTCGTCGACCTCGTGATGGAGCGCCTGGAGGGCATCCCGACGAGCGAGCGCCCGGCCATGACGGGATACGGACCGTGGTACGACATGTGCCGCCCGGGATGCTGCGAGAACGTGCGTCGCGGATTCCGGCCGGCGCTGGCGGGCATCGCACCGTGACCGCCGTCATCCGCATCGGCACGCGCGGCAGCGCGCTCGCCATGGCGCAGACGCGCCAGATCGCCGCGAAGCTCGGCGCCGCCGCGAAGGCGGAGATCGAGCTCGTGCCTCTCACCACCCACGGCGACACCTCGACCGACTCGCTCGCGAGCCTCGGCGGCACCGGCGTGTTCGCCTCAGCACTGCGTGAGGCATTGCTGGCCGGGGAGTGCGACGTGATCGTGCACTCCCTCAAGGACCTGCCGACCGCGCCGTACCCGGGCCTGCGCATCGGAGCAGTGCCGAAGCGCGCCGACCCGCGCGACGTGCTCTGCGCCCGTGACGGACTCGACCTTGCGGCGCTGCCGGCCGGAGCGCGCGTGGGCACCGGTTCGCCGCGGCGCGTTGCGGAGCTGCTGGCCGCCCGACCCGATCTCGAGGTCGTCGACATCCGGGGCAACGTCGACACCCGCCTGCGTCGTGTGGGCGGGGCGGATGCGGGCATCGACCCCGCCGACCGGCTCGACGCCGTGCTGCTGGCGGCCGCAGGGCTCGAGCGCCTCGGCCGGTTGGAAGCGGTCACCGAATTCCTCGGACTCGACGACTGGCCGACCGCCCCGGGGCAGGGTGCGCTCGCCCTCGAGGTACGCGACGAGCGTGCGGACCGGGCCCTCGAAGCCGGCCTCCGCGCGGTGAACCACGCGAGCACGGCGGCGAGCGTCGAGGCGGAGCGCCTGGTACTTGCGGGTCTCGAAGCGGGATGCGCCGCGCCCGTCGCGGCATCCGCCGTGATCGACAGCGACCTGTTGTTCCTGACCGCGACCGTCTATGCTCCCGATGGAACCGCGAAAATCACCAGCTCTCATGCTGCGACACCCGATACGCATGCCGCCCTGCACCTGAGCGAGGCTGCACACGACGTGGCAGGTAGAGTCGTTCGAGAACTTCTCGGCAAAGGTGCCGCTGACCTTGCTCCGCTGCAGAGCACGAAAGGCGCACCGTGATAGACCGAGCACATCGAGCTCCCAAGCCCCTCGAGGGGTGGCGGGTGCTCGTGCCCCGTGGCGGGCCATGGGGTGACAGTGTCGCGGCCACCCTGCGTGCCAAGGGCGCCGCACCGGTGGTGGCTCCCATGATCAACTTCGCCCCCACCGACGACGCCGAGGCGCTGCGCGCCGCGCTCGCCGACCTGGCCGATGGTGCCTTCGACTGGGTGACCATCACGAGCGCCACGACGGTGGACGTGCTCTCCTCTCAGCGCGCCATCATCCCGTCGACGACGCGCGTCGCTGCCGTCGGCGAGACGACCGCGGCCGCGCTGACGGCGGCCGGCTACCGCGTCGACATCGTGCCGCACGAGGACAACTCGGCTCGGGGACTGCTCGAGGAGTGGACACAGGCGACTTCCGGTGTCGTACCGCTGCGCGTGCTCACGCTGCGCTCTGAGATCGCCGCCCCGCTGCTCACCGAGGGCCTGAAGCGCATCGGCCACGAGGTGCGCTCGGTGGTCGCCTACCGCACCGTCGGCGTTCCGGTCTCGCCCCAGGTGCGCGACGATGTCGCATCCGGCCGGGTGAACGCCGTGCTCGTCACCTCGGGAAGCGTGGCGCAGCAGGTGTCCGAGCAACTCGGGCCGCTGCCCGACTCGACCATCGTCATCTGCATCGGCCCCCAGACAGCGAAGGATGCGCGCGGCTACGGCCTCACGGTGCACGCCATCGCCGACGAGCGCACTGCCGCCTCGCTCATCGAGGCGCTCGAGCGCGAGGCGGGGGCCCGCGTCTCCTGACGGCAGGCGCCGCGTCTCCTGACGGCGGGGGCCCGCGGCGCTACCCCGAACCACCCTCTACCCGCTCATCCCAGACGACGCTCAACCGCGGCCGCTTAGGCTTGACGGGTGAGTGACTACACGCCCCGCGTCCGTCCCCGTCGGTTGCGCGCCTCAGGGGCGCTGCGCCGGGCCGTCTCCGAGACGCGCCTGCATCCGGCCGACCTGGTTCTGCCGATCTTCGTGCGCGAGGGAGTGAGCGAGCCGGTGGCGATCACCTCCATGCCCGGCGTCGTTCAGCACACGATCGACTCGGTGAAGAAGGCCGTGACGGATGCGGCAGAGGCCGGCATCGGCGGCGTGATGCTCTTCGGCGTTCCCGAGGTGCGCGATGCCATCGGAACGGGCGCGACGGATCCCGACGGCATCCTGAACCGGGCGACGCGCGTCGTGGCGGATGAGGTGGGCGACGCGCTCGTCGTGCAGACCGACCTCTGCCTCGACGAGTTCACCGACCACGGCCACTGCGGTGTGCTGCGCCCGACCGGATCGCACGGCGGTTTCGTCGTCGACAACGACGCCACGCTCGAGCGGTACCGTGACATGGCTCTTGTGCAGGCGGCATCCGGATCTGCGCTGCTCGGGCTCTCGGGCATGATGGACGGCCAGGTCGCCGCTGTGCGTGCCGCCCTCGACGACGACGGCTTCAGCGACACCGCCCTGCTCGCCTACTCGGCCAAGTACGCCTCCGCCTACTACGGGCCCTTCCGCGAGGCGGTGCAGTCCACCCTGGAGGGCGACCGTCGCACGTACCAGCTCGATCCGGGCAACCGGCGCGAGGGGCTGCGCGAGGCGATGATCGACATCGAGGAGGGCGCCGACATCGTCATGGTCAAGCCGGCGGGCAGCTACCTCGACGTGCTCTCCGACGTGGCAGCGGCCAGCGAGGTGCCGGTGTGGGCGTACCAGGTCTCGGGCGAGTACGCGATGATCGAGGCCGCCGCCGCGAACGGGTGGATCGACCGCCGCCGGGCGGTGCACGAGAGCGTCGTGGGCATCCGTCGCGCGGGTGCCGACACCGTTCTCACCTACTGGGCGACGGAGCTGGCCGGCTGGCTGCGCGAGGGAGTGGCGGCGTGAGCCTCAACGAAGACCTTTTCGAGCGCGCGCAGGCCGCCATCCCCGGTGGCGTGAACTCCCCGGTGCGCGCGTTCCGCTCCGTCGGCGGTGCTCCGCTGTTCCTCACCTCAGCGCGCGGCGCGTACGTGACGGATGCGGCCGGCCGCGAATACGTCGACCTCGTGGCGAGCTGGGGTCCGGCGATTCTCGGGCACGCGCATCCGCAGGTCGTCGACGCCGTGCAGCAGGCGGCCGCACGGGGCCTCTCGTTCGGTGCGCCCACGCCGGCCGAGACGGAGCTGGCCGAGCTCATCGAGGAGCGCGTCGCCCCGGTCGAGAAGGTGCGCCTGCTCTCCACGGGCACCGAGGCCACGATGACGGCCATCCGCCTGGCGCGCGGCTTCACGGGACGCGACCTGCTGGTCAAGTTCGCCGGGCACTACCACGGGCACTCCGACGGTCTGCTCGCCTCGGCCGGCTCGGGCGTCGCGACCCTCGCGTTGCCGGGCTCCGCCGGCGTCACGGCGGCGACCGCCGCCCAGACGCTCGTGCTGCCCTACAACGACCTCGACGCGGTGCGTGCGGCGTTCGCCGAGCACGGCGCGAACATCGCCGCGGTCATCACCGAGGCCGCCGCGGCGAACATGGGCGTCGTCGCCCCCGACCCTGGCTTCAACGCAGCCCTGGTCGAGATCGCGCACGAGCACGGTGCGCTCGTGATCCTCGATGAGGTGCTCACCGGCTTCCGCGTCGCGCGGGCGGGCTTCTGGGAGCTCGACCAGACGCGTCGCGCCACGTCCGCCGAGTCTGCGACGTCTGCGACGCCCGTCGGCACCCATCGCGCCACTTCCGCGGCCGTTGCGCCAGAAGATCTGGCGCAAACGCCGCAGAACGGGCGCAACGGCGACGGTGCGGGCCCGGGCGCGGCGGCACGCGGGTACGCGCCCGACCTGTTCACCTTCGGAAAGGTGGTCGGCGGAGGCATGCCGGTCGCCGCGGTCGGCGGCCGTGCTGACGTGATGGACCACCTCGCACCTCTCGGACCCGTCTACCAGGCCGGCACACTGTCGGGCAATCCCGTGGCCGTGGCCGCGGGCCTCACGACGTTGCGGCTGGCGGATGCCCACGTCTACGAGCACCTGGACGGAGCAGCGGCGACCATCTCGTCGGCGGTCTCGGATGCGCTCACCGCAGAGGGCGTGGCGCACGCCGTGCAGCGGGCCGGCAACCTGTTCAGCTTCGTCTTCGGCGAGTCGGTGGCGGCTGGGGTGCGCGACTACGACGCCGTGCTCTCGCAGGAGGCGTGGCGCTACCCGGCGTTCTTCCACGCCATGCAGCAGGGCGGCGTCTCGCTGCCGCCGTCGGTCTTCGAGGCCTGGTTCGTCACCGCAGCCCACGACGACACGGCGATCGGTCGCATCCTGGAGGCTCTCCCGGCAGCCGCGCGCGCGGCCGCATCCGCCCCGCGCCCCTAGTCGGGTAGCGCAGCGTTGTGCCATGTCGACAACGCGTTTGTCGCTGGGAGTTGGCAGGATAGGCGTATGGCGTCGCTCAGGGTGCATCAGGATCGGCTCGAGATTCACCTGACCGCTGCCGAGCGCGTGCTGGCGCTGCGTCGCGAGGACATCGTGGTGCGGCGTGATGAGATCCGCTCGGTCGCGATCACCGATGACCCGTGGATCTGGATCCGCGGCATCCGGGCTCCCGGAACGGCCGTTCCGCTGACCCTCGCCCTTGGAACGTGGAAGTTCCACGGTGGCAAGGACTTCCTGGTCGTCAAGAACAAGCGGCAGGCCGTCGTCATCGACATCGCCGAGGGCGAGTTCTCGCGCGTGATCGTGAGCACTCCGCACGCCGTCGACCTCATCAGCTCGCTGAAGATCTCCGAAGACCCTTCCCTCGCAGTCGACTCCTCCGAAGCCACCGGCAGCGAGGCCCCGGTCATCCACGAGGCGATGCAGCCGGATGCGGTCGCCCACGAGAACGAGGTGCAATCATGACCGGTTTCAGCGAGATTCCCGGACAGGGTCCCATCTTGCCGGGCGGAAACCCCGAGAACCTCCAGGGGCTCGACGAAGACCGAGCGCCCCGGAATCCCCGAGACGATCCGGGTCGAACCCTCGGAATCGTCGGCTTCGTGCTCTCGTTCTTCACGGCCCTGATCGGCATGATCGTGAGCATCATCGCCCTCGTGCAGTCGCGCCGTGCGGGCTTCAGCAACGGATGGGCCGTCGCGGGCATCGTGATCGGCGCCATCGAGGTGCTCATCGGCGCCGCGCTGGCCGTGCTGTTCCTCTCCATCGGCTTCGCGGCCATCGGCTCGACGAACTGAGCCTCTGAAGCGACCCCGAACGGGGGGCAGAGCGCACACCGGGGCTCGTGTAGAACGGTGACACACCCGAAGATTCCTCGATAACGGCATTCGTCGTTCTCGGAAGATCACTCGAACGGTTGGCTGCGCCGCCTCCGTTACGACAGCACGTTCGCCGTGCCGTCGTGGCCGGCGTGACCGAACCGCAGACCGCTGACACCCGACCGTCGGCCTCGAGTGAGGAAAACCCTACGTGCCCGAACCCGTCTCCTCTTCCGCCTCCCGCATCGACTCCGCTCTCCGCGGCGCGGATGTGCTCGTCACCGGCGGAGCCGGCACCATCGGGTCGACGATCGTCGACCAGCTCCTGGATGCGGGGGTCGCCTCCGTCGACGTGCTCGACAACCTCGTGCGCGGCCGTGTCGAGAACCTCGAGGGCGCACTGGCCAGTGGCCGGGTGCGCCTGATCGAGGGCGACATCCGCGACCGCGACCTCATCGACGATGTCACCCGCGGCAAGCATCTGGTCTTCCACCAGGCAGCTATCCGCATCACCCAGTGCGCCGAGGAGCCGCGCCTCGCACTCGAGGTGCTCGTCGACGGTACCTTCAACGTGCTCGAGGCCGCCGCCCGCCACAAGGTCGACAAGATCGTCGCGGCATCCAGTGCCTCGGTCTACGGCATGGCCGAGCAGTTCCCGACGCCCGAGCGGCATCACCACCACAACAATGACACCTTCTACGGCGCCGCCAAGTCGTTCAACGAGGGAATGCTCCGCAGCTTCCGGGCGATGTACGGCACCGACTACGTTCTGCTGCGCTACTTCAACGTGTACGGCCCACGCATGGACGTGCACGGCCTCTACACCGAGGTGCTCGTGCGCTGGATGGAGCGGATCACCGACGGCGAAGCGCCACTCATCTTCGGCGACGGCGCCCAGACGATGGACTTCATCTACACCCGCGACATCGCCCGGGCCAACCTCCTCGCCGCAGCGAGCGAGGTGACCGAGGGCGTGTTCAACGTGGCGAGTGGCACGGAGACGAGCCTGTTGCAGCTCGCCGAGGCGCTCCTGCGGGTGATGGACTCCGATCTTCCCGTCGCGCATGGGCCGGAGCGGGCGGTGAACGGCGTCGTGCGCCGGCTCGCCGACACCTCCGCCGCCCGTGAGGTGCTCGGGTTCCAGGCCGAGGTCGGCCTCGATGACGGGCTCCGCGAGCTCGTGGACTGGTGGCGGCCCCAGCGCGAGGCCGTCCGTTCCGGAAAGGCGGTACCCGTCGCATGAGCGAGGCAACCCTCACCCGCATCAACGTGATGAAGCCGTGGCTCGGCACCGACGAGTCCGACGCCGTCGCCGAGGTCATCGCATCCGGGTGGGTCGCCCAGGGCCCGCGCGTTGCGGCCTTCGAAGAAGCATTCGCCGAGCAGATGCAGGCAGGGGAAGCCGTCGCGACCTCGAGTTGCACGACCGCGCTGCACCTGGCGCTCATCGTTGCGGGCATCCGGCCCGGTGATGACGTCGTCGTTCCGTCGTTCTCGTTCATCGCGACGGCGAATGCGGCCCGGTACGTCGGGGCCACGCCGGTGTTCGCGGAGGTGGATGCCGTGACCGGCAACGTGACGGTCGACACCGTCGCCGACGCCCTCACCCCCACGACCCGTGCCGTGATCGTCGTCGACCAGGGCGGCATGCCGGTCGACCTGGCACCCATCCGCGCGCTCTGCGACCCGCTGAGCATCGTCGTGATCGAGGATGCCGCCTGTGGAGCCGGTTCCACCTACGCCGGCCGACCGGTCGGCGCCGGAGCGGAGCTGACTGCGTGGTCGTTCCACCCGCGCAAGATCCTCACCACGGGCGAGGGCGGCATGCTCACGACCTCGCGCCCCGAGTGGGCTGCGCGCGCGCGTCGCCTGCGCGAGCACGCGATGAGCGTCTCGGCGAGCGAGCGGCACTCCAGCCTGCTGGCACCTCCCGAGGTGTACGCGGAGGTGGGTTTCAACTTCCGCATGACCGACCTGCAGGCCGCCGTCGGGCTGGTACAGCTCGCCAAGCTCCCGGTCGTGGTCGATCAGCGCCGCGAGAACGTGGCCCGCTACCGCGAACTGCTCGCCGACGTGCCGGGCATCCGCTTGAGTACCGACCCGGAATGGGGAACGAGCAACTTCCAGTCCTTCTGGATCGAGGTGCTGCCCGAGTTCCCGCTCGATCGCGAGGGACTGCTGGCCGCGCTCGCCGCCGACGGCATCTCGGCCCGTCGCGGCATCATGGCCTCCCACCGGCAGCCGGCGTACGCCGGCGTCGCCCGGCCGGCGCTGCCGATCACCGAGCACCTCACCGACTCGACGCTCATCCTGCCGCTCTACCACCAGCTCGAGCCTGCCGACATCGAGCGGGTGGTCGCTTCCATCCGTGCCGCGTCGAAGGGAGTGTGAGATGGCGCAGGCCCTCACCGTTCCCTTCCTCGACCTGAACGCGCAACAGGCGGAGATCGCCGACGAGGTTCTCCCCGCGTGGGAGCGCATCTTCCGCAGTTCGTCGTTCGTCGGCGGTCCCGAGGTGGAGGGGTTCGAGCGCGAGTTCGCCGAGTTCAGCGGTGCGCGCTTCGCCGTCGGTGTCGCCAACGGCACGGATGCGATCGAGCTCGCCCTGCGTGCACTGGAGATCGAACCCGGCGCCGAGGTCATCCTCCCCGTCAACACGTTCATCGCGACGGCCGAAGCGGTGTCCCGAGTCGGTGCCACGCCGGTGTTCGTCGACGTCGACCCCGACTTCCTGCTGATCGATCCGGATGCGGTGGCCGCCGCCGTCACGCCGCGCACCCAGGCGATCATCGCGGTTCACCTCTACGGCCAGGTCGCGCCGATCGGCGCGCTGCTGCCGATCGCGGCACGTGCCGGCATCCCGCTCATCGAAGACAATGCGCAGGCGCAGGGAGCGTCCTCGCTCCTCGGCCGCACGGGATCACTCGGCACCATCGCGGCGACGAGCTTCTACCCCGGCAAGAACCTGGGAGCAGCCGGCGACGCGGGCGCGGTGACGACGGATGACGCCGGGCTCGCCCACGCCGTGCGCGAGCTGGCAGCGCATGGCAGCTCGGTGAAGTACGTGCACGAGCGCATCGGCGTCAACTCCCGGCTCGACGCGGTGCAGGCCGTGGTGCTGAGCGCCAAGCTGCGTCGGCTCGAGGACTGGAACGCACACCGCCGGGCGGCCGCGGCCCGATACGCCGAGTTGCTGGAGCCGCTCGGCGTGCAGGTGCCTCGCACGCGGCCCGGCAACTTGGACGTCTGGCACCTCTACGTCGCCCGATTCGGCAATCGCGACGAGGTCGCGCGCGAACTGGCGGCGCGCGGCATCGGAACGGCCATCCACTACCCGACGCCGCTGCACCTGACGGCCGCCTATGCGGGCGCCGGACTCGGACGGGGCCTGTTCCCTGTCGCCGAGGCCGCGGCCGGCCGCATCCTGTCGCTGCCGATGTTCCCGCACCTCACCGAGCAGCAGCAGGAGCTGGTGGCGGATGCGCTGGCCGACGTGTTGACCGGGACGGAAGCGATCAGGGCCATCGCATGAGTTCGACGAACCGCACGCTCGCCGCGGCAGCGCGTCCGGCGCGGACCCGGCCAGAGGTGGCGAAGATGCCTCGGGTGACCGTGGTCATCCCGTGCTACAACTACGCGCATTACCTTCCCGAGGCGGTTCGCAGTGCGCTCGACCAACCGGGGGTCGATGTGGATGTGATCATCGTCGACGACGCGTCCCGGGATGGCTCGGTCGATGTCGCGCGAGAGCTCGCCGCCCGCGATGATCGGATCAGCGTCGTGGCGCATGAGACCAACCACGGCCATATCGCCACCTACAACGACGGACTGGGCAGGGCCGGCGGTGAGTATGTCGTGCTGCTGTCTGCCGATGACCTGCTCGCACCGGGTGCGCTCGCCCGCTCCACCGCGGTCATGGAGGCCCACCGCGGGGTCGGGCTCGTCTATGGATACGCGGAAGACTTCGTGGACGTGCCAGCGCCCGACCGGCCCAGACGCAGCAGCACACGCATCTGGTCGGGCGGCGCGTGGTTGAGACGCATGTGCGTGCGAGGGAGCAACACGATCGTCAATCCCGAGGCGATCATGCGTCGTTCGGTGCTCGAGAGCGTCGGTGCCTACGACCCGGCCCTTCCGCAGACCGCCGATATGGACCTGTGGATGCGCGCGGCAGCCGTCTCAGATGTCGCACGGGTCAACGGGCCGGTGCAGGCGTATTACCGAGTGCACGGCGGCAACATGCACCTGACCACCTTCGCGGGCGACCTCGTCGATTTTCGAGCCCGGCTCAACACCTTCGATCTGTTCTTCGCAGAGGGCGGCTTCTACACCGCTCGCGACGCCGGAGCCTTGCATCGCATCGCTCGCAGGACGATGGCGAAGGAGGCGCTGCGTCGAGCGGGAGTCCTCGAGGGGCAGGGTCCGGAGGGTCGGGCCGCTTCGGCCGAATTCACCCAAGCGGCGCGGGAATGTCTGCCGAGGATCGTGAGAACCCCGGGCTGGCGCCTCCATGTCTGGCGTCTCGGTCATCCGATTGCTGCGCGGCCGCTCGCGCGAACGCACGCGCTGCTCGAGCGCGCACGGTGGTCGCTTCGGTGGCGACGCTGGCGAAGGTTCGGAACGTGAGGCACGATTCGGCGCGCGGTCGCCCGACACCCGGTGTCGGCTCCGGCGTGGCGTGGAGCACCGTCAACAGCCTCGCACTCCGGCTCGGGGGTCTGGTCGTCGGGATCGTGCTGGCGCGGGTCCTGACGCCGGAGCAATTCGGTCTGTATGCGATCGCCCTCACCGTGCAGACGATTCTGATGACGCTCGCCGACCTGGGGCTCTCCGCGGATCTGATCCGCAGCGACGACCCGAGGAAGCGGGCGCCAACGGTGGCGACTCTCGGCGCGACCGTCGGATTCGCGCTCACACTGACGATGATCGCTCTGTCCGGCCAGGTCGCCGCCACTCTTGGCGCGCCGGCCGCAGCTCCGGCGATCGCCGTGCTCAGCGGCACACTGTTGCTGGCAGGCATCGGGGTCGTGCCATACGCGATGCTCCAGCGTCGCTTCGAACAGAGGAAACTCTTCGTCGTCGCGGCCGTAGACCTCGTGCTCTCGACTGTCGTCACACTCTGCCTGATCGCCGCCGGATGGGGCGTGTTGAGCCTCGCGATCGGCCGTGTCGTCGCGCAGGGGACCGCGGTCGTCCTGCAGTTCGTGCTTGCACGCGAGGTTCCCCGATTCGGGGTAGATCGCTCGCTCCTTCGACCTATCCTCGCCTTCGGGCTTCCCGTGGCGGCCGCCAATTTTCTCTCATGGGCGCTACTGAACGTCGACAACGTCGTCATCGCCCGCCTCGTGGGTCCCGCCGCCCTCGGTCTCTACGTGCTCGCCTTCAACATCTCCAGTTGGCCGATGACGGCTATCGCGCAGGTCGTGCGATCCGTCGCCCTGCCCTACTTCTCCCGCGCCTCGGGAGCGGAGGCCTACGCGGGCCTGCGACGAGCGACGGTGCTCACCTGGGCGGCATCGCTGCCCGCTGGAACCCTTCTGGCGGTTCTGAGCACACCGGTGATCGTCGTACTGTACGGCGAGAAGTGGGCCGGTTCCGCCGTCATCCTGGCCTCGCTCGGCATCGTCGGCTCCTTCCGTGCGGTTTTCGACAACTTCGCCTCCTACCTGCTTGCGCGGGGGTCATCGCGTTCGGTGCTCATCGTCCAAGTGATCTGGTTCGTGTCGATCCTCGTCGGCATGATCGTGGGTACGGCCGCTCTCGGCATCATCGGCGCCGCTCTCGTGCACGTCGTCGTCTCGGTTCTCGTCGTACTCCCGGCATACCTGGTCACCCTCAGGCGCCACGGCGTTCGGCTGCGCCCCCTCCTGAGCGGTAGTGCCGTCCCGACTATCGCGACGGTGCCTGCCGCGGGTCTGGCCGCGCTCATCCAGGTGCCGCTCGCGCATTCGGCACTGCTCGCGCTTCTCTGCGGAGGATGCGCGGCTGCCGGCGTCTATTGGCTCTTGGTTCGGCGCTGGCTGAAACGCGAGTTGGCCGCGGCACGTAAACCGTCGGCGCAGAGCGCTTCGGCGGTGGCCCCCCAGCTTGTGCAGGTCGTCCCGCCGGCCGAACAGGTCGATGCTTCGCCGACGATGCCGCAGCCCGCGACCCCTCTCCCGCGCGCCGAGGCGTCGACGTCATGACGACCGCGACAACACGTTCCTCGGTCACGGTGCTGGAGAGTACCGTGAACGTTCGCCGGCGGCCCGACAATCCGCCCCGCGTCAGTGTCGTCATCCCCTGCTACAACTACGCGCGCTACCTGCCGCACGCCATTGGCAGCGTCCTCGGGCAGGAATTCGTCGACGTCGACGTCGTTGTCGTGGACGACGCCTCCAGCGATGACTCGGTCGCGGTCGCGAAGGGCATGGCGAACCGAGACGCCCGCGTGCGGGTACTGACTCACACCCGCAACGCAGGACCCGTGCAGACCTTCAATGATGGGCTCGCGGAGGCTGAGGGGGAATACCTCGTCCGCCTCGACGCTGATGATCTCCTGACCCCCGGTTCGTTGGCACGCGCGACCGCGTTCGCGGAGAGCCACCCGACGGCGGGGTTGATCTATGGGCACCCTGTGCACTTCAGCGACGGAATCCCCGCCACTTTTCGCGGCCAGGTCACCCGTTGGGTGCTGTGGGAGGGCCGCAGCTGGCTGGATGAACGGGTGCGTCGCGGGTGCAACTGCATCACGTCTCCTGAAGTCCTCATGAGGAAGTCGGTCGTGGAGGCGGTCGGGGGCCAGCGGGCATTGCCGCATGCGCATGACATGGAGATGTGGATGCGGATCGCGCGATCTTCTGACGTCGGCTGGTTGTCTGGCTGCGACCAGGCATGGCATCGGGAGCACGCGGGAAGTCTGTCGGTTGCCATGGGTGATGTCATCGTGGAACTCGAGGAGCGTCACGCGGCCTTCGAGACCCTCTTCGGCGACGGGGTGGACCCGGTCGCCGGCGCCATCGGACTGAAGGCGGCGAAGCGATCGCTGGCCGCGGAAGCTCTCGGGCGTGGAGTGGCCGCTTACGCTCGCGGACGCGGAGGAACTCCAGAGACGCAGGCGTACGAGGCGTTCGCGCGCGGCCTCGGCGTAGACGTGAGCGAGAGCCCCGAGTCACGGATGTTCGCGTTGGCGGTGTCGTTGGGCCCGAGTAGGGCCGTACGGTCGGCGCGCCTCATCGGATGGGCGGCTCGTCGTCGCCTCGCGAACAATCTGAGCACGCGGCAACGATGGCGAACCGGCCTGTGAACGACGGCCGGATCGGATTGAGGTGACACATGGCGATTCCTTTCACCAACGGGGCAAGCCTTGCTGAGGTCTACCGCCGCATGCGAGCCGAAGGCGTCGCCGGGGTGGCACGACGACTGGCGTACGAGCTCTATCACCGACTGGATGCCCAACGGCTGGAGCTCTCCATCGCGGAGCAAGACCTGTGCGACCCATCGGATGTCGAAGCTCCGAGGCTCGCCGGGAACATTCGAGAAGGCGCGCCTCGAGTGGGTTGGATCTGCACCGCTCCCGGACCGGGCTCTGGCGGCCATACGACGCTCTTCCGCATGGCCGATGGGCTCGCCGATTTCGGCATGAGGAGTGTGATCTACCTGTACGACCCACGCGGCGGTGATCTGGCGCGCCATGAACGCGTCATCCGGGAGAACTGGCCATGGCTGCGGGCCGATGTCAGGACGGTCGAAAGCGGGTTCGATGCGATGGACGCGGTCGTGGCGAGCTCCTGGGAGACCGCGCATGTCCTGGCACGGCGCTCTGCCGAAGCTCGCCGCCGGCTGTATTTCGTTCAGGACTATGAGCCGTATTTCTATCCTCGCGGCAGCCTGTCTGCGCTCGCCGACATGAGTTACCGCTTCGGCTTCCGCACGTTGGCGCTGGGCGCAATGGTGCACGATCAGCTGCGGGTCTTGGGCATCCCCTCCGATGAAGTGCCATGGGGCAGGGACGCCGGCGTCTATTCACTTCGGAGTGAGGGCGCGCGGTCGGGAGTCGTCTTCTACGCCAAGCCGGGCAACGATCGACGCGGGTATCTCCTGGGAAAGCTCGCGCTTCAGGAGTTTCACCGGATGCGTCCCGACCAGCCCATCCACGTGTTCGGCGGGAACATCGTCGACTGGTCGATTCCGGTCGTCAATCACGGGCGGCTTCCACCGTCACAGTTGAATCGGCTCTACAACGAGGTCGTCGGGGGCTTGGCGTTATCGTTCACGAACGTGAGCCTCGTAGCCGATGAGATGCTGGCTGCGGGAGCGATCCCCGTGATCAATGACAATCCGCTCGCACGCGCCGATCTGGATCATCCGGATGCGAAGTGGGCGTACCCGAGTCCCTCGAGTCTGGCTGAAGCACTCTGCGCTGTCGTCGATGACCCCAACGTCGACGCGCGCGCGGCGAGGGCGGCGGCGTTCATCAGGCCGGGCTGGGATACAGCCCAGAAGCGGGTCGCCTCCATCATTCTCGACGAGCTCGACGAGCTCGCGCCGAAATCGTCCTCCCGCCCTGCCGGAGTCTCGTCATGACCAGCGCCACCATGACGGTCATCACACCCAGCTACCGCCCCGACCGCGGCCTCTGTGCCGATCTTGCAGCGTCGGTCCTGGCGTTCTCGGACGAGTCCGTGAACCACCGGATCGTCGTTCCCCGACGTGACCTCCCGGCGTTCGCGAGCCTTTCCGGCACCCGGACGAGCGTCGCGGACGCGGCCGATTACCTCCCGACCACCTTCCTCCGCGTGCCTGGAAACAACTTCTGGGTCAATGCGCGCCACCCGTTGCCGCCGATTCGAGGGTGGATCGCTCAACAGATCGTCAAGATCCAAGCCGTCGCCGACTGCACCGCCGATCTCGCCCTTCTGGCGGACTCGGATCTCGAGTTCGTCGCACCCTTCTCCACCCAGACGTTCATGGCGGGTAGTGCTGTGCCGCTCTATCGACTGGCAGGTGGTGTCACACCTGACCTTCCACGCCACAGGGTATGGCACTCCGTGGCCCGTCGGCTGCTGGGTCTGGAGCCCACTGATTCGACGACCCTTCCCGACTACATATGCTGGCCCTGCATATGGCAGCCCGCGCTGGTTCGCTCGATGCTCGCACGCATCGAAGAAGTGACCGCGGCGCCGTGGTCCACGGCAATCGGCCGTGAGCTGCACTTCTCCGAGATGATCCTCTACGGCGTCTACGTCGAAGAGATCGTCGGTCGCCAACAGGCGCCGGTGTTCACCGATGATATGCACTGCATCGTGCAGCCGGACGAAGTCGCTTTCGATGCCGACTCCATGCGACGCTTCCTCGGCACGGTGGGTCCGAACGATGTCGCCGTGATGGTGTCAGCCCGTTCCGGCACACCACTCGACGTGCGCCGAAGCGTCATGGCAGAGCGGGCCGGGCAGACATGAACCTCTCCAAATCGCACGCACGTCTCGCACCTCCGGAAAGTCTGACTCGGCGGAGGGAGTCAACCGAGCACGGAACCGAGGTGGGTGCGCGCCCGTCGCTTCTCGTCCGGGTCACCCTGTTCAGCATCTTCTTCTTTCCCTCGAGCATGATCATCAAGCCGATCGGGGCGGCAGCGACGGTCCCCATCCTGTTGTGCTGCCTTCTCTTTCTGCTCTGGATCGCCTCGAGCGTGTGGGGGCTGCACGATCCAATCCCAACTCGGCATCCCGGGCGCTTGGCGATCAGTGCCATCGTCCTTGCCTCCTTGGCGTCGTACGCTGCGATGTACATCGGGTTCACCGGTTCGACGACCGACACATCCCGCGCCGCCGGAGACAGATGGCTGATCCTGCTCGCCGCCAGCGCTGCGTTGATCTTGGTCATCGCCGAGACGGCGCGCACGGCCTCTGACGTGATGATGTACGTCAAGGCGTTGCTGGCCGGCGGCTTCTTCTGCTGCTTGGTCGCGCTCGCGCAGTTCTTTCTTCGGATCAACCCGATGGAGTGGGTGCAGCTGGGTATGCCGGGCTTCACATATAACGGCGGGGACACGCCCTTCCAGTTGCGCGGTAACTTCATTCGGGTCGCCGGCAGCACTTTCCACTCGATAGAACTGAGTGTCGTCTGCGCCATGCTCCTGCCACTCTCGCTGTGGCGGGCGCTCTTCGACGACCGGGGGAGGCGGTGGCTGCATTGGGCTCAAGCAGGCCTCCTTCTCTTCGGAGTCGCCTGCACGGTTTCACGCTCCGGAGTGCTGGGTCTGATCGTAGGAACATCGGTCTTCCTGCCCTTCCTGCCGGGCCCGATTCGTCGGAAGGCTCTGATGATCATCCCTGTGGTCGTCGGGTTCATCTTCATCAGCGTTCCCGGATTCATCGGAACGCTGGGATCGGCCGTGACGGCCGACAGCTCCGATCCCTCGATCGCGACGCGACTCAACAACTACCCTCGTGTCGCACGTCTGATGGATGCTCATCCGGTACTGGGTTCGGGTCCGGGCAACTACATGCCGACGAACGCGCTGGAGATACTCGATAACCAGTACCTCAACACGCTCGTGACGTTGGGGACCATAGGAGTGTTCGCCTTGGGGATTTACCTGCTCCTGCCGGGCATCGCCGGCATTCATGCTGCGCGCACGGCACGGGACCCACGGTTGCGTGCTCTCGCAGGGGCGCTGGCTGCCGGCGCTTCGGTCGGCGGTGTGTGCTCCCTGACGTTCGACTCCCTGTCGTTCCCCGTCTTCGCCCTCGTCTATCCGGCGATCGTGGGTCTCGCGGGCGCTGTCTGGATCCTGGTTCGTGCCGAAGAAGCAGGCGAACCGCGTGAACCACACGAACCACATTCCCTTCGCGAGCGGTCATCCTCGCGTTCCGGGGCAATCGGAGGAGTCTGAGCATGGATCCGTTGTCTGTCGTTCGGGCTCTCTGGCGGTACAAGTGGCTGGTATTGCCGACGCTCGTGATAGCCGTCGCCGCGGCCTGCTACGTCTACTTCCTCGGACCGCGGGCCTACGAATCGACGATGAGCTACGCGGTGGTCAATCCGCAGATTCCCACCGAGGCCGAGATCGAGGAGCATCCCGAGCTCGGCAATCTCAACAGCGACAACCCCTACCTGCGGTCAACGGACCCCAACCTCATCGCAAACGTCGTCATGACGAGGCTCAATTCTCCGGGTACGGCACAGGAGTTGAAGGATGCCGGGCTCGGCACGGAGTTCACCGTCTCCCCGGGCATCGGAGGCAGCGGCCTCATCGTTCGGATCACCGGCGTCGGCTCATCGCCCGAGCAGTCGATCGAGACAACGACGCAACTCGGCAAGTTCTTCGAACGCGAACTTTCGAGCGTTCAGAAGATCAACGGCGCCGACGATCGCTACTTGTTCACCTCTTTGGTCGTCGCCTATCCCGATGAGGCCACCGAACAGTTCTCGAGCAGGCTCAGGGCAGTCGTGGTCGTCGGCGTGGCCGGGATCGTGCTGCTCTTCGGCGCGGTTTCGCTCGGCCGGTGGCTCGACAGGGGCCGCGCCAGGCGACGAGGTCAGCCGGCATCGAAGGCGGGTGCCGCGGATGGTCCGACGGCCACCATCTCCCCTCTGATCGACGGGGCCGAAGCGCCGACTTCGGAGAACCGCCGTAAGGCGTGAGCCGGGAAGGCTGGTGAGCCGGCTCTCTCAGCCGAGACCGCAGGAGGTGCCGCCGTCGATTCGGTAGATGTGCACGGCGTTCCCATCTGCGAAGGTATCGCTGAACCGCCCTCCGCTGATAGGAACCGTGCGGCTCTCTCCGAGGACGTTGGCGGTGGTTCCCCCGGTGCATTCGCTGGAGAACGTGACCTGCTGAGGATTATCGGAGGTCGATCCAGCGATGACGTAGAAGACACCTTCGTACAACTTCACAGCCGAGTCGACGTGCCCCGACGCGGTGACGAGGCCGTCGATGAACGGAGCGTTGAGCACGGGCGCCAGCTCTGAGATCTGCGCATTGACAGAGCTGACAGTGGGACGCACCGTCGCTCCGCACTGTTCTCGCAACACGTGTTGCGATTGGCATGGCCCACCGAAGTTGTGGTTGAAGTAGATCACGCCTCGCGCGCCATGAATGATGCCGCTCCACACCGCCGCGCGAATCTGGGGGGCTGTGATGGTGGGCGTCCAATCCTCTCCGGCGGGGTGGCCCACTTCGACGAAGTTCCAGACGGGGCGTGAGCCCGTCGGTTGGACCAGCCTGCGTAGGTGGCCGACCGTCCATCCGTAGTTGGCGGCGGAGCGGCACTGCGCGTCGCTGAGTGGCACGCCCGTTCCAGGGCCCCACCCGCCTTCCGTTGCTCCGCAGATGTTGGGATCCGTGAACCAGTAGTTGTCAGCTGAGACCACGTCAGTTGCATTGACGAACGGGCGGGCCTCCGCATCGCTCTGCCAGAAGGTGACGCCTTTGCCGTAGTTGGCATACGTCATCACGCCAGCGGGATTCGCGTCGATGAGCGTCTTGATGACGGTATAGCCGCACGGCGAATCGGAGGGACTGCAGACGTCGCCATGACCCGGATAGTTGCCCGTCCAGGTGCCGCTCCCTGGACCGGCCCACATGTCGGCCTCATCGGCGATGAGCGAGCCGTTGTTCAAGGCGGAACTGAGTGTGGTCACGGCATACGAGCCGGCTGCTCTCACGATGCCGAGATCTGAGTTGGCGGTCAGTTCGACGTAGGTGTTGATGCCAGCCGCCCTGTCGAGACTGACGTCGCCCTCGGAGGTCACACTCTCGAACCACACTCCAAGGGGAAAGTAGTCCGCCGTCGAGGGCAGCCCGTTCGTGAATCCTCCGTAATAGTCGGCGCCTCCGTCGACAGGTCGCACCGTTGCGCTCACGGTCGGATCGCCCGGCTTCGGCGTCGCAGTGGGTTTCGGGGTCGTCGTCGGCGACGGGGTGGTGACAGCCGACGGCACGAACTCGACATCCACGAAATAGTTGGAATTCTCGTAGTTGTGACGCGGCATCCCGCCGAAACCGTACCGATAGAGACCTTCGAGAGCGGTGAGCGGCCCGCTCCGGATCGGCTTGTCGAAGCCGTGGTTGTCCGCGGAATAGCGCCCGAAGACGGCAAGATAAGACGCGATGTACTCATGACCGGGTTTGATCTTCACGGGCTTCGAGAGGGTGGCGCTCTGCCATCCGGACTCGGTCTCCGATGAGAACTGCGTCATCGCGAGGAGTTTCCCGTCCGTGGACCACAGGCCGCCGTAGTGGGGCCCGCGATTCTCGGCTGAGCGGTAGTAGCGGATGCTCGTCACGGTACCGGCGACGCTCGAGACGAATCGCATGCCGAGTTGCACGGTGCGACGTTCAGGATCGGCCTCGATCTGGGGTCGGGTCGACGGCGAGAAGACGCTCACCGTCGTCCCCGCGAACGAAACGGCCGGGGCATTCACCGCCGCCGCGACAGCGAAGCCGGCCAGTGCGAGCCCAGCGATGATCCGCCACGCCCTGTGTCGGGCGGCGTGTGGGGCGAGAGTATCCATGGCGACCGTGACCTGAACTCATGCTCGGATGAAAGTGCGGAACTTTCAGGTCCCCAAACCTGTGCGGCAGACTAGCAGCATCATGTCAGTGGTGCACCGCCGGCGGAGGGGGCGCGGCGTGCAGGGGAGCAATAAGTCGTTCTGATCAGCGGTTCGGCGCAGATGAGAATGTCCTCACGCCGTTTGCGCGGACGGCCCCGGCCTCATCAGCTGCGCGATCCGGGCGGCCCCGTTGTCGCTCGTGAACCCCCGCCGGATGTGTGCGGCGCCCGACGACCCAAGCGTCATCGCAGCCTCCGAGTCGTGGAGCACCTCGGCGATCACACGGGCGAGCGATTCGGCGTCGTTCGCCCGTGCGAAGCGACCCGTGACCCCGTCCTCCACGAGGGCTGCGACCCCGCCTCCTTCGGTGACCACGACCGGAACGCCCATCGCCATCGCTTCCATGATGGCCACTCCCAGTGGTTCTGCGTGGCTCGCGAGAGTGAAGACGTGGCAGTCTTCGAGCTCTTCGATGATCCGCGCCTCCGATACGGTGCCGAGAAGCTGCACCCTCTCCCGCAGGCCCAGACGGTCGATCAATGCATCGAGAACTCGGTGGTAGCCGGTCCCTCCGTGTTCGTCCTCGCCGGCGATGTGCAACCGGACGTCCCGGCCCTCCGAGACGAGCAGGGCGACCGCGCGGATCAGATCGTCGTGGCCCTTGCTCGGGTTGAGGCGGCCGCAGCTGAAGAGGCGGACCGGCTCTCCGTTGCCCCAGGGGCGATATGGCCGCCGTCGCGTCAGCTGCTCCGGGTCCACGCCCATGGGCGCGAGTTCCACCGTCTTCGGTGTCGCGCGTCCAAGGCGCTCTCGAAGTTCCGATCGCAACTCCTCCGTGATCACGAGGCCGAATGAGGCGTGCGACCACTTGGCGTGCTGGTTGGGGCCGTAGTCCGCGAGGGGCCCATGGAGGGTCAGGCTGTACGGAAGACCGCTCAGCGTGTGCGCGTAGAGGGCGATCTGAGCGGAGTCCGCAGCGGAGTGCACATGCAGGTGATCCCACCGCTTCCGACGCGCACGAAGCACCAGAGCGGCCGACACCATGACGAGGAGCGCCTGTCGGGGCAGGCGAGTCGGCCGTTCTGCCGCGGCGGTTCGAAGCGCTCGCACGAGCGCCGGCATCCTGCCGCGGGCGGCGGCTCTGAGAAGTTCCGCTGTCGCTGCGAACAGGGTGGCCGGTCGCAGGGGCGCGAGATAGTGCGTGTCTCCCGCGGCTTGGGCGGCCCAGCTGTGAGACGTCGTGCCGTGTGCGGGCCTGCGCGTGGAGACGACATCGACGTTCGTTCCCTCTCGACGCAGCCACTGGATCTCGCGCCAGAAGAAGCCGTGCGTCTGGCCTGGGAACTCCGGCACCAGGTAGCCGAGCGTTGCCGATCGTCGGGTGCGGGGCGGCACGAGTCGGGCCCACCGTCGTTCGTCGAGTACCGTCCGCAGAACTCCCGCGTTCTGCGGCCTGCGCAGCCGGATCACTTCAGCAAGCACCGTGATGAGGCGGTACACCGCCGCGTACCCGCGCGAATGGAACTCACGGATGTAGCGGATGCGGTTCACCGACGAGAGCGCGTTCAGTCGGGCGGAGAATCCGGAGCCGCCCTGAGCGTGCCGAACTGACGCGGACGGTTCGAACCAGATCTGAACGCCGGAGTCCCGAGCCCGACGCATGTAGTCCGTTTCCTCAGAGAAGAGGAAGTACATCTCATTCCAGGTGCCGAGGCGTTCTGCGCTCTTCGCATCGATCATCAGGGCAGCGCCCGTCGCCCAGTCGATTCGCCGAGGCGACGTATAGTGCGACCGGGTGAAATCCGTCTCCGACAGGGCGGCTGGGCGCCCCCGCCACCGGCCGCCGAAGACGGCATCACCCAACGTTGCCAACAGGGTCGGCTCCCTGCGCAGGGATGGATAGGTGACGCCGTCCGGACTGAGGATACGTGGCACGACGATGCCACTACCCGCACGCTCCAGCCGCGAGATCAGATTGTTCAGGCTCGCGGGTTCAAGGGTGAGATCGGGGTTGAGGATGAGCAGCGCCCGGTGAGCGCCCAGGTGGGCGCGTGCGTGGTTGATCCCACCCGCGTAGCCGAGATTGCTCCCGGAGTCGAGAGTCATCACGTCGGGGTGGTTGCGTTTCACCAGGTCGAGTGTTCCGTCGCTCGACGCGTTGTCGACGATGATCACTCGTACCGCCAAGCGGGCGCTGGCGACCCGGAGTGAGGCCAAACAGCTGTCGATGTGAGCGGCGCTGTTGTACGTCACGATGACGACCACCAGATCCGCGGGCGCTGTTGCGTTCCTGAACCTCGTCAGCGCGGCGGTCGGGATGTCCGTGAAGCGGTCCCGCTCTGCAGTGCGGTTCACCGCTCGCGAACCAGGGTGTGCAGACGTCATGAAAGCGGGTGGCTCCCCGGCGCCGTTGGGGCGACGCCGGGGAGGCGATTGACCGCGTCAGCGGACGGTCGGGGGAAGGGCGCGCAGACACCATGCGCTCGGGCGCGGGTCAGCAGTCGTCGGGTCGCCGCTGCGTGCGCGCGGGCGCGCATCAAGATGCCAGTCATCGGTTTCGGGTTCCGGGTGAGGGGCGGGTGTCGGGTGTGCGCCGGACGAGAACCCGTGAGTGCTCGTCCGTTCGGGTAGGCATGGTGCGATCGGTACACACCCCTCGAACGGCCTGAGCAATCCTCAGAAGCGTGAACCGAGTCAGAAGCTACCGGCGCCCCGAGGCCGCGACCGCCCCCAGTACGGGTGACATCGCCGTCAGAGGGCCAGCGCGATGGCGAACAGCACGATGCCCACGAGGGGAAGGGACCCCTGCACGAGAGCGGGCCGCAGGTATCCCGGTCCCGTCGTCGTGAGCACGATCGCCGCGCCGAGCATGCATCCCGTACTGAAGAGGATGAGCGCTGCGCCGGCGGCCTCGGCGCCCGACCAGTAGGCCACCAGTCCCGATGCTGCCCCGATGGCGAGGAACAGGTTGTAGAAACCCTGGTTGTACGCCATCGGGCGCGTGGTGTCCGCCGCCTCCTGGCTGGGAACGCCGAAGCGCTTCCACGTCGAGGGGCGCGACCACCACGCACTCTCCATCAAGAAGATGTAGACGTGCAGCAGCGCGGCGAGTGCGACGACGGCGGATGCGATCAGGGCCATGCCCTCATCATCCCGTTGCGGGGAGGCTAGTCCTAGCGATTGGCCGTCGACGCAGGCCGCGTCTCAGCCGCGGCGGAGTTCGACCGGCACCTTCAGGTAGGCGCCGTATTCCGCCACCGCTCGCCGCTCGGCCCGTTCGACAGCCGCGGAGAGCGGCTCGATCGGGTGCACGGTGATTGTCGCATCCGCCCGTCGCAGTTCGTGCTTCCAGAAACCGGCCAGCCGTCCGTCCACGAGGAAGAAGTGGATCGACGGCGCCGTGACACTCGGCGCTGAATAGTCCGGATGCTGCATGTGGCCGCGCGTCTCGAGGTAGCTCATCACGTATTCGTCGTAGCCCTGCAGGAGGTCGAGTCGGCCACTCGGCGGGCTGTCGGGGGCGTCGGCAGGGGGCAGCCAGCACTCGACACCGGCAACGTCGGCGCTTTCGAGAAAACCGGGATTCTGCTCGAGGGCGAGCCTCAGCCCCGTGCGGCAGGCGGCGAGGGTGAGCCCGCTCCACGCCGAGAAGTCCTTCAGTGATGCCGGTCCGCGCGTGCTGAAGTAGCGCCGGGCCAGCTCGGCGAGCGCCTGCTCGTGGTCGAAGGAATCAGCGCCGCGGACGAAGCCCGGCGGTACGCGCTCGTCGAAGGCGGCGTGCGTGCGCTGTTTGCCGTCCGTCGCGCCGCTGATGATCACGCGCTCGAGCTCGGCGAACATGACCGCGTACGTGAAGGCGAGGTTCGACAGCTCGAGCCCGCTCTGCTGCAGGGCCGTGCGCAACCCCGCCCGGCTCTGGTGCCGCCCGCCATCGACGGCGCGGGCGATCGCATCCGTCGTGCGGGCGAGCGTCTGGGCGTCAAGGCCGTTGCGCTCGTACATTCCCCGGTTGGCTTGATGCACGCGGCCCGCCGTGAGGGTGAGAAGCCAGCGCGCGTCATCGGGTGCCACCAGGTGCCAGGTCGGTCGCATCAGGTGGGTGCGCAGGATGCCGCCGAGGTCGTACGAGACGGCGAGGTCGGCGGCGCTCGGTCGCACGGACTCCTCGATGCGTTGCGCCACCGACCACAGGGCGTACGCGAATTCCTGGCCCTGCACAGCGAGAAGCCGGCCGACGACCGCTCCGGGGTCGTCGTCGACCGGCGACCAGACGAGCAGGTTGTGCAAACGACGTGCGCGCACCTCGGCCGAAAGCATGACGGCTCCGGTCACCGGCCGATGCGCACGACGACGCGACCGCGCGTACGGCCCTCGAGAATCTCGGCGCCCGCATCCGCCACCTCGTCGAGCGTGATCTCGGTCGTCATCGCCTCGAGCAGCTCGAGGTCGAGGTCGGTCGCGAGCCGCGTCCAGGCCTCTTCACGCAGGAACAGGGGCGCCTCCACGGAGTTCACCCCGAGCAGGGCGACGCCCCGCAGGATGAACGGCAGCACGGTCGTCGGCAGGTCGCTGGATGCCGCGACGCCGCAGGCCGCGACGGCCCCGCCATACTCGATCTGGGAGAGCAGGTTGGCCAGCGGCACTCCGCCGATGGAGTCGATGCCCGCTGCCCAGCGTTGGCTCTGCAACGGTCGTCCCGGCTCCGCGAACTCGTCGCGGTCGACGATCTGCACCGCACCCAGCCGCCTCAGGTAATCGCCGTTCTCATCGCCTCGGCCGGTGAGGGCAGCCACCTCGTAACCGTGCCGGCCGAGAATCGCGATGCCGACCGACCCGACGCCGCCCGATGCGCCCGACACGAGCACCGGCCCGAGCTCGGGGTGGATGCCGTAGCGCTCGAGCGCGAGCACGGCGAGCATGGCGGTGACGCCGGCCGTGCCGATCGCGGCGGCCTGCCGGGGCGAGATGCCGGCGGGTACGGCCACGAGAGACGCGGACTCCACGACCGCCCGTTCGGTGAAACCGCCATGTCGGGTTTCACTGAGGCCGGCGCCATTCAACACGACGACGTCACCGGCTGACCACCGGGAGTCCTCGCTGCTCGCCACCCGGCCGACCAGGTCGATGCCCGCGACGATCGGGTACGCCCGGGTGATGCCCGGCTTGCCGCGCACGGCCATGCCGTCCTTGTAGTTCAGGCTGGAGTAGAGGGTCTCGATGAGAACCGTGTCGCCGTGCGGCGCGGCATCGCCCTCGCGCAGGTCGTCGACGCGCAATTCGCGGATGCCGGACGTCAGCGAGGGGCGGCCCTCGGCATCCGTTTCGCGATCGACGACGATGGCCCGGAAGGTTTCGCTCACTCCGCCAACCTAACCGTTGCCCGCTCGCGCCGCGAGGTCCTGCCTCGCCGGTGAACCATTTGGGGCCCGTTGATCCGTTGCCTGCGGATCAACGGCGACGAAATGGTTCAAGCGCGGGGCTTGGCGGGGAGGCGGGGCGGCGCGATGGGGGTCGCGGTGCGCTCAGGAGACGTCCCGGCGCCAGCTCGTGAAGTAGCCCGCGACGGTGAAGAGAACGGCGTAGGCCAGCAGCACGAGGGCGCCCGCCCACCAGCTCAACGGGTCGCTCGCGCCTCCGCCCGTGCCGGCAATCGAGTAGAAGCTCGATCCCACGAGGGCGTCACTCGCGGCGCCGGGCAGGAAGCGCCCGATGGCCGCGGTGGCATCGATGAATCCAGCGGCCAGCCGCAGGAGCGGCTCGACGAACTGGGTGAAGGCGAGAACGATGACGATCGCCGCCACCTGGCTGCGCACGAGCGCGCCGAGCCCCACGCCGATCGCGGACCACAACGCCATGGCGAGGATGCCGCGGCCGGCCTCCGCCCAGACGTCGGGATGGCCGAGCTGGCTCTCGAGCCCGACCGCGCCGAGCACGAGCCCGCCGGCTGTGAGCGAGGCCGCCCACGCGATGACGCCGAAGACGGCGCCCACGAGGAAGAACACCTTCACCTTCGCGAGCAGCACGAGGCCGCGGCGGGGGGTCGCGAGAAAGGTGGGGGTCAGGGTCTGGTGGCGGAACTCGCCGGTCGTGGCGAGAGCGCCCAACAGCACCGGGAAGACGTAGCCGATCGTGGTGGCGAACCCGTAGATGAGTTGCTGCACGGCGGTGCCGGGCGGCAGTCCGCCGCCGCTTCCGCCACGCGCGGCCTCCGGATGAGCGCTGATGTAACCGAAGAGCCCGCCCAGACCGCCCGCGAGGAGTGCGACGTAGGCGGCCATCACGATCGCGAGCACCCACCACGTTCGGGTGGTGAGCACCTTGAGGAACTCGGCTCCGATGGCCCGCAGCAGTACGTTCATCGGGCACCTCCCTCGGAGTCGGGTGCGGGTTCGACGGGCGGCGACGGGGCGGCATCCGGCGGAGGATCGTGCACGACTGCCGCGGCCGGGCCCGCGTCCTCCGCCGGTGCATGGCCGGCGGCGGCCGACGCCTCGGCGTCTCCGACGAGCGTGAGGAAGGACTCCTCGAGCCCGGCCTTCTGCCGATGCAAGGCGGAGATCTCGACCTGGTTGACGAAGGCCAGGTGCCCGATGCGAGCAGGGTCGGGGTCGGCGACGAGAAGTCCCGTACGGCCCTCGGTGAACTCGAGCCCTTCCGATCGCAGCACCTCTGCGAGCCGAATGCGATCGGGCGACTCCACGACGACGCGGGGGGCGACATCCGTGTCGAGGGTGGCGAGCGAGCCGCGGTGAACGAGTTCGCCCTTCGCGATGATCACCACCTCGTCGACGCTCTGCTGCACCTCGCTGAGCAGGTGCGAGCTCACGAGCACGGTGCGGCCCTCAGCGGCGAGCTCGCGCAGGAACAGCCGGATCCACTTGATGCCCTCTGGGTCCAGCCCGTTGATCGGCTCGTCGAGCACGAGCACGCCCGGATCGCCGAGGAGGGTGTAGGCGAGCCCCAGGCGCTGCCGCATGCCGAGCGAATATCCGCCGACACGACGGTTGGCGTACTCGCCCAGTCCGACCCGGTCGAGCACCTCGCCCACGCGCGGGGCGGCGATTCCGGCGGCAGCGGCGTAGACACCAAGGTGGTCGCGCGCCGTGCGCCCCGGATGGAAGCTCGCCGCCTCGAGGGCGGCGCCCACCGTCACGAGCGGTTGCGGCAGCCGGGCATACGCGGTGCCGCCGAAGGTCGCCGTGCCGGAGGTCGGCCGCACCAGCCCGAGCAGGATGCGCAGGCTCGTCGTCTTGCCGGCTCCGTTCGGGCCGAGGAATCCGGTCACCCGGCCAGGTTCGACGCTGAACGAGAGGTCGTTGACGGCTGTCACCGCGCCGAACGTCTTCGTCACGCGGGAGAACTCGATGGGAACGCCAGTTGGCATCGCCATGCCTTTCCTCGGGGGATGGCCCCAGAGTAGCGGTCGGATCCCAGGGGGTGGGATGCGGTGTCCGGCGAGCCTGCACTTCCCTCGGTGCACGGCGTGCAGGCGGCGGCCCCCTTGGCCGGAGCCGCGGTCTAGCATGGCGACATGACCGCGTCGGAGGTCGTCGTCACACGCCAGCGCGGTAGCCGCCGTGTGCGCTACTCGGTCAGTGCGTTCCTCGACGGCTTCTTCTTCATCTTCGCGGGGCTCGCCGCCGTCTGGCTCGCGACCCTCGTGGCGGGCGAGGGCTTCCAGTGGGCGTGGTCCTCCGTGCTCTACTTCGTGGTCTTCTGGGTTCTCGTGGCGTACCTCGTGCTGCCACGCCTGCACCGCATCCTCACGACGATCTACGTTCCCGACTACTTCATCGGGCGGGCACGCACGAGCGACGGGCTGCTCGGCGACCCCATCAACCTCGCACTGCTGGGCGAGGAGCGCGACGTGCACACGGCCATGGCACGGGCGGGCTGGACCCGCGCCGACGACGTCACCGCCGCCTCGAGCCTGCGCATCATCTCGTCGACCCTGAGTCGGCGCAGCTACGACGAGGCGCCCGTGAGCCCGCTGTTCCTGTTCGGCCGCCAGCAGGACTTCGCCTACCAGCAGGAGGTGGCCGGCAACCCCGCCAAGCGGCATCACGTGCGGTTCTGGCGATGCCCCGACGACTGGCTGCTTCCGGGCGGGCGCCGCGTGGAATGGCTGGCTGCCGGCACCTTCGATCGTGCCGTCGGGTTCTCGTTGTTCACGCTGCAGATCACGCACAAGATCGACGCCGACACCGACGTCGAACGCGATCACATCGTGGAGAGCATCCGCCGCTCGTCGCCCGAGACTCGGGTGGAGCTCATCCGCGACTTCTCGACCGGATACCACTCGCGCAACGGCGGCGGAGACTCGATCTCGACCGACGGCGACCTGCCCATCATCGACGTGCGACCGGATGCTGCGAGCACGCGGACCGCGTCGCTCGCCTCGGAGGACTCCGAGGAATCCGGCGCAACCCACGTTCTCGGCGCACCGACGCGCTCCCGGCTCGAGCCCGTGCGTCACCCGCGTGCGTCGGCGGCCGGCAAGCGGGCAGCCTTCGAGAGTTCCCTCGACCTCGCCCTTCCGGTGCGTTCGGCGCCGTCCGCGAAACGGCCGGTGACGATCACCATGGGGGTCGCCCTCGTCGTGCTCCGCGTCATCGGCGGAGCGGCCTGGCTCATCGACATCGCCGCCGGGTGGGACCAGCTCCTGCGTCACAACGTCACGGTCATCGGCGACGTCGACGGTGCGCTCGCCCAGGCGGCCCTCTGGGTCATCCTCGGCATCGGCGTGATCGTTCTCGGCGTCGAGGTGGCCGTCGTGGCGCTCGTCTACCGCGGCGTCGACGGGGCCAGGATGCTCGTGCTCGTCGTGGCGAGCCTGGGCATCGTGCTCGCCGCCGTCGACGTGGCCGCCGGCGGCGCGCCCATCACCCTGCGCACCACCCTCGTCGGACTCTCGCTCGACATCCTCGTGCTGCTCGCGCTCTCGAGCCGATCGGCCCGGGCCTACTCGCGCCGCGACAGGGCGCGCGGCGCGGCGAAGGAGTCAGGCTAGGCGGCGTGCTCGTCGCAGAAGGCGGCTTCGCGGGCTGCGCACGCCGCGCACACCACCAGCTGGATGCGGCAGGAGGCATCCGCGCAGTTCTGCATGCGCTTGGTCGCCGCCCCGCACTCCGCGCACCGGCCGATGACGGCGGCGCGGTCGCTGAAGTCGAGAGACCCGCGCTTGTCGAACACGTAGAGCGACCCCTGCCACAGGCCGTCGTCGCCGCGAGCCTCCCCATAGCGGGCGATGCCGCCGTCGAGCTGGTAGACCTCGCCGAAGCCCCGCTCGACCATGAGCGCCGAGAGCACCTCGCAGCGGATGCCGCCCGTGCAGTACGTGACGACCGGGCGACCCTTCAGGTCGTCGTAACGCCCACTGTCGAGTTCGGCGACGAACTCGCGCGTCGTCGCCACGTCGGGCACCACCGCTCCCGCGAACCGGCCGATCTGTGCCTCGAAGGCATTGCGGCCGTCGAAGAACACCACCTCGTCGCCGCGCTCGGCCACGAGTGCATCCAGGCCGGCTGGATCCAGATGCGTGCCGCCTCCGACGACTCCGCCGTCGTCGACCCGCAGTTCGCCCGGCGCCCCGAACGAGACGAGTTCGTCGCGCACCTTCACGCTGAGCTTGGGGAAGTCGAGGCTGAGCCCTTCGGAGTCCAGCCCACTGCCCTCGCTCCACTTGACATCGATGCCGGCGAACGCCGGGTAGTCCTTGGTCTTGCGGAGGTAGCGCTTGAGGGCCTTCAGCTCGCCGCCGAGGGTCGCGTTGATGCCGTCGGAGGAGAGGATGATGCGCCCCCGCAATCCGAGCGACTCGCAGAGGTCGCGCTGCCACAGCCGCACCGCATCGGGGTCGGGGAGTGGGGTGAACGCGTAGTAGAGCACAACCTTCGGCACGGGCATCCGTCCATCATCGCCGACCATCCTGCGAGCGCTCGCAACCCCTTGCGCGGGCGAGACCGGCGGTGATTGCGTGAGGGAAGCCGTCGGGGACGGATTGAAGGAGAGAACATGCTGGACTACGACCCCTATGCCGCGCTCGCCGCACTGCGCGACTTTCCCCCGCTCACGCTCACGAGTGACGACCTCGAGAACGGGCAGCCGCTGAAGAAGGAGCAGTGGGACGCCGCGATGGGCGGTCGTGACATTTCGCCCCAGCTCTCGTGGAGCGGCGCGCCTGCCGAGACGCGCAGTTTCAGCGTCTCGATCTTCGATCCGGATGCGCCGACCGGCTCGGGCTTCTGGCACTGGGCCGTCTTCAACATCCCGGCCACGGTCACCTCGCTCGCGCGTGGGGCAGGGGCGGCGCAGGGGGGAAACCTGCCGGAGGGCAGCGTCACCCTGCCGAACGAGAACCGGCTCACCTCGTACAGCGGTTCCGCCCCGCCCCCGGGAACCGGCACCCACCGGTACTTCATCGTGGTCAACGCCCTCGACGTGCCGACGCTCGACATTCCCGCGGATGCGACACCCGCCATCCTCGGGTTCAACAACCACTTCCACTCGCTTGCCCGCGGCATCCTCGTGGGGACGGCCTCGAGCGACTGAGCGCCCGCACTCCCCTCAGCGCGCGCCCGCGCCGGTCAGTGCTTGGAGCCGCTGAGGGCGAGCACGCCGCCCAACCCGATCATCATCACGCCGCCCGTCGCGGAGAGGCGTGCGATGCGTCGCGGTGAACGCGCGAACCAGTCGCGTGCGGTTCCGGCCGCGAGCGCCCAGATGCTGTCGCAGCAGAGCGCGAGGGCGACGAAGACCAGGCCGAGTTCGACCAACTGCACGGCGGGCGCGCCCGAGCGCGCGTCCACGAACTGGGGAAGCACGGCCACGAAGAACGCGATCGTCTTCGGGTTGGTGACGCCGACGATGAACCCCTCGCCGAGCAGGCGCCATGCGGGTCGCGGTGCGACCTCGCCTGTGGCGGCCGCGGCGGCATCGTGCCGGTGCCGGATGGCCTGCACGCCGAGGTAGACGAGGTAGGCGGCACCGGCGAACTTGACCGCCGTGAAGACGGCGACGGATGCCGCCACGATCGCCCCGATGCCCAGGGCGACGGCGATCACGAGCGGAATCATGCCGAGCGCGTTGCCGACGACGCTCAGGATGCCGCCCGCGCGGCCGAGGGCGAGCGAGCGGCCGATGACGAAGAGCACGCTCGGCCCCGGTATCGCGATGAGCACGACGGAGGCCAGCGCGAAGGCGAGCAGGTTCGATGCGGGCACCACGACGGAATCCTATGCCCGTTCGGCCTCTACCCCATCCCGACCGCGAAAGCCGCCCCTGAGCGGCAAATTCCGGCTCACAGGGCGATTAGGTACCGTTGCAGAGTGAAGACACATCACCTGCGCGTACATCGGAGTGAAGAGAACCTGGCCAAAGACGGTCAGCTCGCGTGGCAGCTGGCGGCCCTCGCCATCGACCCGGTCGAGGTCACCGACGAGGTCACCGAGATGGTCATCAACCGCGTGATCGACAATGCGGCGGTCGCCGTGGCGTCGCTCACTCGCCCGCCCGTGACCTCGGCGCGCAGCCAGGCGCTCGCGCATCCGGTCTCGGTGGGAGGCCAGGGCTCGACGGTCTTCGGCGTGACGGCCGGCCGCCGTACATCTCCGGAATGGGCCGCCTGGGCCAACGGTGTGGCCGTGCGCGAACTCGACTACCACGACACCTTCCTCGCCGCCGAGTACTCGCACCCCGGTGACAACATCCCGCCGATCCTCGCCGTCGCCCAGCACCTGGCCGAGAACCGGGGGCTCACCGGGCGGGACCTCGTCCGCGGCATCGCGACGGGCTACGAGATTCAGATCGACCTGGCCAAGGCGATCAGCCTGCACGCCCACAAGATCGACCACGTCGCCCACCTCGGGCCATCCGCAGCCGCGGGCATCGGCACCCTGCTCGGGCTCGACCAGGAGATCGTCTATCAGGCCATCGGCCAGGCCCTGCACACCACGACCGCCACCCGCCAGTCGCGCAAGGGCGAGATCTCGACCTGGAAGGCGCACGCGCCCGCCTTCGCCGGCAAGATGGCCGTCGAGGCCGTCGACCGGGCGATGCGGGGACAGACGAGTCCGTCGCCCATCTACGAGGGGGAGGACGGCGTGATCGCGTGGCTGCTCGACGGGCCCGATGCCTCCTACGACGTCGAGCTCCCCGGGCGCGGAGAGGCCAAGCGCGCCATCCTCGACAGCTACACCAAGGAGCACTCCGCCGAGTACCAGGCCCAGGCCTGGATCGACCTCGCCAGAAAGCTCCACAACGAGTACCCGTTGCTGCTGGATGACGTCGCCAACATCGAGCGCGTCGTGATCCACACCTCGCACCACACCCACTACGTGATCGGCTCGGGCGCGAACGACCCGCAGAAGTACGATCCGTCGGCGTCCCGCGAGACGCTGGACCACTCCATCCCGTACATCTTCGCCGTCGCCCTGCAGGACGGCGCCTGGCACCATGTCGACTCCTACACGCCGGCGCGCGCCAACCGGCCCGACACGGTGGAGCTCTGGAAGAAGATCACGACCGTCGAAGACGAGGAGTGGACCCGCCGCTACCACTCGCTCGACATGGGCGAGAAGGCCTTCGGGGGCCGCGTCGAGATCATTCTCACCGACGGCAACACCATCACCGACGAGATCGCGGTGGCGGATGCGCATCCGCTCGGCGCCCGCCCGTTCGGGCGCGCGGAGTACGTGGCGAAGTTCCGCACCCTCGCCGACTTCGTGCTCGAGGAGGCCGAGATCGAGCGCTTCCTGGCGCTGGCCGAGCGCCTGCCCGAGCTGCGTCCGGAAGAGCTCCTCGGCCTGACGGTCGTTGCCGCTCCGGGCGTTCTCGCATCGGTCGAGAGCCCGCAGGGCCTCTTCTAACCCGCACGCCACCCAGGAGGCAGCACCATGCTCTATGCCCAGAAGACGCCGGCCGAGAAGCGCGCCGACTTCCGCACCGCCCTCACGAGCGGTGAGCTGCTGCGCTTTCCGGGGGCGTTCAACCCGCTGAGCGCACGACTCATCGAGCAGAAGGGCTTCGAGGGCGTCTACATCTCGGGCGGAGTGCTCTCGGCCGATCTCGGGCTGCCCGACATCGGCCTGACCACGCTCACCGAGGTCGCCGGCCGGGCAAAGCAGATCGCGCGCATGACGGAACTGCCGGCCATCGTCGACGCCGACACGGGCTTCGGCGAGCCCATGAACGTGGCCCGCACCGTGCAGGAGCTCGAGGATGCCGGGCTCGCGGGCCTGCACATCGAAGACCAGGTCAATCCCAAGCGCTGCGGTCACCTCGACGGCAAGCAGGTGGTCGACGAGCACACCGCGCTGCAGCGCATCCGGGCCGCCGTCGACGCGCGCCGCGACCCGAACTTCCTGGTCATGGCGCGCACCGACATCCGGGCCGTGGAGGGCATGGACGCGGCCGTCGACCGTGCGAAGAAGCTCGTCGACGCGGGCGCCGACGCCATCTTCCCCGAAGCGATGGCCTCCCTCGCGGAGTTCGCCGCCATCCGCGCCGCCGTCGACGTTCCGCTCCTGGCCAACATGACCGAGTTCGGCAAGAGCGACCTGTTCACGGTGCAGCAGCTGGCCGACGTGGGCATGAACATCGTTATCTGGCCGGTGTCGCTGCTGCGCCTGGCGATGGGAGCCGCGATGCGCGGCCTCGACGAGCTGACGGATGCCGGGAACCTCACGGGAAAGCTCGGCGAGATGCAGCACCGCGCGGAGCTCTACGAGCTCATCGACTACGAGGGCTACAACCGTTTCGACACCTCGATCTTCAACTTCACCGTCGCCCGCTGAGGCATGGCCGGCGCGTGCCACGCGCCGCCGTTCGGGAAGTAGTCTGGGAGCCGCACGAGCGAAGGGGACGTGGATGGACGAGCGCGAGATCTACAAGGGACTGGCCGGCGTTCCGGTCGACTACACCGCCGTCTCAATGGTCAATCCTGAGACCAACACGCTGCTCTACCGCGGCTACCCGGTGCAGGACCTCGCCGCTCGGCGCAGCTTCGAGGAGGTCGCCTGGCTGCTCTGGTATGGGGAGCTGCCCACGCCGGAGCAGCTCGACGCCTTCGTCGAGGAGGAGCGCAGCGACCGCGCGCTCGCGCCCAATGTGCGCCGGGTGATCGATGACCTCCCCACCCAGTCGCATCCGATGGACGTGCTGCGCACGGCGGTGAGCGTCATCGGCGCGAACGACCCCGACGCCGAAGACAACGAGCCGAGTGAGAACCTGCGCAAGGCCAAGCACCTGTTCGCCCAGCTTCCGGCGATCGTGGCCTACGACCAGCGACGCCGTCAGGGGCTGCCCCTCGTCGAACCGCGCGACGACCTCGACTACGCCCAGAACTTCCTCTGGATGACCTTCGGCGAGGAGGCCGACCCAGAGGTCGTCGATGCCTTCAGCGTGTCGATGGTGCTCTACGCCGAGCACTCCTTCAACGCGTCGACCTTCACGGCGCGGGTGATCGCCTCCACGCTCTCCGACCTGTACTCCTCCGTCGTCGGCGCCATCGGCGCGCTCAAGGGCCCGCTGCACGGCGGTGCGAACGAGGCCGTCATGCACACCTTCGACGAGATCGGCAGCGCCGACCAGGCGGAGGAGTGGCTGGATGCCGCCCTCGCCCGCAAGGCGAAGATCATGGGCTTCGGCCACAGGGTCTACAAGAACGGCGACTCCCGGGTGCCCACGATGCGCGGCGCGCTCGAGAAGATGGTGCGCCACTACGACCGGCCAGAACTGCTCGACCTCTACGAGGCGCTCGAGCAGGCGATGGCGCAGCGCAAGAACATCAAGCCGAACCTCGACTACCCGGCCGGTCCGACCTACCACCTCATGGGGTTCGAGACCGAGACGTTCACGCCGCTGTTCGTCGCCAGTCGCATCACCGGCTGGACGGCCCACATCATGGAGCAGCTCGCCTCGAACGCGCTCATCCGGCCGCTCTCGGTCTACAACGGTCCGGCGCAGCGCGAGGTTCCCGAGCCATCCGCCACTGAGGGAGAGGGCGCCGCGTAGCTCGCAGCCGCGCTTTGTCGAAAGGCGCACAGTACCGGCGCCCACGGTGCGGCCGCCCCTGTGCGTCAGCCACATCCGCCATGACGGATGCGCAGCCGGGCCGTTAGCGTGACCCGGTGCACATGTTCTTCCGGACCATCTTCCACATCGCGCTCGCACGCCTGCGCCGACCGATCGGCATCTACGACGTGAGCCGTTCGTGGTTCCGCACGCTGCCGACCGACCAGGACGTGCTCGGTCACATGAACAACGGCGTCTACTTCTCGATCATGGACATCGCCCGCTTCGACCAGACCATCCGCAGCGGCACGTGGGACGTCTTCCGCGCGCGCGGGTGGTACCCGGTCGTCGTCAGCGAGACGCTGAGCTTCCGCAAGTCGCTCACGCTCGGTCAGCGCTTCGCCATCGAATCGCGCATCCTCGGGTTCGATGACAAGGCCGTCTACGTCGAGCAGCGGTTCGTGCGACCGGATGCCGACGGCCGGCTCGAGGTGTACGCCAAGGGCTACATCCGCGGGCGGTTCCTGAAGAAGACGGGCGGCACCGTGCCGATCGCGGAGGTCATCGAGGCCAGCGGCGGCATTCCCGAGGGGCTCGAGGTGCCGCAGCGGCTGCTCGACTGGGGTCAGGCCGTGCAACTGCCGGCCACCCGCGCCGCAGCGCCGTCGCTCTGGCTCTGAGAGCCGCCGACGCGCGTCAGGAGCGCGCCTTCTTCGGCACCACGACCTCCTTGATGATGAGCAGGATGCCGGCCGCGACCGGGATGGCGACGAGGGCTCCGGGCAGGCCACCGAGTGTTCCGCCGCCGAGCGCGGCGATGAGCACGATCGAGCCGGGCACCTGCACCGCCTTGCTCATCACCCGCGGAGTGAGGATGTAGGCCTCGACCTGCATGTAGATGAGCATGGCGATGAGCACGATCAGCCCCGCGACGGGGGAGACGAACAGTGCGATCACCGTCATGACCGCCGTGGTGAGCACCGTTCCGATCAGCGGGATGAGCGTGATGAAGAAGGCCGCCACGGCGATGACGAGGGCGAACGGAACACCCGTCACCGTGAGGATGAACAGGCTGAACACGCTGTTGCAGAACGCGAGCACCACCATGCCGCTGAGGTAGCGCCCGACGTTCTGCATGATGCGCTCGGCGTATTCGACCACCCGCGAGCGATGCGACGCCGAGATGAGGGAGTAGATGGCCCTCTTGGACGAGTCGAGCGTCGCGACGAAGTAGATGGTGAGGATGAAGATGAAGAAGCCGCTCGAGATGCCGCTCACGATGGCGATGCCGACCTGGATGGCACCGCCGCCGACGGTCGCCCAGAAGCTGGGGTCGCTCACCGTGTCGACCACCCAGGTGTAGATGGTGCCCAGCAACCCGCCCGTGCCGGCCTGGGCCTGCTGGAACCAGTCCTGTTGCTTGAGGCGGGCGTACATCCCCGGCAGGTCGCTGATGAAGTCCGAGGCCTGGCCGATCACGAGCGGCAGCACGAGGCAGAGCAACCCGATCACGACGAGCACGAACAGGAGGATGACGGTGAGGATCGCCCAGCCGCGCGTCATTCCCCTGCGTTGCAGCCACCGGATCAGCGGATCGAGGCCCAGCGTGATGAACGCCGCCGCGAAGACGGAGAACACGACGGTCGAGAGCCCGACGAACGCGTAGGCGAGTGCGAGCGCCACGAGAACGCCGAGCGTGGCGATGAACGCCCAACGGAAAGGATGATCGGCCACCATGCTCGCACCCGCTTGGAGCAGTCGGTGCTGTCGGCTCTTCTGCTGAAGATTGCTCACGGCGTCAGCCTAGGGCCCGCAGGATCGTCGTGAGGGGAGCCGCTCCTTCGGATCTCAGTGCGCGGGTGGCAGGAGCGCGCCGTAGTAGTCGGCGTGAGCCGGGTAGTAGTGCGACCAGTCCGGATGCGGCCGACCTTCGCGCGCCGCGATCAGGCGATCGAGGTAGTAGTCCCATCCCGGACCGATCGTCTTGGCCTCGGCGGCCGACGTCAGCCGCTGCCCGAGGGTGAGGGTCGTCATGCCGCCGGCCTCACGCAGGTGGCAGAAGATGCGCCACTCGCCGTCGCCCTTCTGGGCGGAGGCGAGGAAGCGGCGCGGCGGCGCGCACTCCATGATGCTCACGTACTGCCAGCCGGCCTCCGGTTCGGCCGTCATCAGGAACTTCACGCCGCCGGTCGCGGGATTGCCGGTGTAGGTGCCGATCCACCCTTCCATCGCAGTGGGATTGGTCAGGCTGTGCCAGACGTCTTCGATCGGCGCCGTGAACAGGCGGTCGATGAGCAGGTAGAGGCCGTCGTCGCGCTGGGCGAGTCGGCCAGTGGGTCGAATTGACATCGCTCGCACCTCCGTTCGCACTGTCAGACTATGCCTGCGTGGGAGCCGGCGCAGGGGTGCCTTAGAGTTTTCCTCATGAGCAATCGGTCACGCGGCGTCCAGGAACAGCACCACAGCGGAGTTCTGCTCGCGGAGGACCGCTCGAGCGCCTGGGGCTGGCTGGCGGGGGTCGTCGTCGCCGTCTTCATCGCGATGCCGCTCTCGGCCGCGATCGCGTTCGCGACGCATCCGCACACCAAGCAGTTGTTCGCGGGCCGGCTCTCGGATGCCACGGTGGGCGGCTACCAGGCGTTCTGGTGGATCGTCGCCCTGCTGCTTCTCGCGTTGCCCTTCGTCGTCGGATTCGGCATCGCCAAGCTCTCGGGCCGGGCGCTGGTCTGGGTCGCCGGGGGAGTGGGCGTGCTCGTCGTGCTCGCGATCGTGCTGGGCCAGGTCTTCGTCTTCTGAGGACGCCGACGCCTACCCGCGGTCGGAGCCGATGAAGTGCTCCGACGCGCGGGTGATCTCCTCGCGTACCCGCCGGGAACCCACCGTGGCGACGCCGTCTCCCGGCTGCACGCCGTAGTCGCCGAAGGCGGCGTGGTTGGCCCCGTCGATCTGCACGAATTGGGTTGACTGCGGCAGGAGATGCGCGGAGTCGGCGATCTTCTGGGGCGTCGAGAGCCCGTCGTTGCCGCCGGCGATGCTCAGTACGCCCAGCGACGTGTGCGACAGGTCGTTGGCGCAGTAGCTGCCGAACAGCACGAGCCCGCCCACGGCGGGGTCATCGGCGAGCATGCATGCCCGCACCCCGCCGAGCGAGTGACCGCCGACGAACCAGTCGGTGACGTCGGGGGCGTCGGCCGTGAAGGTGCCGAGCGGGCGGGTGTCGAAGAACGCCAGGTTCAGGGTGGGCTTGGTGACCACGACGGTGGTTCCGTCGGCCGCGATGCCCGAGAGCTTGTACAGGTACGCGTAGGGGTCGACCTTCGCTCCGGGGATGAAGACGAGGCCCGAGCCGTCGGCATCCGTCGGCGTCATCACGATGGAGTGATCGGTCGAGCGGATGCTGATGGCGTCGTCGCGCCAGGCCTTCAACGCGGCAGCACGGTCGCCCGGCATGACGGTCTGCGTCCACACCAGTAGGCACACGACGAGCAGCGCGATCGCCCCGAGCACCCACCCGGCGACCACGGCGAACCGGTGCCCGCTGTTCCTCATCATCGGAAGGCTCAGGGTACCGGCCCCGCGCCCACGAGGGCGACGGCTTGCGCGAGTGCCGCCCGCACGGCGGCGACGCCGGGGCGGTCGGCGCTGGAACGGCGCGCAGCGCTGAAGATGGTGCGGTGCGGATCACCGGGCAGCGGCGCCAGCTGCACCGTGGGCGTCTCGCCCGCCCACGCGAAGTCGGGCAGCAGGCCGACCGCGTTGCCGGATCGGATGAGGCGGATGTGCGCCATCAGGTCCGCCGTCTCGAACCGTACGTCGGGCTCGAATCCCGCGGCACGGCACAGCTGCACGGCCCACTCCCGCGAGGCGGTGCCTGCGGGCTCCATGACCCAGGCCCGGTCCCGGCAGTCGGCGAGGCCGACCTGCGGCGCGGTCGCGGCCCTCGCCTTCGCCGTCGCCGCAGGGAGAAGCGGGCCGACTCCCAGCCGGATGGCGTCGCCGCCGAGCACGACGCGGTCGAGCCCTGCCCGATGGGCGCGCGTGTGGCCGGGGTACTGCTCCGCGACCACCAGGTCGAAGTCGCGGGCCGAGACGTCGAACAGGCCGGCCTCTGGCTCCCGTTCGGTCACCTCCACCCGCAGGTCGGGGAACTCGGTCGAGAGGATGGTGAGCGCCGCTGGCAGGACGGCATGCGCCGCCGACTGGAAGACGGCGACCCGCACGGTGCCGCGCACGCTCGTGAGGGAGGCGCTGAGGTCGGCCTCAGCGCGCTCCAGGGCATCGAGTACGGTCGTGGCGTGCAGCACGAGCACCTCGGCCTGCGGGGTGAGCAGCACGCGCCGCCCGGCCTTCTCGAGCAGGGGAACGCCCGCCTCCTTCTCGAGAAGCGCCAGTTGCTGCGACACGGCCGACGGTGAGTAGGCGAGCGCCTCGGCGACCGCTGCGAGCGTGCCGCGCAGCTTCACCTCGCGCAGCAGGCGCAGGCGGCGCACGTCGAGCATCCGCTCGCCTCCCTCTCTCGCCCTCGAACCGGGCCGGTGATTCATCAGAGAATCTAATCGATATTCATCAGGAACGTTCGCTTCTGCTTAGCGAATCGGAGGGGCAGACTGGAGGCAGCACCACCGCGCCTCGAGAGAGAGACCTCACGTGACCCAGACGACGACAGAGACCGACCTCGCTCCCGAGGTGATCGCCCTCGTGCATCGCTGGCTCGCCGCCAGCGCCGACGCGCCGTCGGATCCCTCGGCCGAGCGACTGGCCGGCGTGCTCAAAGACCCGAACGGACTCGAGTTCACCGTCGGCTTCGTCGATGGCGTCATGCGCCCCGAAGATCTCATGGTGGCCGGCCTGAACCTCGCCAAGGTCGCGAAGAAGGCCCCGCGATTCCTGCCGTGGCCGATGCGCGCGGCGATCTGGCTCGGCGGCGTTCTCGGTCCGGTCATCCCGTGGGTCGTCATCCCGGTGGCGCGCCGGGTGCTGCGGCGCATGGTGGGGCACCTCGTGGTGGATGCCACCCCTGAGAAGCTCGGCCCGATCATCGCCGGCCTGCGCGCATCCGGCAACCGGCTGAACCTCAACCTGCTGGGCGAAGCGGTGCTCGGCGAGAAGGAGGCGGCCCGCCGGCTCGCCGGAACCCGGGAGCTGCTCGCCCGCGACGACGTGGACTACGTCTCGATCAAGGTCTCGAGCGTCGTGAGCCAGCTCTCCATGTGGTCCTTCGACGAGGCCGTCGAGAAGGTCGTCGAGACGCTTCTGCCGCTCTACGAGCTCGCCGCGCGCTCGAGCGCCGCCGGCAAGCCGAAGTTCATCAACCTCGACATGGAGGAGTACCGCGACCTCGATCTCACGATCGCCGTGTTCACGCGCATCCTCGCCACTCCCAGCCTGCGCGATCTCGAGGCCGGCATCGTGCTGCAGGCCTACCTGCCCGACGCCCTCGGGGCGCTGCAGAACCTCACCGACTGGTCGCGGCACCGCCGGGCGGCGGGCGGCGCGCCGATCAAGGTGCGGGTCGTGAAGGGCGCCAACCTCGCGATGGAGCAGGTCGACGCCGTCATGCACGACTGGCCGCTCGCGACCTACGACAGCAAGCAGGACACCGACACCAACTACAAGCGCGTGCTCAACTGGGCGTTCACGCCCGAGAACACGGATGCAGTGAAGATCGGCGTCGCCGGGCACAACCTCTTCGACGTCGCCTACGCCCGCCTGCTCGCCGAGCGGCGCGGAGTCAGCGACCGGGTCGACTTCGAGATGCTGCTCGGCATGGCGACCGGCCAGGCCGAGGCCGTGCGCGCCGATGTCGGGCAGCTGCTGCTCTACACGCCCGTCGTGAACCCCGCCGAGTTCGACGTGGCCATCGCGTACCTCATCCGACGGCTCGAGGAGAACGCCTCGACCGAGAACTTCATGTCGGCCGTCTTCGAGCTCACCTCGGATGCAGGCCTCCTGCAGCGCGAGACCGACCGGTTCCTGGCCTCGCTGGCCAACCTCGACCTCACGGTTCCGCGCCCCAACCGCACGCAGGACCGCTCGCAGGTCACCCAGCTCGAGAGCATCACGCATCCGCGCGCCGACGACCCCGGCGAGACCCAGCCGGAGCTGACGGCGGCCCTCCTCGGCCTCAGCCGCGGATCGCGCGGGGTGGACTCCTTCTCCAATGCGGCGGACACCGACCCCTCACTGGCCGCCAACCGCGCCTGGGGCCGACGCATCCTCGCGCGGGTCGCGGCCTCGACGCTCGGTGAGGACTCTATCGCCGCGGCGCGAGTGACGGATGCCGGTGCGCTCGACGGGCTCGTCGCATCCGTCGCGTCGGCCGGAAAGGCGTGGGGCGAGCGCCCCGGCGCCGAGCGCGCCGCCGTGCTGCACCGCGCCGGCCTCGCCCTGGCGGCGAACCGCGACCGCCTCATCGAGGTCGCCGCATCCGAGACGGGGAAGACCATCGGCGAAGCCGACCCCGAGGTCAGCGAGGCCATCGACTTCGCGCACTACTACGCCGAACGGGCGCGCGAACTCGACACCGTGCAGGGCGCACGCTTCGTGCCCTCGCAGCTGACCGTCGTCACCCCGCCGTGGAACTTCCCCCTCGCCATCCCCGCCGGCGGTGTCCTCGCGGCGCTCGCGGCCGGGTCCGGCGTCATCATCAAGCCGGCGCCGCAGGCCCGCCGCTGCGGCGCGGTTCTGGTCGAGGCCCTGTGGGAGGCGGGGGTTCCGCGCGACGTGCTCGCCCTCGCCGACATCGAGGAGGGCGAGTTGGGGGAGCGGCTCATCGCGCATCCCTCGGTCGACCGGGTGATCCTCACCGGCAGCTACGAGACCGCCAAGCTGTTCCGGTCCTTCCGTCGTGACCTGCCCCTGCTCGCGGAGACGAGCGGCAAGAACGCCATCATCGTCACGCCGAGCGCCGACCTCGACCTCGCCGCCTCCGACGTGGTCAAGAGCGCCTTCGGCCACGCCGGCCAGAAGTGCTCGGCCGCGAGCCTCGTCATCCTCGTGGGTTCCGTCGCGCGCTCGGAGCGGTTCATCGGCCAGCTCGTGGATGCCGCACGGTCGATGCGCGTCGGCTACCCCGATGACCCGGCCAGCCAGGTCGGCCCGATCATCGAGCCGGCGAGCGGAAAGCTGCTGTGGGCGCTGACCGAGCTCGGCATCGGCGAGAAGTGGCTCGTGAAGCCCACGCAGCTGGACGCTGCGGGCCGACTGTGGTCGCCCGGCATCCGCACCGGGGTCGCGCCCGGCTCCTACTTCCACCTCACCGAGTTCTTCGGGCCGGTGCTCGGCGTCATGCGGGCGAGCAACCTCGAGGAGGCGATCCGCTTCCAGAACGCCGTGGACTACGGCCTGACCGCCGGACTGCACTCGCTCGACCCCGAGGAGCTCGCGCTCTGGCTCGACACCGTCGAGGCGGGCAACCTCTACGTCAACCGCGGCATCACCGGCGCCATCGTGCGGCGCCAGCCCTTCGGAGGCTGGAAGCGGTCGTCGGTGGGAGCGGGTACCAAGGCCGGTGGCCCCAACTACCTCTTCGGACTCGGCGATTGGAAGCCCGGCCGAGACGAGGCGTCCAAGACGCTGCACCTGCGCGGCCTGGAGCGGCGGGTGACCCACCTCATCGAGGCGTCCCAGCCCTCGCTCTCCTACGAGGAGTTCGACGTGCTGCGCCGCGGCGCCCTCTCGGATGCGCTCGCCTGGCGCGACGAGTTCGGCATCGCGAAAGACGTCTCCCGCCTCGGACTCGAGCGCAACGTCTTCCGCTACCGGGCCGTGCCCGTCGCCGTGCGCGTTGCCGAGGGCGGCACCCTCGTCGAGGCGCTCCGGGTGATCGTCGCGGGCGTTCTCGCCAAGGCGCCGTTCACGGTGTCGTCGGCGACGGCACTTCCGGCTGCGGTGCGCCGGCTGCTCGCCGAGCGCGACATTCCGCTGAAGGTCGAGACGGATGCCGCGTGGCTGGCCGCGATCGGCAAGCGGCCGCCGGAGCGCATCCGCCTCATCGGCGGGAAGGCGACCGATGTGACGGCCGCGACGGACGGCATCCCCGACGTCGCGGTGTACGCGCACGAGGTCACGCAGTCGGGCCGGGTGGAGCTGCTGCCGTTCCTGCACGAGCAGGCCATCTCGATCACGAACCACCGCTTCGGCAACCCGACGACGCTGAGCGACGACGTGCTCTGAGGGCCGCGGGCCGACCTGCTTCAGGGCGGACCTGCTGCAGGGCGCCTACTTCAGGGCCGCCCTCACGAGCTCGAGGGCCTCGGCGGCATCCAGGCGCAGACGGCGGATGGTCGCGGCGTACGCGACAGCCGCCTGCTGTGCCTGGCGATGGGAGGGGTCGCCGCTCGCCGACACGAAGGAGCCGTTGCGGCCCCGCGTCTCGATCACCTCGTCCTCCTCGAGCGCCCGGTACGCCTTCGCCACGGTGTTCGTCGCCAGCCCGAGTTCGGCGGCGAGGGCGCGTACCGTGGGCATCCGCGTGCCGGCGGTGAGTTCGCCCGAATGCACCGCGTCGACGACCTGGCGGCGCAGTTGCTCGAAGGGCGCCTCGGCGCCCTCGACGATCGAGAACTTCACGAGAGCCGGTTCACGCGCGGCGCTCAGTCCTCGACGGCGCGCTGGATGAGCCGGGTGAGCACGATGGCACTCCGGGTGTGATCCACGTTCGGGGCGAGGCGTACCTTCTCGAGTGCGGCTTCCAGGCTCGTGATGTCGCGCGAGCGCATCTGCACGATCGCATCGGCGCTACCCGTGACCGTGCCGGCGTAGACCACCTCGGGAACGGAGGAGAGGATGCGCTGCAGTTCGTCGGGCGAAACGGTTCCGCGGCAGAACACCTCGACCCACGCCTCGGTCGTCGTGCCGTCGACGGTGGGGTCGACATGGATGGTGAAGCCGCGGATGACGCCGTCGCCGACGAGGCGATCCACTCGCCGCTTCACCGCGGACGCCGAGAGCCCCACGACCGAGCCGATGTCGCCGTAGCCGGTGCGCGCGTTCTGGCGCAACTGATCGAGGATGCTCCGGTCGATGTTGTCCATGCCCGAAGTCTAGGCGGCTTCGTTGCGTGAGCGCACGTACATACGCATGAATCTCGCGCCCAGCGGCAGCACATGCCGCCATCCTGCGTGTGACACTGGGTACGGCGTCGGGCGAGCCTCCAGCGGGTGAGCCGGTTCACGAGAACGACCTGGTCCGCCACTTCTCGCATCCTCGATCCGCAAGGAGACGGCCATGACCGACACGCTCACGACCCCTGTGCAACCCTCGCGCACGCCTCTTCACCGCTCCGTGCTGATGTGCCGCCCCGAGCACTTCACGGTGGTCTACCGCATCAACCCGTGGATGGACCCCGCGCTGCCGACCGACACGGCGAACGCCCTCGACCAGTGGACGACGCTCTACGAGACCTATCTCGGCCTCGGCTACGACGTCGAGCTGATCGACCCGATCGCCGGCCTGCCCGACATGGTCTACGCGGCCAACGGCGGCATGGTCATCGACGGCATCGCATACGGGGCCTCGTTCACGCATCCGGAACGCCAGCCCGAGGGGCCCGCCTACATGCGCTGGTTCGCCGAGAACGGGCTGCGCGTTCACGAGCCGCGGCACATCAATGAGGGCGAGGGCGACTTCCTGCTCGTCGGCGACACCATCCTCGCCGGCACGGGCTTCCGCAGCGACGCCGCGAGCCACGCCGAGCTCGGTGAGGTCTTCGGCCAGGACGTCATCAGCCTGCGGCTCGTCGACCCCAGCTTCTACCACCTCGACACCGCGCTCGCCGTGCTCGACAGCCGCGCCGGCCAGGAGCACGTCGCCTACCTGCCGGGGGCATTCGACGAAGCCTCGCGCGCCATCCTGGAGCAGCGCTATCCCGACGCGATCCTCGTGAACGATGAGGATGCCGCCGTGCTCGGACTCAACTCGTTCAGCGACGGCTACAACGTGGTCATCGCCAAGCGCGCCCTCGACTTCGAACGCCAGTTGCGCGAGCACGGGTACAACCCCATCGGCGTCGACCTGTCCGAGCTGCTGCTCGGCGGCGGCGGCGTGAAGTGCTGCACGCTGGAGCTGCGCCGATGAGCCTGCACATGAGCCCCACGACCGCGGTGAGCCCGGCCACCGCGGCGCTCATCCGCGAGGAGGAGCAGCACTCGGCGCACACCTACCACCCGCTTCCCGTGGTCGTCGCCTCCGGTGATGGCGCATGGGTGACGGATGTGGACGGCCGTCGCTACCTGGACTGCCTCGCCGCGTACTCGGCCGTCAACTTCGGCCATGGCAACCCCGTGCTGCTCGAGGCGGCGCGCGCGCAACTCGGCCGCATCACCCTGACCAGCAGGGCCTTCCACAACGACCAGCTCGCTCCGTTCGTGGCCGAACTGGCCGCCTTCTGCGGCAAGGACATGGTGCTGCCCATGAACACGGGCGCCGAGGCCGTGGAGTCGGCTCTCAAGGTCGCCCGTGCCTGGGGCTACCGCGTCAAGGGCGTCGCGCGCGATCGGGCGAACATCATCGTCATGGCGGGCAACTTCCACGGTCGAACGACCACGATCATCTCCTTCAGCGACGACGCCGACGCGCGCGCCGACTTCGGGCCGTACACGCCCGGCTTCCGCACGGTGCCGTACGGCGATGCCGCCGGCGTCGAGGCGGCGATCGACGAGAACACGGTCGCCGTGCTGGTCGAACCGATCCAGGGTGAGGCCGGCATCGTCGTGCCGCCCGCCGATTTCCTGCCCGCCGTGCGCGCCATCACGCGGCAGCGCAACGTGCTGATGATCGCCGACGAGATCCAGTCCGGGCTCGGCCGCACCGGAGCGCGTTTCGCATGCGATCTGGTCGACGTGGTTCCCGACCTGTACCTGCTCGGCAAGGCCCTCGGCGGCGGAATCGTGCCGGTCTCAGCCGTGGTCGGCGACAGCGACGTGCTCGGCGTTCTGGAGCCGGGCCAGCATGGCTCGACCTTCGGCGGAAACCCGCTCGCGGCATCCGTCGGCCGGGCGGTCGTTCGGATGCTGTCCACCGGCGAGATGCAGGAGCGGGCGCGCGTGCTCGGTGCGCACCTGCACGAGCGTCTGCAGGGTCTCGTCGGACGAGGCGTGCTCACCGTGCGGGGCGCCGGACTCTGGGTGGGCATCGACATCGATCCCGCGCTCGCCTCGGGTCGTGCGGTCTGCGAGGCGCTCATGGAGCGCGGGGTGCTCGCCAAGGACACGCACGGGTCGACCATCCGGCTGGCCCCGCCGATCGTCGTCTCCCAGGACGACCTGGACTGGGCCGTCGACCAGCTCGAGGCCGTGCTCGCCGACCTGACGGCCGCGTAACCCTTTCCCACCCTCCGCCGAGGTGCCACTTTTGGTGGGTTCCCGCGCGCTCGAACCCACCAAAAGTGGCAAGTCGGCGAGGTCAGGGGGTGCGGGTTCGCGTGCGCAGGCGGTCGGCCAGGAGCGTCGAGGCGATCGCGAGCACGAGGAACGCGATCGTCGAGACGAGCACGAGGGTGATGGATGCCGTCCAGCCGCCGACCGCCTCATGCACGGCGCCGAGCAACGGCGGCGCCAGAGCGGCCACGAGGTAGCCGGCCGCCTGCACGAGCGCCGACATCTGGGTGGCCTGCCGGTTCGAGCGGGCGACCCGCACGATGATGCTGAACACGACCGTGAAGCCGCCGCCCTGGGCGATGCCGCCGAGGATGGACCAGAGCAGGAATCCGTTGGGCGCCAGCAGCATCCCGGCGGGAAGGCTCACCCAGAGCACGCCGATCACCGCGGCCGGCACCCAGCGCGGCGTGCGCGCACCCAGCAGTGGCACGCCGAGCGCACCGATGACCGCCGAGATCTGGAAGACCGACGAGAAGGTCCCTGAGGAGACGACGTCGAGGCCCTGTTCGTCGGAGAGGATGCTCGGCAGCCAGGTCGTCATGCCGTAGTAGGAGAAGGCCTGCGCCGAGAACGCCCCAGCGAGCAGCCAGGTGATCGGGGTGCGCCAGGCGGATGCCGGCGGGTCGGTCGTGACCGAGCCGGTCTCGGGCACCTCCGGCGGCATCCGTCGCAGGTGCACGCCCCACACCACGAGAGCGAGGATCACGAGCGCCGCCCAGCTCGCGGTGGCCCAGCGCCAGCCGACGACCTCGGCGAGCGGAGCGGTGCCCAGCGTCGCGAGCATCGACCCCACGTTGAGCATGGCCGTGTAGATGCCGGTGACGAGTTGTGCGCGGTGCGGCGGAACGTCGCGGCGGATGACGACGGGGACGACGACGTTGCCGATCGTGATCGCCACCCCGATGACGACCGTGCCGGCGAGAGCCAGCGGGAAGCCGTCGGCGGAACGCAGCAGCGTGCCGGCGAACACGCCGAGCAGGGCGAACACGATCGCCCTCTCCGACCCCGTCCACCGAATGACCGCGGTCGCGATCGGCGTGGCCAGGGCGAAGCACAGCACCGGGATGCTCGTGAGCAGGCCCGCCGTCGTCGGGGTGAGTCCGAGATCGTGCTCGATCTCGCGCAGAACCGGCGCAATCGCGATGATCGGCGTGCGCAGATTGAGGGCCACGAGCGCGATGCCGGTGACGAGGAGCCACGGGAACGCGCGGGCGGCGGTGTCCCGGGGAGTCATCCCCACGAGTCTACGGGCCGGTCTCTCGCCTGAGCCCGCAGTTCCGGTGGGTGCCGAATGCCGAGCCCGCAGTTCCGGTGGGTGCCGGACTGCGAGTCCGCAGCTTGGGCGAGTGCCGAACTCCGAGTCCGCAGTTTCTGTGGGTGTGCACCCACTGCGACCAACAGATTCTGCGGGTTCGCCAATCCTGCAGATGACGTGGGTTCATCGATCCCGCAGTTTCGGTGGGTGATGAGCCGCCGCGACCCGCAGGTTTTGCGGGTTCGCCGATTCCGCAGATTGTGTCGGTGCTGCGTGCGTCGATCCCGCAGATCTGGTGGGTGCCTAACGCCGAGCCCGCAGTTTCGGTGGGTGATGAGCCGCCGCGACCCGCAGATTCTGCGGGTTCGCCGATCCCGCAGGTGATGTGGGCTCAACGATCCCGCAGTTTCGGTGGGTGCGGACCCGCCGCAACCCGCAAGTTCTGCAGGGTCGCCCGCTCCGACACATTCTGCGGGCTCGCTGCGTCAGTGCTGGTGCCCCGGCGGCACCGAGACGCCGGGAACTCCGCCGTGGTCGTGCGGGTGCCCACCGGCATCCGTCGCCGCCAGCGCGGGGGTGGCCAGCGCCGCGACCAGAACGGCGCCGCCGGCCAGCCCGACGAGCAGGCGCCAGCCGTCCGCCGCGCTTGGCCGTTCGCCGCTGCGCACGATGCGGGCGCATTCCAGGGCGACGAAGAGGTCGAACGCGACGGCGGCCGCCAGTGGCAGTGCCGGCAACATCGATGCGCCGGATGCGGTTCCCACGACGCTCAAGGTGAACGCCGCGGCGACCCACGCCACGGGTGCCGCCGCGGCGAGCGTCATCGCGACCCGTGGCACGGGAAGCCGTCCGGCACGCAGGCCGAGCGTCGCCCAGATCAGTGAGGCGACGCCGAGCGCGGCGAGCAACGCCCCGAGAAGAGGAGGTGCGCTCGCCGCGACGGCGATCTCGATGAGTCCGGCGCCGAGGGCCGCGAGAAGCGGCCAGGTCGCTCGGACCGTCCGCGCTCGCGCCCCTGCCGACGGTGTGGTCGCCGTGGCGCTCGTTGCGGGCGCATCCGTCGCCGCCTGCCCCGGCGTCGCCTTCACGGGCAGCGCCTGCTGGGCCCTCATCGAGATCATGGTCGCGTGCGCTCAGGCGGTGACGGTGCGCGAACGCTCCGCCTTGTCGGCGGCCAGGCCGACGCCGAGCAGCACGATGGCACTGGCGAGGTGCAGGAAGTGGTCGGCCGTGTTGAGGGCCAGAACGTTCGCCATCGTTCCGACGAGGAAGAAGCCCACGATGCCGAGCAGCAGGTATGCCGCGCCGACCACCGTATTCGTCGCCTTGGCGGCTCGCACGCCGCTCAGCCCGGCGATCAGAAGGGCGGCTCCGATGAGAAGGTGGGCAACGTTGTGCAGCGGGTTCACCTCGAAGATGCCGAGCAGCAGGCCGCCCTTCGTCGCGATGAATCCGACACCGGCCGTGACGAAGAATCCGAGGATTCCGACGAGCAGGTAGACCGCGCCGAAGATCGTGCCGACGAGGCGGTTGGGTGATGACGTCATGCTTCACTCCTTGTGTGCTGCGCCAACTCGGCGCCGTTCGTACGCCGAACGGCGCACACCAGAAGTTCGGAGTCCCATGCGATCGGGATTGGATGCGGAGGGGTCACCAGTCGTCGCGGCTGGCCCCATCGTGCGTTGTCGGGAGAATCTCGGCCGCGCGGATGTGCCCCATTCGTGGGACACTGGCGGAGTGAGCAGGGTTCCGGACTCCGTCGCAGCTGACGAAGAACCGCCGGTGGATTCGGCACGCGACCATGGCTTCTTCGGACAGCCGCGGTCGCTGGCGACCGTCTTCGGCGTGGAGATGTGGGAGCGGTTCAGCTTCTACGGCATGCAGGGCATCCTGCTCATTTACCTGTACTACTCGGCGACGCGCGGGGGCCTCGACGTACCGCAGGACACGGCGGCCGCGATCGTCGGCGCCTACGGCGGTGGTGTCTACCTCTCGACCATCCTCGGTGCCTGGATCGCCGACCGCCTGCTCGGCAGCGAGCGGGTGCTGTTCTACAGCGCCGTCGTCATCATGCTCGGCCACATCTCCCTCGCGCTGCTTCCGGGATTCTCGGGCGTGATCGTCGGGCTCATCCTCGTGGCCGTGGGTTCGGGCGGGCTGAAGGCCAATGCGACCGCGGTCGTCGGCACGCTCTACTCCGAGCACGATCCGCGCCGTGACGCCGGGTTCTCGCTGTTCTACCTCGGCATCAACCTCGGCGCGTTCTTCGGCCCGTTGCTCACCGGCCTGCTGCAGACCACGCTCGGCTTCCACTGGGGATTCGGCCTCGCCGCCGTGGGCATGGCGATCGGCCTCACCCAGTACGCCATCGGCCGCAAGCACCTGCCCGCCGCGGCCCACAGGGTGGCGAATCCGCTGCCCCGCGAACGGATGCCGCTGGCGATCGGCATCGCCGCGGCCGCCGTCGTCGTGCTGCTCATCTGCACCTTCACCGGCCTCATCCGAGCGGAGAACCTCGCACTCATCGTGATCGGCACGACCATCGTCGCGGCCATCGCCTACTTCATCGTCATCCTCTCGAGTCGGCACATCGACGCAACCGAGCGCTCCCGCGTCTTCGCGTTCATCCCGTTGTTCATCGCCTCGGTCGCCTTCTGGTCGCTGTACCAGCAGCAGTTCACGGTGCTCACCATCTACTCCGACAAGAAGCTGAACCGCGACCTGCTCGGCTGGGAGATGCCGGTCTCGTGGGTGCAGTCGATCAACCCGATCTTCATCATCGTGCTCTCGGGCGTCTTCGCCGCCGTCTGGACGAAGCTCGGCACGCGCCAGCCCTCGACGCCGCTCAAGTTCGCGCTCGGCACCATGATCATGGGCGCGGCCTTCCTGCTCTTCCTGCCCTTCGCCGGAGGCGGGCCGAACTCGACGCCGCTGCTGGCCATCATCGGCATCCTGTTCGTGTTCACCGTGGCCGAGTTGCTCATCTCGCCGATCGGTCTCTCCGTCACGACGAAACTCGCCCCTCGCGTGTTCAACACGCAGATGGTGGCGCTGTTCTTCCTGTCGGTCGCCCTCGGCACCGCCATCTCGGGCCAGCTCGCAACGCTCTACTCCGCCGACAACGAGGTCGCGTACTTCGGCGTGCTGGGCGGCATCGCGATCGTGCTCGGAGCGATACTCGCCGTGTTCACCCGACCGGTGCTGCGCCTGATGGCCGGGGTGCGCTGAGCCGCACGCGCCCCTCCTCAGCTCGGCGCTCGCCTCAGACGAGCGCGCGCGTCGCCTCGAGGGCCCTGTCGAGAGTGGATGCCGGAACGTCGAAGACACGCGCCGCCTCGCTCTCGCCGTCGAAGGCACGCCAGCCCGGGTCGCCGCTGCGCACGAACCCCACGGCGGCGGCGTGCATCTCGTCGGCGAGCTGCTGGGGAGGGTGCCCTCCGGCGAGTGCCTCCACCCCGTCGGCGTCCAGGCAGTCGAAGAAGAACGGCACGTCGAGGCAATGCACCGCGAGCCCGTACACCGGCGAGAACCACGAGAAGCGGTAGAGCCAGGTGCCCGCGGCCGCGCCGCCCGCTTCGGCGGCCGCCGCGCGTGCCTCGGCGATCGCGAGGGCGTACGCCCGGAACATCCGATCGGTGATGTAACGCCCGACGATGCGCGCGGTTCCCGGCAGGTCGCGATTGGCGGCGAGGTAGGCCCGCCGCGCCGCCTTGGGCATGCCCGCCTTGCCGAGAATCAGGCCGGCCGGCACGAAGCGCAGCTTGCCCGCGGCCGACGTGAGGATCATGGAGAACTCGTCGTCGTTGGCACCGAGCACGAGCGGCTTGTCGGCGCCGACACCGGCCCGGATGGCGTCGAGGGTGGGTCGAGTGATGAGGTCGCCGTCGACGACGGGCGCCCACGGGAGCCCTTCATCGAGCATGCTGCGCATGATGTCGAGCGGGTTGGTTCCGGCGACCGGCTCCCCGATCTTCTTCTGGATCTCCAGCAGCCGCTGCTCGTCGACCCCGGCGAAGCCCGCAAGGGTGTTCGGTACGCCCGCGGCAGCGGCCATCCGCTCGCTCGCCGCGCGGGCATCCGTCGCCGCGATATCGGCGGGTGGCGCCGAGATCGCGTACACCGCGCTGAAGAGCGACTGGGCCCGCTCCATGCCGAGCAGGGTGAGCACGGCACTGCCGCCGGCGGACTGGCCCGCGATCGTCACCCGCTGAGGGTCGCCGCCGAAGGAACGGATGTTGTCGCGCACCCACTCGAGGGCGAGCAGCCAGTCGAGCACCGCCCGATTGGCGGGGGCGTCGGGAATGGCGCCGAAGCCGTCGAATCCGAGGCGGTACGAGATCGTGACAGTCACGACGCCGTCGCGGTTGAAGGCTGCCCCGTCGTACCAGGGGCTCGCGGGAGAACCCGCAGTATATCCACCGCCGTGGATGTAGACCAGCACCGGGAGCCCGGCATCCGCCGTGGTCGGGCGCGGCGTGAAGACGTTCAGGTTGAGCGTGGAGCTGCCCGGCACGCTCGGCTCGGGAATGATGGTCGGGGCGTCGGCGGTGCCCCGCTGCGGTGTCGCCCCGTACTCGAGAGCGTCCCGGATGCCGTCCCACGGCCGGTGCGACACCGGTGCGGCGAAGCGCAGGTCGCCGACGGGCGGCTCGGCGAAGGGAATGCCGAGGAACGCCGCGCTTCGCGCAGCGTCGCCCGGCCCCGAGCGCCAGCGCCCGCGCACGCGTCCCGCGGCGGTGGCCACCTCGACGAGGTCCTCGGTCTGCGTCATCGCATCCTCTCCGTCGGATCAGCGGGTGTTCGCGGCCTCGGACCGACCGACGATCTGCACGAGGTACTCCATGTGCGCGGCCATGTCGATCGAGGGATCGAGCATCCACTGCGTCTGCAGTCCGTCCATGACGGCGGCCAGGATGGTCGCCCACTTGGCGCCGTCCACGCCGGCGGGAAGGCTAGAGGCTTCGGGGCGAGCGGCGATGTCGCGGGCGATGTACTCGCGCAGGGTGGCGTAGCGCTGCCGGAAGAACTCGTGGGCGGGGTGGTCGGCATCCGTCGCCGCGGTCGAGAGCTGGGCGTACAACTGCACGAGGCCGGGCACCTTGGCATTGTGCCGCACGAGCGAGACCAGTCCGGAATGCAGGTCGGTCATCTCGCTCGAGACCGTGTCGAGCTCGTCGCGCTTGCGCAGAATCTCCTGGAAGAGCTCCTCCTTGGACGAGAAGTAGTGCAGCAGGCCGGCCTGGCTGAGGCCGACCGCATCGGCGAGTTCGCGCACGGAGGTCTTGCGGTAGCCGTTGCGCGCGATCACCTCGAGGGCGGTCGTGAGGATCTCCTCGCGCTTGGCGACGCCCTTCGCATACTGCCCCCGTCCCGCCATGGCTCGATCGTAAACCGAAGGCCACTTGAGATTGAAAACCGAGCGCCGTATTGTTTTCGCCAGGCCTCACCGTCGAGGTCCCCGAAAGGACACCCGCACATGACAACGACGTCAGCCACGCTTCCCCCGGAGGCAGCCGAAGGCCTCGAAAATCCGCGCCCGCTCGTGAAGGGCACGATCCGGCGCCTGCTCGGCTGGATCATCCCGGCCAACTTCTCGATCTTCATCCTCTGGGGGGCGATCCCGGGCGTGCTGCTGCCACTGCAGATCACCGCGATCGACCCCGAGAACCGTGTCGGCAGCCTCGCCGTGGTCTCGACCGTCGGGGCGTTCCTCGCGATGCTCGCGCAGCCGATCGCGGGCACCATCTCCGACCGCACGCGGAGCCGCTTCGGCCGCCGTGCGCCGTGGATGGTGGCCGGCGTGCTCGTCGGCGGCCTCGCCCTCGTGGGCATCGCAAGCGCGAGCACCATCCTGCAGGTCGCCATCGCCTGGTCGATCGTGCAGATCGCGTACAACTTCACGCAGGGGCCGCTGAGCGCGATCCTTCCCGACCGCGTGCCCCGAAGTGCCCGTGGCACGTTCTCGGCGCTTGCTGGTCTGGGCGCCATGCTCGGTGCCCTTGGGGGCCAGATCGTCGGTGCGATGTTCGCGAAGAACATCCCGGCCGGATACCTGCTGTTCGCGGGCCTCGCCCTCATCGTGATCGTGCTGTTCGTGCTGTTCAATCCTGATCACCCCAGCACGGATGCTCCTCGCGAGCGGTTCGTGCTCGGCGATTTCCTGCGCACCTTCTGGGTGAACCCGGTGAAGCACCCCGACTTCTTCTGGGCCTTCACGGGCCGGCTCCTGCTCTACACCGGCTACTTCGCCGTCACCGGCTACCAGCTCTTCATCCTCTCCGCCTACATCGGGCTCGGCGATGACGGTGCGGCGGCCATGATTCCGCTGTTCGGTCTCGTGAGCCTGGCCGGCATCATCGTCGGCACCGTCGCATCCGGACCCCTCAGCGACCGGCTCGGCCGACGCAAGGTCTTCGTCTTCATCTCGTCGGTGCTCGTCGGTGTCACCCTCGTCGTGCCGATGGTGATGCCCACGGTGAACGGCTGGTTCATCTTCGCCGCGGTATCGGGCCTCGGCTTCGGCATCTTCCAGTCGGTCGACCAGGCGCTCATGAGCGAGGTACTGCCCTCATCGGCCTCGTTCGGCAAGGATCTCGGCGTGGTGAACATCGCAGCGACGCTGCCGCAGACGCTCGCCCCCGCGGTCGCCGGCGCGATCGTGCTCGCGTTCGGCTACGTCGGGCTCTTCCCCGTTGGCATCGTGCTCTCGATCCTCGGCGCCTTCGCCGTCTGGTTCATCAAGGCCGTGCGCTGAACTCCGCGTCCACGTGCGGTGACCTCGGCGTCCACGTGCACTGAACTCCGCGTCCACCCCTGGCGTTCCTCCCTCTGAGGGGCGCACCATCGAAACAACCCTGAGGAGAACAATGACCGACACACTCAATTCGGCGGCCACCGCATCCGAGATCGTCGCCCACCTCACCCTCGAACAGAAGGCCTCGCTGTTGAGCGGCGCCGACTTCTGGACGACCAAGGACGTGCCCGGAGCACCCTCGATCATGCTCACCGACGGCCCCCACGGCGTGCGCAAGCAGCGCGCCGGCTCGGACCACCTCGGCATCGGCGACAGTGTTCCGGCAACCTGCTTCCCGCCGGCCGTTGCGCTCGGCTCCACCTGGGATGCGGCACTGCTGGAGCGGGTCGGCGTCGCCCTCGGTGAGGAGTCCCTCGCCGAGCAGGTGGGGGTGCTGCTCGGACCGGGCATCAACATCAAGCGATCGCCGCTGTGCGGGCGCAACTTCGAGTACCTCTCCGAAGACCCGCTCATCTCCGGCGTGCTCGGCTCGGCCCTCGTGCGCGGCCTGCAGTCGACCGGCGTCGGCGCATCGCTCAAGCACTTCGCCGCGAACAACCAGGAGGCCGACCGCATGCGGGTCTCGGCAGACATCGACCCGCGACCGCTGCGCGAGATCTACCTGCGCGGTTTCCAGCGCGTGGTGACGCACGAGCAACCCTGGACGGTCATGTGCTCCTACAACCGCATCAACGGCGTCTACTCGTCGGAGAACCCGTGGCTGCTGAACACGGTGCTGCGCGATGAGTGGGGCTTCGAGGGTCTCGTGGTCTCGGACTGGGGCGCCGTCAACGACCGCATCGCGGCTCTCGTCGCGGGCCTCGACCTGGAGATGCCCTCGTCGAACGGGGTGACGGATGCTGAGATCGTCGCGGCGGTCAGGGACGGACGCCTCGAAGAGTCGGTCGTCGACACGGCGGCGACGCGGGTCGTTGCGCTCGTGCGCTCGGCGGTGGCGGCAGCGGATGCCGACGCCGCGTACGACGCCGAGGCCCACCACGCGCTCGCGCGGGAGGCGGCCGCCGCATCCGTCGTGCTGCTGAAGAACGAGGGTCCTCTGCTGCCCCTGGCCGGCGACGAGCGCATCGCGGTCGTCGGCGAGCTCGCCCGCACGCCGCGGTACCAGGGCGCGGGCTCGTCGCTGATCAACCCGACCCGGCTCGACAACGCGCTCGACGCCATCCGCGAGCTCGCCGGCACGGTCGACTTCGCGGCGGGCTACGGGAGCGACGGCTCGGGTTCCGACGAGCTGACCGCGGCGGCCGTGAGCGCGGCGCGCGATGCCGCGGTTGTGCTGCTCTTCCTGGGCGTTCCCGCCGAGCAGGAGTCGGAGGGCTTCGATCGCGACGACATCGAACTGCCTGCCGAGCAGCTGGCTCTTCTCGAGGGCGTGATCGCGGCGAACCCGAACACGGTCGTCGTGCTCTCCAACGGCGGTGTCGTGCGCCTGTCGGGGTTCGCCGACCGGGTGCCGGCGATCGTCGAGGGCTGGCTGCTCGGTCAGGCCGGCGGCAGTGCGGTCGCCGACGTGCTCTTCGGTCGTGTCAATCCATCGGGCCGGCTCGCCGAGACCATTCCCGTGCGCCTGCAGGACTCGCCCGCCTACCTCGATTTCCCGGGCGAGCACGGGCACGTGCGCTACGGGGAGGGCCTCTTCGTCGGCTACCGCTGGTACGACGCCCGGGATGCGGGAGTCTCCTATCCCTTCGGCCACGGCCTCTCGTACACGAGCTTCGCCTACTCCGATGCGACGGCCACCGCATCCGAAGAGGGCATTCGCGTGCGCGTGAGCGTGACCAACACGGGTGAGCGTGACGGCGCCGAGGTCGTGCAGGTCTACACCTCGCTGCCGTCGTCGGCCGTCGTGCGCGCCCCGCGCGAGCTGAAAGGCTTCGCGAAGGTCGCCCTCGCCGCCGGCGAGACGGCCGACGTCGAGGTGGTCATCGACCGCGACGACCTCGCCTACTGGGACACCCGGGTCGAGCGCTGGCTCGTCGAGGGTGGCACGTACGTCATCGAGGTCGGGGCATCCAGCCGCGACATCCGCTCGACGGCGTCGGTCGAGGTGCAGGGCGACACGGCGAGCGTGCCGCTCACGATGGAGTCCTCCGTCGGCGAGATCCTCGCGCATCCGGTGGCCGGCCCCGTCGTTCTGCAGGCGCTCGCCGGGGGAGAGGGAGCAGCCGCAGGGCTCATCGCGGACCCGTCGATGTTCAAGATGATGGCCTCGTTCCCCATCGGCCGGTTGCTCGCGTTCCCGCTTCCGGGCGGAGGCATCAGCCGCGAGCAGGTCCAGCAGCTCCTCGCCGCGTCGAACGGCTGATTCGGTCGATCTGCAGGACGAACGGCACGGTGAGCCAGATATGGGTTCGCCGTGCCGCTGATCCTGCATTCGGGCGTCTGCACCTTTGCCGGCCCGATCGCGCAGCGGCATCCGCGCCGCCGTTCCTAGGCTGCTGACGGATGCCGGCGCGGCATCCGAACGGAGGCGACGATGTCATTCAACGGTGTGGGCGACTTCTGGCTCCAGCCAGGTGCCAGCACGCGGATCGCACTGGCACGCGGCAACCTCGTGCCCGACGAGGAGTGGGGCGGCGAGGACTTCGGCGCCCAGTGGATAATGGCCGATCCACAGCACAACGGGCGCGGCTCGCATGAGGGCCGGCTGATGGTGAGCGAGCACACCAAGGAGCGCAAGGCCATCCGCCGGCATCCGGACTCGCCGAATCCGGTGGTGTACATCGTCACAGTCACCAACATCGGCGGCGAGGGCTGCAGCTTCTCGATCCAGGGAGGCGGAAATGTCTGAGCGCGACGAGACCCGGATGCTCTGGGTCGTCACGGATGCGGGCGGCGGCATCGTCGCGGCGAGCCGGGTGCACGAGGGCTCGGCAGACGACGGAGGGGCGGTGCACGTGCGACTGCTGCCGCATGCCGATCAACGCGCGGCCTTGGTGGAGGTTCCCGAGGCTCTCGCGGCAGTGCAGGGCGAGGAGTTCTGGCGGGTGCTGTCGGCCCATACGCTCGACCGGCGCGAGAACCGCCTCATCCGTCCATCGGGAAGCTGAGTCGCCTCCCGCCGGGAAACGCAGGATGAGCGGCACGGCGGGGCTGTGAGGGGCGCGCCGTGCCGCTGGTCCTGCGTTTTCGGGGGAGTCTGCCGCATCCATCACCGGACGGGAAACGGAACGAGCCGCGAGACCCGCGTGACGGATGGTCTCGTCGACGCCTCGCACGTTGCGCCACGTCGAGCGCCCTTGCGCCACATGTTCTGGCGCAACGGCCGAGAAGGTGGCGCAACGCCGCAACGGGCCAGCGGCCGAGCGAGCGCTCGCTACGCCTGCCGGCCCGAACGCCGCAGACGGATGCGACGCGAGGGGTGCGTCTCGTCGAGCTCGACGAGGCCGCCCTCGGCCTTCACGAAGTCGGTGAACGACGAGAAGCCCAGGGCGCGCTCCTGAAAGCTCGGGTCCATGCGCTGCATCTGGTTCTTCACCACACCGCTGGACTGCCACTCCTCGTCGTTCTTCGCCTCGCCGAGTTCGAGGGCGCGGACGAGCAGCTTGCGCGCCGTGCGCTCGGCCGACTTCTGGGAGGGCTTGTTCTGCACCGGGCCCTGAGCGGCGGCCCGAGGCGCGGTGCTCGGCTGCACGAACGCGGGCTGCAGGCCGGACTCGAGCACGATCGGCGACTCCGGCTGCTCGGGCTCCTCATCGGTGGCAGCCGCGTCGGCCTCGTCGAGCGCGCTGTCAGCGCCGTCGGCGGCATCGGGCTCGTCGTCATCGGCGGCCTCGGTGCTGAAGCTCGGAAGGGCGTCGTAGTCGGCGAACTCGTTGCAGGCGGCGGTGAGGGCCTTGCTCGTGGCGCCCGCCACGCCGATGCCGATCACGTATCGCCCGAGCACCTTCGCGCGCTGGGCGAGCGCGATGTAGTCCGAGTCGCCGGCGACGATCACGACGTGCGTGAGATCGGGCAGGCGGAACAGGTCTTCGATCACGTCGACGGCCAGCCGGATGTCGGCGCCGTTCTTCATCGCGGCCGTCGTGGGAAAGAGCTGCACGAGGTCGACAGCGCGCTCGATGAGCTGCATCCGGTAGCCCGCGTTCACCGGAACGGACCAGTCGGCGTACGCCCGGCACACGGCGATGTCGCCGAACGACGAGGCGTAGTCGAGTACGGCGCCGAGGTCGACGGTGGCCGCGGCGAGCTTGGCGGGAACGCCTTCGACGGCGGCGACTCCGGTCGCGGTGGCGGATGCCGGACGCGACGCGTTGCGCGCGCGGTCCTTGCTGAACGATCCGCGACCGTGGATCTGGTCATAGCGCGAGATGACGATGTTGTCGAAGTCGATGTAGACCGCGACGCGCGGTTCCGCGGTTCCGTTCATCAGGGCGTGCCTCCCGCTCGCTCGCCTCAAGTCTAGGGCGGCGCCGCCCCGCCGCCTCTCCCCGGCCTGCCACCCCACCTCCCGATTCGCGTTGCGCCACTTCCACGGGCGTTGCGCCCGTTGTTCTGGCGCAACGGCGGAACACGTGGCGCAAGAGCGCTGCGGGGTGGGGCGGGGCGCGGCGCGGCGGCGGGGCGGGACCGGGACCGGCCGGGCGGCGCTCAGGTGCGCAGCACCACGTTGCGCGGCGGCTTGCCGCGCAGCATCCGCTCGATCTGGTCGCGCAGCAGGCGCGCCATGCGCGGCATCATGGCCGTCGTCGCGCCGCCCACGTGCGGGCTGATCAGCACGCCCGGCGCGGTGAAGAGCGGATGCCCGTCGGGCAGCGGCTCGGGATCTGTCACGTCGAGCGCCGCGCGCAGTCGACCGCTCTGCAGCTCGGCGAGCAGAGCAGGCGTGTCGAGCACCGCGCCCCGGGCGATGTTGACGACCAGTGCCCCGTCGGGCAGTGCGGCGAGGAAGGCGGCATCCACCAGGCCGGTGGTCTGCTCCGAGAGCGGTACGGCGATCACGACGATCTCCGCCTCGGGCAGCAGCCGCGGCAGCTCGTCGATGCCGTGCACGTGGCCGCGATCATCGTCGCGGGCGTGGCGTGCGACGCGGGTCAGGAGCACCTCGAACGGAGCCAGCCGATCGGCGATGGCCCGGCCCACCCCGCCGACTCCCACGAGCAGCACCGACCGGTCGGCGAGGCTCGGGCGCCGGCTCGGCTGCCACTGCCCGCGATCGGCGGCGCGCACGAAATCGGGGATGCCGCGCTGGGCGGCCAGTATCAGGCCGACGGTCAGCTCCGCCGTCGAGGCCTCGTGCACGGATGCGGCGTTCGCATAGACGACGCCGGCGGGCAGGGCGTCCTCCACGCCGTCGTAGCCGATCGACTGGCTCTGCACGAGCCGCGTCTGCACCGAGGCGAGGGCGCCGAGCCGGCCGAGCGCGTCCATGTAGGGCGGCACCACGATGTCGAAGCGGTCGCGGGGAGCCGGAGCGTTCAGGTCCCACTCGATGAACTCGACGTCGGGCAGCGGGCCCATGGCCTCGACGGCGTCGCGAAGCGTTCGGCCGGGAACGCTGACGAGAAGATCACTCATCCCCTCAGCGTAGGCCGCGCCCCATTCCGGGCCACGTGCCACTTCTTGCGGGTTTTCGCGCGCCCGAAGCCACTGCGCCCGAAGCCACTGCGCCCGAAACCACCAGAGTGGCGCGTCGGCGGGATGCGGGGCGCGCGCCCAGCATCACCGCCCGCGGTTGCGGTGCCGCACCGGGCGCGGCGCCCGACCGCCCAGGAACGAGGCGCCGGCGTCGACGAGGAAGCCCTGGCGCAGTGCCTGCCTGCCCACGAGCATCCGGAAGCCCATCTCGTCGCGGTTGCTGAGCGAGACCTCCGCCTCGAGCGTGCGTCCGAGCAGCACGATCTCCAGTAGTACGACGAGCCGGTCGTCGACGTGCCCCGAAGAGCTGCGCACCGAGCGGCGATCGTGCACGGGTCGCTCGACCGTGACGGTGTCGTCATCCGATTCCTGCCACGGGCGCACGCGGAAGCGCACCCAGTCGGCACCGTCCCGTTCGAACTCCTCCAGATCGAACGCGTGCAGCGACGACGTGGCCGCGCCGGTGTCGAGCTTGGCCTTGATCCAAGGCACGGCGAGCTGCGGCAGGCTCACCCACTCGCGCCACCCTGCGGGGGTGTTTAGATGGGTAGGTTCTGCCACGCCATCATCATCTCAGGGGCTTCCGTTGAAACTTGCGATCCTCTCGCGCGCCCCGCAGGCGTATTCCACTCAGCGACTGCGTGCAGCCGCACTTCAGCGCGGTCACCAGGTCAAGGTGCTCGACACCCTGCGCTTCGCGATCGACCTCGCCGGAGCCGAGCCCGACCTGCAGTACCGCGGTCGCCCGCTCTCGGACTACGACGCCATCCTGCCTCGCATCGGCAACTCGATCACCTACTTCGGCACGGCCGTCGTGCGCCAATTCGAGCAGATGGATGTCTACACGCCGAACACCGCGAACGGCATCACGAACTCGCGCGACAAGCTGCGGGCCAACCAGATCCTCTCGCGGCACAACATCGGGATGCCGGCAACGGCCTTCGTGCGCAACCGGGCCGACATGCGCCCCGCGATCGCGAGCGTGGGCGGTGCTCCCGTCGTCATCAAGCTGCTCGAGGGCACGCAGGGCATCGGCGTGATCCTCGCCCCCGAGGTGAAGGTCGCCGAGGCGATCATCGAGACGCTGCACTCCACCAAGCAGAACGTGCTGATCCAGCGGTTCGTCGCCGAGAGCAAGGGCCGCGACATCCGGGCCCTCGTGGTGGGCGATCGGGTGGTCGCCGCGATGCGACGCACGGCCAGCGGCGACGAGTTCCGCTCCAACGTGCACCGCGGCGGATCGGTCGAGGCCGTCGAGCTCGAGCCGGAGTACGAGCAGGCTGCGGTGCGCTCGGCGCAGATCATGGGCCTGCGTGTTGCCGGAGTCGACATGCTCGAGGGCTCGGATGGCCCGCTCGTCATGGAGGTCAACTCGTCGCCGGGCCTGCAGGGCATCGAGAGTGCCACCAACCTCGACGTCGCCGGCGCCATCATCGACTTCATCGACAACCAGGTCGGCTTCCCCGAGATCGACGTGCGTCAGCGGCTCACGGTCTCGACGGGCTACGGCGTCGCCGAGCTCGTCGTGCGTGGCGGGGCCGACATCGTGGGCAAGCGCATCAGCGATTCGGGGCTGGGTGAGCGCGATATCACCGTGCTCACCCTGCACCGAGGCGCGTCCGTCATCCCGAATCCCCGCGGATCCGTCGAGCTCGAGGCCGAGGACCGCCTGCTCTGCTTCGGGCGCCTCGAAGAGATGCGCCTCATGATCCCCGAGCGTCGCAAGCGCCGCGCGAAGGTGCGCAAGCTTCCGAAGGAGCCCATCCCCGACGCGGTCTGAGGGCGACCGACTTGCCACTTTCTGTGGGTTTCCGAGCCACCGAAGCCGCAAAGAGTGGCAAGTCGGCGATGCTGCGGCGTGTGCGACCGCGCCGATACAGTGAGGCGATGAGCGGGGAGCAATCTCGGGGCGCCGTCACGGGCGCGGTCCCCGGCGGCGTCGACATCGCGGCACTGAGGGTGATCGACGGGCACAACGACTGGGCCTGGGAGGCGCGAGCGCGACGCGGCTACTCGGTCGAGGGTCTCGATGTTGATCTCTCGCCGGCATTCGACACCGACATTCCCAGGCTGCGGGCCGGCCAGGTCGGCGGACAGTTCTGGTCGGTCTACACGTCTGACGAGCAACCCGAGGCCGAATCGGTCGTCGGCACGCTGCAGCAGATCGACTGGGTGCATCGTCTGGTCGCGCGTTACCCCGACGTCTTCACGTTGGCCCGAACCGCCGCGGATGTCGACGCGGCCATGGTTACGGGTCGCATCGCGAGCCTGCTCGGAGCCGAGGGGGCCCACAGCATCGCGGACTCTCCCGCTGTGCTTCGCATGTTCGCCCAGCTGGGTGTGCGATACCTGACCTTGACGCACGTCCACAACACCGCCTGGGCAGACTCGGCCACCGACAGCGTGCGCCACGGCGGCCTGTCGGAGAGGGGCAGGGACTACGTTCGCGAGCTCAATCGGTTGGGCATGCTCGTCGACCTCTCCCATGTCTCGCCGGCCACGATGCACGCCGCGCTCGACGTGAGCGATTCGCCGGTCATCTTCAGCCACAGTTCCTGCGCCGCTCTGGCGCGGCATCCTCGCAACGTGCCGGATGACGTGCTCGCGCGACTGTCGACGAACGGCGGCGTGCAGATGATCACCTTCGTTCCCCAGTTCCTCACGGATGACTTCGCCGCCTGGTTCGAGAGCGACCGCAGCGAGCCTGCTCCTCCTGTGCGAGTGTCCGACCTGGCCGACCATGTCGAACACGGCCGCGACGTTGCCGGCTGGCGGCACATCGGGTTGGGCGGAGACTACGACGGCACTGATGACTTTCCCGTGGGAATGGAAGGAGTCGACGGCTATCCGCTCCTGTTCGAGGAACTCGTCGAACGCGGCTGGTCGCAGACCGAGCTGGCCGCACTCGCCAGCGAGAACGTGCTGCGCGTGCTGCGTGCGACGGATGACCGGTTCACGAACCCCCGAACGTCCGTAGCGCTCGAGCTCTGACGAGAGCACCCGCAATCTCCCTGACTCCCCTTCAGGGTGGCGAAACACCCGTGAAACGTGAACGCGTCTATGGTGAGGAAAACTACGGCGTGCACTGAATGCCGGCGTGACCGCAGGCCCAGCGATGAACGGGGATCGACGCACATGAAGCACACACAGCGCACTGGGGCGGCGCTCGCCGCCATGGGGATGGCCGTGGCCCTTGCGGTGACGGGATGCTCGGCGGGTGGGGGAGGCGGCTCCACCGCCGCCTCGAAGGCCCTCGTCGTCGACCAGTCCTTCGACCTCAAGACCGCCGACCCGGCACGGGCCTTCGAACTCACGGGGTCCATCGTCGACCGGGCGCTCTACGAGACGCTGCTCGGTTTCGACGGTTCCGACGTGACGAAGCCCGTGCCGCAGATCGCCACGTACGAGGAGAACGCCGACAACACGGTGCTCACCCTCACTCTCAATGGCACGCACACCTTCTCCGACGGAACGCCCGTCACGGTCGACGACATCGTCTTCTCGCTCAACCGCGTGCAGGGCATCAAGGGCAATCCGTCGTTCCTGCTCGACGGCGTCACTGTGGCCAAGGTCGACGACAAGACCCTCACCCTCACGACAGCCACCCCCAACCCCGCGCTTCCGTTCATCCTCCCCAACCCCTCTCTCGGCATCCTGAACTCCAAGCTCGTCAAGAAGAACGGCGGCGCCGAAGACGATTCCGACTCGGCCGAGGCGTTCCTCAACAAGACCTCCGCCGGATCGGGGCCGTACGAGATCGAGTCCTATGGCGTGACAACGAAGGTGGTCTTCAAGCTCAACCCGCACTACGCCGGAGACACGCCGGCCTACAGCAGGGTCGTGCTGGAAAACGTCGCCGGTCCGACGCAGAAGATCAACGTGCAGGCCGGCACCGCGCAGGTCGCACTCGGCCTGAACGCCGACCAGATCGAGGGGCTCGACGACTCGAAAACGACCACGATCAAGGGCACATCGCCCGACGTGATCTACACCTGGTTCAATCAGGACGCCGCTGTGGGCGCCGGAGTCACCAACAACAAAGACTTCCTGACCGCCGTGCGCAAGGGCATCGACTACAAGAAGATCCAGGAGATCGCGGGCGCGGGCTCGACCCAGCCGGGCGGAATGGTGCCGTCGCAGTTCCTCGGTGCGCTCGAGTCCGACCCCGCGAACGTCTTCGACGCGGATGCCGCGAAGGCGGCGCTGGCGGCATCCGGCTACAGCGGTCAAGAGGTCACCTTCGCCTATCCCAACGACATCACCGTCAACGGCCTGCAGATGCAGACCCTCGCCGAGGCGATCCAATCGCAGTTGAAGAGCGTCGGCATCACGCTCACGCTCGCGCCCTCGCCCATCGCCACCTTCCTCGACGCCTACCGTGCCGGCACGTTGCAGTCGGGGATCATGTACTGGGGCCCCGATTTTCCGGACCCCTCGGACTACCTTGTCTTCAACCCCGGTCAGTCGCTGGGCCTCCGCGCCGGCTGGGCCGAAGGCACCGACGCCGCTGTCACCCAGGCGGCGGATGCGGCCTCGGCGGCCGTCGGCGATGATCGCGCCGCCGCCTACCAGGCGTGGCAGACCGCTGCGAACGCGACCGGGCCGTTCGTTCCGGTGCTGCAGCCCGGCCAGTTCGTCGTGACCGCGAAGTCGGTGAAAACCCTGGACCTCAACCCCGTGTGGACTGTTGACCTCGCTGCAATCAAGTAGCACCGACACCGAGCGTGCTCTGACGCCGCCCGAGGACCGGCGGCGTCAGCATCCGTTGCTGCGCTATATCGCCCTGCGTTCGGGCGTCAGTCTGCTGCTGATCATCGGGGTGAGCATCGTCACCTTCGTGCTGACCAATCTGGTGCCCTCCGACCCCGCGCAGGCTGCCCTCGGTGAGCGGGCCGCAGCGGATCCGGAGGTGGTCGCAGCCTTCCGCAAGGCGCAGGGTCTCGACCAGCCCGTCGTCGCCCAGTACTTCATCTATCTCGGTCATCTGCTGCAGGGCAACCTGGGCACCTCGACCCAGACGCACAACCCGGTCTCCCAAGACCTCGCGGTCGCGTTTCCCGCGACGGCCGAGCTGGCGCTGTTCGTCATCTTCTTCTCGATCATCATCGGTCTCGGGTTGGGCCTCATCGCCGCGCTTCGCCACAACAGGATCTCCGACCAGGTCATCCGGGTCGTGAGCCTCGCGGGTATCTCCATCCCGACGTTCTGGCTCGCCCTCGTGATCTACTTCGTGTTCTTCTACCAACTTCACTGGGCGCCCGGCAGCGGACGCCTCGACCCGGCCGCGACGGCGCCTCCTACGGTCACGGGGATGTACACCGTGGATGCCCTGTTGGCAGGGGACGGGGCGACGTTCGCGGACGCGTTCTCGCACCTGATCTTGCCGGGTGTTGTGCTCACGCTCTACACGGTCGGCCTGCTTGTACGCTTCGCACGCTCCGCCGTGCTCGATGTTCTCGGCATGGACTACATCCGCGCAGCTCGAGCCAAGGGGCTCGGCTCCGCACGGGTTGTCTTCGGCTACACGCTGCGAGGAGCGCTTCTGCCCATCCTCACCATCGTCGGTCTGGCCTTCGGCTCGCTGCTCTCCGGCACGGTCCTGACGGAACAGGTCTTCGGATGGGGCGGCATCGGACAGTACGCCTACAAGGCGGCGACCACGCTCGACCTGCCCGCCGTCATGGGGGTCGGCCTCGTCGTCGGAGTCGTCTACATCGTCACGAACTTCGTCATCGACGTCATCTACGGCCTCATCGACCCGAGAGTGAGGCTGCAGTGACCGATATCCTCGACGTCGCTGTCAAGCGCCGCACCCTTCTGCGCTCGTCGGTCTGGCGGCGACCGTTCACGATCGTGGGTGGCACGGTCGTCGCGCTGTGGGTCGTCATTGCCATCTTCGCCCCGCTCATCGCCCCCTACGATCCGCTCGCGCAGGACTTTCCGCGCTTGGCGGCACCGAACCTGCAGCACTGGTTCGGAACGGATGCCGTCGGCCGCGACGTGCTCTCGCGCACGCTGTACGGCGCGCGGGTCTCGCTGCCCCTGGCTCTCATCCTCGTGACGGGCTCTCTCGTCATCGGTTCCGTGCTCGGCGCCCTGGCTGGGTACCTGGGGCGGGCCCTCGACGAGATCATCATGCGCATCTCCGACCTCGTCTTCGCCTTTCCGACGATCATCCTGGCCATGATCGTCGCGGCATCCCTGGGGCCCAGCCTCGCCAATGCCGTCGTCGCACTGCTCGTCGTATCGTGGCCGAGCTACGCCCGCGTCATGCGCTCGATGGTGCTCGGCGAACGCGGACGGGAGTACGTGATCGCAGGGCGCCTGCTCGGCGCGGGGTCGCTGCGATCGCTCGGCCGCGATGTGCTTCCGAACGTCGCGGCGCCGGTGCTCGTGCTGGCCACGCTCGACTTCGGCAACGCGATCCTGCTGCTCTCGGGTCTGTCGTTTTTGGGACTGGGGGCAACACCGCCGACCGCGGAGTGGGGATCGATGGTCTCGGACGGCGTGCAGAACTTCAGTGCATGGTGGATAGCGGCCTTCCCGGGCCTCGCCATCTTCACAGTGGTCATGGCGTTCAACTTCCTCGGCGACGCCATGCGCGACGCCCTGGATCCGCGCTCCGCCGGCACAGTGCAGGGGGTGTCGGTATGAAGGGCCTCGAGATCCGGAACCTCGCACTGGAGCTCGGACCTGTCACGCAACCCAAGCGGATCCTGCGCGGTATCGACCTCGACGTGCCCGCGGGCTCGATCACGGGGCTTGCCGGGGAGTCGGGGTCGGGAAAGACCCTGACCGGCCTGTCCGTCTGCGGTCTCCAGCCGGCGGGGTCGAGGGTCACGGGCACCATCTCGTTCTCGGGAAGCCGTCGGCAGGTCGATGACCTGCTGGAGCTGTCGCCGCGCGCGATGAATCGTCTGCGCGGCCGAGAGATCGCGATGATCTTCCAGGACCCGACGGCGAGCCTGCATCCGATGATCTCGATCGGGTCGCAGCTCACCGACCACGTGCGGCACCATCTCGACCTGTCCCGGGCTGCCGCTCGAGCTCGCGCCATCGAACTGCTCGAGCGTGTCCGGGTGCCCGAGCCGGATGCGGCACTGGGCAAGTACCCGCACCAGTTCTCGGGCGGGCAGTTGCAGCGAATTGCGATCGCGATCGCCTTGGCCTGCGACCCCGACGTGCTCATCGCCGACGAGCCGACCACCGCACTGGATGTCACGGTCCAAGCCGGCATCCTCGCGTTGCTGCGCGAGCTCTGCGACACGCTCGATCTCGCCATCCTGCTCGTCACGCACGACCTCGGGGTGATGTCGGCGCTCGCCGACACGATCGCGGTCATGCGCGAAGGAATGATCGTCGAGCACGGCACGCGCTACCAGGTCATCCGTGAACCGGCCAGCGACTACACGCGGGCACTCATCGACGCCTTGCCGAACACCGATCCAACCGTGCGGCACGGACCGATCGAATCGGTCGCGGTTAATGTGGCGGCGGATGAGGCGGCGGATGTGGAGGGGGCTTCATGAGCGGTCATCTCGTTATCGACGATGTGAGCGTGCGGTACAAGCGCCGCGGGCGCGGCGATCTGACCGCCGTCGACGGCGTCTCCCTCGCGTTGGACCCGGGCGAGGTGGTCGGGCTCGTGGGGGAGTCCGGCTGTGGCAAGTCCACTCTCGCCCGAGCGATCTGCGGGCTGGAGCCACTCGCGTCGGGCTCGATCGCATTCGACGGCGAGCCGATCGGACGGCTGGGCCTGCGCCGTCGGCCGGCTCACCTGCGCCGCATCCAGATGGTCTTCCAGAACCCCTATGCGTCACTGAATCCGCGCCGCCGGGTCGGTGCGCAGATCGCCGACGGTTTCGCCGTGGCCGGTGCAGCGCGCTCGACCGTCGGTCAGTTGCTTGCCGATGTCGGCCTCGAGGCATCCGCTGCCCGGTTGTATCCACATCAGTTCTCGGGCGGTCAACGACAGCGCATCGCGATCGCGCGTGCGATCGCCGCGGCGCCGCAGGTGCTCATCGGAGACGAGCCGATCGCCTCCCTGGATGCCTCGTTGCAAGCGCGGGTCGCCACGCTGATGCGCGATGTGGCGTTGAAGAACGGCGCATCGCTGCTCTTCATCAGCCACGACCTGTCGGTCGTGCGCGTGATCGCCGATCGGGTCGCCGTCATGCAGTCCGGCCGTATTGTCGAGGAAGGCGCCATCGAGCAGGTCTGGAACAGCCCGGCCACCAACTACACCGCCCGACTGCTCGCGTCGATCCCGGTCGTCGATGGGCTGGGCCGTCTTCCGCTCGCCTGACGCGCTCGGCGGCCAGTCGGATCAGCGGGCGGCGGGTCGGTAGGGGCGGAAGAAGTCCCGCAGCTCTCGGGCATACAGCTCCGGCTCTTCGAACGCAGCGAAGTGGCCGCCGCGCTCGGGCTCTGAGAGGTGCACGAGGTTCGTCGTGCGTTCGAGCCATGCCCGCGGCGGCCGCAGGATGTCGCCCGGGAACAGAGCGAATCCGGAGGGCACCTCGACCCGGCGGGAGAGCTGTGCAGGCGGAATCGCTGCGTTCGCGCTGTACATGCGCATCGACGAGCCGATCGTGCCCGTGAGCCAGTAGAGGGTGATATCGGTGAGGAGCTCGTCGGGCGTGAACGCCTGCGTCACGTCGTCGCCGTCGCTCCACGACGACAGCTTCTCCACGATCCAGGCGGCCAGGCCGACCGGTGAGTCGGTCAGGCCGAACGCCACCGTCTGCGGCTTGGTGCGATGCATCGCCGCGTAGGCGCCCTCCGACGCGCCCCAAGCAGCGGCGTCGGCGACCCATGCCCGTTCCTGCGCCGTGAGATCGGTCGGCAGGGCGCTCGGCACGGGCACGCCGGCATCCGTGCGGTGCACCGCCACGACGCGATCCGGGTGGTCCAGGGCGAGGTAGCGGCTGACGTGGCTGCCGATGTCGCCTCCCGCGGCGCCGAAGTGCTCATAGCCCAGCACTCGCATGAGCTCGGCCCACAGGCCCGCGACGGCGATCGAGTCCAGCGGCGCACCCGCGGGACGGTCGGAGTACCCGAATCCGGGCATGTCGGGCACGACGACATCGAAGGCGTCGGCAGGGTCGGCGCCATGCGCCCCGGGATCGGTCAGCAGCGGGATGACCTTCGAGTAGCGCCAGAAGGAATCCGGCCAGCCGTGACTGAGCACCAGCGGAAGAACCGGACCGACGGGGGCGACGGCCCGAGCGTGCACGAAGTGGATCCCCACGCCGCGGAGCGCGACGCGGAAACGGGGCAGCCGGGCTAGCGCCGTTTCCTGGCTTCCCCAGTCGAATCCGTCGGCCCAATACCCGGCGAGCTCCCGCAGGAAGCCGAGGTCGGTGCCGAGCGACCAGCCGGCGTCGGCCGGCTCGTCGGGCCAGCGGGTCGCCCTCAGCCTGGTGCGCAGGTCGGTCAGGCTCTCGGTGCTCGCGCGGGAGGTGAACGGTTCGGGGCCGGAAGGCGCATCCGTCATGTCAGCAGCCTAGGACCGGGGGTGCTGCGAGGGCTGGTACCGCACAGGCTCGAACCGTGCCGGGATGCCGCGCTCGCCGAATTAACGGGCGGCGCGATCTGACCGACCAGGGGTTGGTCGCTCAGGCGCGGCCGGGCTCGCCGGTGGAACGCTGGGGTGCGCGCTCGGGCAGCTTCGGCAGCGCGATCGGAGAGGTCATGGCGATCTGGTCGGAGAAGTGCTCCGGATCCGCGCTGTGCGCGACGCCGTCGCCCGCCGCGATGGCGTCGCTGGAACCGGCCCACGCGATGCCGACTCCCCAGCGCGACTGGGGGCTACGGGCCAGGCGCAGGCCGCGCGCGGCGACGAGCCAGCCGAGGCCGACCGCGAGCGCGGCGGCGCCCGAAAGAGCCGCCACCCCGAGCGCCCAGCGTGGGCCGAACGCATCCGCCACCCAGCCGACGATCGGCGCGCCGATGAGCGTGCCGCCCATGAGGATGGCGGTGTAGAGCGACATCACGCGACCCCGCACGCCGGCGGGCGTCGTCGTCTGCACGTACCCATTGGCCGTCGTGAGCAGGGTCACCGAGCTGAACCCGATGAGGATCGTGGATGCGGCGAAGGCCCCGTAGTTCGGCATGAGCGACGCGATGAGGGCGGCCAGCCCGAAGCATCCGGCGCCGATGAGCACCACCCGGAGCCGAGCGCGTTCCCGCCGCGCCGAGAGCAGCGCCCCGGTGAGGGAGCCGATCGCGAGGATCGATGAGACCACCCCGTACTGCCCGGCGCCCTGGCCGAACATGACCGCCATCGTCGAGGAGAAGATGGGGAAGTTCATGCCGAACGCGCCGATGAGGAAGACGATGACGAGCACCGTCACCAGGTCGCTGCGGCCACCGACGTAACGGAAGCCCTGCACGAGCGGATTACCCGTTCGCACGGGCCGGGGTCGGTGGGCGAGTTCCTCGGTGCGCAGCATGAGCAGCGCGACGATCATGGCGATGAACGTGAGCGCGTTGATGAGGAAGACCCATCCCGAGCCGACGAGCACGATGAGCCCGCCCGCTGCAGCCGGTCCGATGAGGCGAGCGGTGTTGAAGGATGCCGCGTTCAGGGCGACCGCGTTGGAGGCGTTCGCCCCCGAGACGACGTCGGAGACGAAGGTCTGGCGAGCGGGTGCGTCGAAGGCGTTGGCGACGCCGAGGGCGAGCGCGAAGGCGTAGACGTGCCAGAGCTGGGCGTGGCCGCCGAGAAGCAGTAGCCCGAGGCCGACGGCGAGCAGCAGCAGAACGCTCTGCGTCACCATCAGCAGCCTGCGGCGATCGAAGCGGTCGATGACGGCGCCGGTGAGGGGAACGAGCAGCAGCTGCGGCCCGAACTGCAGGGCCAAGGTGGTTCCGACGGCGGTCGCGTTGTTGTGGCTGAGCTCGGTCAGCACGACCCAGTCCTGGGTGGTCGACTGCATCCAGCCGCCGATGTTCGAGATGAGGGCTCCGATGAACCAGAGCCGGTAGTTGTGGATGCGCAGGCTGCGGAACATCACTGGGTCGCGAGCCTCCCCATGAGTTCAGCCGCGCGCGCGAGCACGTCGCGTTCGTCGGGCGTGAGGGCGCGCATCCGCTCAGTCAGCCAGGCGTCGCGTTGCGAGACCGTCTTCTTCACGACCTCCTGGCCCGATGGGGTGAGGCTGATGTTGGTCTTGCGGCGGTCCTCGCCGTCTTCGGCGCGAGCGAGGAAGCCCGCCTCTTCGAGGCAGTTCACCGTGCGGTTCATCGAGGGGGCGCTCACCCGCTCGCGCTCGGCGAGGGCCGACAGCGTGAGCGATGGCTGCTTCGAGAGCGTCATGAGCACCGTCATCTGGCCATCGGTGATGCTGTCATCGGATTTCTGCGCTCGCATGCGCCGCGCAAGTCGGAAGGTCGCCAGGCGCACCTGCGATGCCTGCTGCGCGAGAGTGGTCATGTTACTTAGCTTAGCTCATTAGCCTTGCTAAACAACCTGAGGAGGCCGACTGCAGAGCAGTCAAGGGGTGGTGGCCGCAGCGGCTGAGTCCTAGTCTCCGTTCATGACAGGCAGACACGAGGCTCCCGCCGACGGATGCCCGGGCGGCCGTGGCTTCACGGTTCCGACCCGGCGCCGAAACGCCCGCGTAATGGGCCGCTGAGACACTCACGACATGGCGAACCTGTTCGAGGGGTACGGCTCCACCGCGACGCAGCGACGGAGCGCATCGCCGTGGGACGAGATGTTCCCGCGCATCTCGGATGACGCATCCGTTCGCGAGCCCTACGGTGTCATTCACCGGGCGCTCGCCTCGATGACGCAGGACGAGCTGCGCGGGCGCACCGAGGCGCTCGCCAGTTCCTACCTCGCGCAGGGCGTCACCTTCGACTTCGCCGGCGAGGAGCGCCCGTTCCCGCTCGATGCCGTGCCGCGGGTGATCGAGGCCTCCGACTGGGCGGTCGTCGAACGCGGGGTACAGCAGCGCGTGCGCGCGCTCGAGGCGTTCCTCGCCGATGCGTATGGGCCGCAGGCCGCCGTGCACGACCGCGTCATCCCTGCAGCCCTCATCTCGTCGTCGACGCACTTCCATCGCCAGGCCGCGGGCATCGAGAGCGCCAACGGGGTGCGCATCCACGTCTCTGGCATCGACCTCATCCGTGACGAGCGCGGTGCCTGGCGCGTGCTCGAAGACAACGTGCGGGTGCCGAGCGGGGTGAGCTATGTCATCTCGAACCGCCGCGTGATGGCGCAGACGCTTCCCGAGCTGTTCACCGCGATGAGCGTGCGGCCCGTCGGGCACTACCCGAACCAGCTGCTGCGCGCGCTGCGAGCGAGTGCTCCCGACGGCGTGGATGACCCCACGATCGTCGTGCTCACTCCGGGCGTGTACAACTCCGCCTACTTCGAGCACACGCTCCTGGCCCGCTCGATGGGCGTCGAGCTCGTCGAGGGCCGCGACCTGTTCTGTTCGGGCGGCCGCGTGTGGATGCGCACGACGAGCGGTCCCACCCGCGTCGACGTGATCTACCGCAGGGTCGACGACGAGTTCATCGACCCGCAGCAGTTCCGGCCGAACTCGGTGCTCGGCTCTCCGGGGATGCTGCTGGCCGCACGCCTCGGCAACGTGACCATCGCGAATGCCATCGGCAACGGCGTGGCCGACGACAAGCTCGTCTACACCTACGTTCCCGACCTCATCCGCTACTACCTCGGCGAGGAGCCGGTGCTGCCGAACGTCGACACCTGGCGGCTCGAGGAGCCCGAAGCGCTCGCCGAAGTGCTCGACCGACTCGACGAACTCGTGGTCAAGCCGGTCGACGGCTCGGGCGGCAAGGGCCTCGTCGTGGGGCCGGCGGCATCCCGGGACGAACTCGAGGAGCTGCGCACCCGGCTCATCGCCGACCCGCGCGGCTGGATCGCGCAGCCGGTCGTTCAGCTCTCGACCATCCCCACCCTCGTCGACGAGGGCATGCGACCGCGGCATGCCGACCTGCGCCCGTTCGCCGTGAACGACGGCGACCAGGTGTGGGTGCTGCCCGGGGGCCTGACAAGGGTCGCCCTTCCCGAGGGCCAGCTCGTGGTGAACTCGAGCCAGGGCGGCGGGTCGAAGGACACCTGGGTGCTCGGCCGTCCCGAAGGGGGAACGGCGGCGGCCGACGCCGGTGCGATGGTCGCCGACCAGGCGATCGGCGGCGCCGCCGCCGTGCTCTACGACCACAAGGAGGCGCCCGCGGCATCCCCGCAGGACAACGGCTCGGTGCGCCAGCAGCAGGAACAGCAACAGCAGCAGACCCTTGCCGACGTGCCACTTTCTGTTCCCTCGGCGCCCCGTGAACCCACCAAAAGTGGCACCTCGGCGAAGAGAGGGGGTGCCGAATGCTGAGCCGCATCGCCGAGTCGCTGTTCTGGATCGGGCGCTACATCGAGCGCAGCGACGGCACCGCGCGCATCCTCGACGTTCACCTGCAGCTGCTGCTCGAAGACCCCTGGATCGACGAGGACACCGCGTGCCGCTCGCTCATCTCGGTGATGGGCAGCGAGGCCGATCCCGAGAGCACCCTCACCCGCGCCGACGTGCTCGCCCTGTTGGCCGTGGATCGCGAGCATCCCGCATCCATCGCCTCGTCGCTGAGCGCGGCACGCGAGAACGCCCGACGCGCCCGCGAGATCATCTCGACCGAACTCTGGGAGTGCCTCAACACGACGAACGCCCGCATGCCGCGACGCGTCGCCGGCGAGAAGGCGCACGAGTTCTTCCGCTGGGTGCGCGAGCGCGCTGCGCTCGCCGTGGGCGTCACCGAGTCCTCGACGAGCCGCGACGACGTCTGGCTGTTCTTCTCACTCGGCCGGGCCATCGAGCGCGCCGACATGACCGCACGGCTGCTCGCCACGCGGTCCCTCACCGAGGCGAGCGGGCCGAGCTGGACGACCATCCTGCGCAGCTGCGGCGCCTTCGAGGCGTACCTGCGCACCTATCGCGGCATCCCCTCCGCACTCAACGCCGCCGAGTTCCTGCTGCTGGATCGGCTCTTCCCCCGTTCCGTGATGTTCTCGGTGAGCCGCGCCGAGGAGTACCTCCACGAACTGGGACCCTCGAGCGGCCGCGTCGGCGTTCAGGATGTCGCGCAGCGCGCCCTCGGCCAGATTCGCGCCGAGCTCGAGTTCCGCCCGATCGCCTCCATCGTGGCGGAGCTTCCCGAGCAGATGGAGGAGCTGCAGGCAGGCCTGAGCATCACGAGCCAGGCCATCCGGGAGCGCTACTTTCCCACGAGCGCGGTGCCGATCTGGATCGGGGAGAACTCGTGAGCCGCATCCGCATCGTGCACCGCACGGGGTTCACCTACTCCCAAGCGGCCACCGCCTCGTACAACGAGGCGCGCATGCTTCCGTGGCATGGGGACGGCCAGTTCGTGCTGGCGAGCGAATTGAGCATCGAACCGGGAGCCCACCAGCACTCCTACCTCGACTACTGGGGTACCCGCGTGAGCACCTTCGAGGTGCTGCACCCGCATACGGAGCTCTCAGTGACCGCCACGAGCCTCGTCGACGTGTCGGCTGCTGCGGCGGCCCGGCATGCGATCGGCTGGGAAGAGCTCGCCGAGATCCGGGAGAGCGCCACTGTCTACGTGGAGCAGTCCCGGCAGACCAGCCGTACCGCCCCGCCTGCCGAGGTCGAGCGTCTCGCCCGGGAGATCGTCGACGGATGCCTCGACCCCGGCTCTGCGGCCGCGGGCATCTGCGCCGCCGTGCGCGACCGGATGGAGTACATGCCCGGCGTGACGGCGGTCACGTCGACGGCCAGTGAGGCGTGGCAGGTCGGCAAGGGCGTGTGCCAGGACATCACCCACGTCGCCATCGGCGCACTGCGTGCGGTCGGCATCCCCGCGCGCTACGTCTCGGGGTACCTGCATCCGCGACCCTCTGCGGCCATCGGCGAGACGGTGATCGGGGAATCGCATGCCTGGCTGGAGTTCTTCAGCGGCACCTGGGTGGGATTCGACCCGACGAACCGCATCGAGATCGGCGAGCGGCATGTGCTCGTCGGCCGCGGACGGGACTACCGCGACGTCTCGCCCTTGCGCGGGGTGTACGCGGGCACGAAGGCATCGGAGCACTTCGTGAAGGTCGAGATCACGCGCGAGGCGTGACGCGGCGCGGGTCGGCTATCCGTGAGGGCCGGCGCTACTGTGGGCGCATGAGCGATGATGCCCGCACCTACACGGATGCCGCCGGAGTGCGGGTGCACTACGACGTCTGGCCTGTGGAGCGCCCGCGCGGCGTCGCGCAGGTCGTGCACGGCGTCGGCGAGCACGCGGGGCGCTACGCCCACGTCGCCCGGGCGCTGAATGAGGCGGGCTTCTCGGTCTACATCGACGATCACCACGGGCACGGCCGAACCGGCCTGGAGCAGCACGGCGGAGACGTCGGCAAGCTCGGACGACTCGGGCCCGGCGGGCTGCGGGCGGCCGTCGCATCCGTCTATGAGCTCTCGGGCATCATCCGCGCCGAGAATCCGGGCGTTCCGCTCGTTCTCATCGGGCACTCATGGGGCTCCTTCATCGCCCAGATCATCCTCAACGCGCACGCGGCCGACTACGCCGCCGCAGTGCTCACCGGCACGGCATACCGGATGCCCGGGTACCTGGCCGCCGGCGACCTCAACCGCCGCCACCGGCAACTGGGAACCACCGGGGCCGAATGGCTGAGCCGCGACCCCGCCGTCGCGCAGGCCTTTCTCGACGACCCGCTCACGACGGGCGTCTCACTGCAGAGGCTCTTCGGGCTCACCGAGGCTGCCCGCCTCTTCGGCGTTCCCTCGGCGCGGATGGCGGACATCCCGGTGCTCATCCAGGTCGGCGGCGATGACAGCGTCGGCGGGGAGCGCAGCGCCCTGAGACTCGCGAATGCGTACCGGCGCCGGGCGCACCTCAGCGACGTGCGACTCATCGTCTATGAGGGCGCCCGCCACGAGGTCTACAACGAGACGAACCGCGACGAGGTCATCGCCGACACCATTGCATTCCTGAACGAGCATCTCTCGACGGGAGCGTAGCGGGCTCGTAAACCCCATTGACATGAGCATGCCTCGGGGAGCACTCTAAGAGCTAAGCCAGCCGTGAGAGCGCTCTCACGGTCAGGCTGCGGGCAACCGCAATCACGGTCCACAACGATGTCGGCCACGGTCGACGATGACCAGGAGTGCAGAACACATGACCAAACGCTCACTCATCCGAGCCTCGTGCATCGCCGCGGTCGCGGCGGTCGCCACGCTCGGACTCGCGGCGGCACCGGCCGTCGCGGCCAACGACGTGCTGAGTCCAGGCACAGCGCTCTACGTCGACCCGCATTCGACGACCCTCGAGGCTGCGTCCACGCTCACCGGTCAGGCGCGCACAGACGCGCAGCTGCTCGGAAGCTTCGCCTCAGCCACCTGGCTCACGAAGGGCACGCCCTCTGAAGCGCAGGCAGCCGCGTCGAAGACGACGACGGATGCCGCGGCCGCGAACGCCGTGCCGACCCTCGTCGTCTACAACCTGCCGTACCGCGACTGCTCTCAGTACTCGGCCGGCGGTGCCGCCAACACGGCCGACTACGAGGCGTGGGTCGACGCCGTTGCCGCCGGGATCGGTGGCAACAAGGCCGTGATCATCCTGGAACCCGACGGGCTCGGGATCATCCCCTGGTACACGAGCAACCAGGGCCAGCAGGAATGGTGCCAGCCGGCCGACGCAGACCCGGCGACCGCGGCATCCGACCGCTTCGCCGCTCTCAACCACGCAGTCGACGCGCTGACGGCACTGCCCAACACCGCCGTCTACCTCGATGGAACGCACAGCGGGTGGCTCAGCGTCGGCGACATCTCCGACCGGCTCGACAAGGCGGGAGTCGCGAAGGCCGACGGCTTCTTCCTCAACGCGTCGAACTACATCGCCACGCCGAAGCTGCAGAAGTACGGCACCTGGATCAGCGACTGCCTGCGGCTGAAGGCCGAGGTGAGCTGGTGGGACTACGGCTACTGCGGCAGCCAGTACTTCCCGGCGACCGCGAGCGACTTCAGCACGTGGGGCGCCACCGACGCCGACTACGCGCAGCGCTTCGCCGACGCGGGCATCACCGTCGACCCCTCGAAGCAGAAGCACTTCGTGATCGACACGAGCCGCAACGGTCAGGATGCCTGGACCCCGCCGGTCTGGAACGGCGACATCGAGGCGTGGTGCAACCCGCCGGACCGTGGCGCGGGCGAGCGGCCGACCGCCGACACGAAGGATGCGCTCATCGATGCCTTCCTCTGGATCAAGGTTCCCGGTGAGAGCGACGGGCAGTGCTTCCGCAGCACGGCCGGCCCCCTCGACCCCATCCGCGGCATCCAGGACCCGCCGGCCGGCCAGTGGTTCCCCGAGCAGGCGCGCGAGCTGATCGCCTTCGCGTCGCCGGCATTCGAGACACCGGCCTGCCACGTGTCCTACTCGGCCACCCGGCCGCTGTTCGGCCTGTTCGCCGGTGACATCGCCATCACGAACACCGGCTCGGTGCCGCTCAAGGGCTGGACGCTGAAGTGGAGTTGGGAGGGTTCCGAGAAGCTGATCACCGTGGTCGGCGGCACCCGCACGCAGTCCGGCGACGCCCTCACGCTGACGAGCACGAAGCTGACGAGCAACGTCAAGGCGGGGGCGACCACCCACGTCGGCTTCATCGGGCGCGGCGCGGCCCAGCGGGTCGAGCCCTGGCTGTTCACGCTGAACGGCAAGCCCTGCGCGGCTGACTGACGGGCATGACGGATGCGGCGGGCGCGCGACAGGCCCGCCGCATCCGGCCGCCCGGGCACGGGGCCGCTCGGGCGCGATCGGAGGGGTCTCGCTACGCTCGATGCCGTGGTCGCCGATTCCCCTCCCGCAGACATCGCCGTGCACGGCGACCTCGTGGCGGCCCTGGTGCGGCAGCAGCATCCCGACCTCGACGGCCCCCTTCGGCTCGCGGCCGAGGGGTGGGACAACGAGCTCTATCGCCTCGGCGACTCGCTGGCGGTGCGGGTTCCCCGCAGGGAGTCGGCCGCCGCGCTCATCCTCTCGGAGCAGCGCTGGCTGCCCAAGCTCGCGCCGCGGCTCCGCGTGCCCGTTCCCGTGCCGGTGCGGCGCGGGATGCCGAGCGAGCTCTATCCGTGGCCGTGGTCGATCGTGCCGTGGTTCGCCGGTACGCCGGCGGCGACCCTCGAGCCGGCCGAGCGCCTCGGCGTGGCCGAAGACCTCGCCGACTTCGTGAACGCCCTCGCGGTGCCGGCCCCCGCGGACGCTCCGGCCAATCGGTATCGGGGAGTTCCGCTCGCGGCCCGCGCGGATGTCGTCACCGCCCGGCTGCGGAACCCGCGCATGCCCTCGCCCGACCGGTTGGCCGGCCTGTGGGAGCGCGTCTGCGCCCTCCCCGCCTGGCGCGGCCCCGCGCTCTGGCTGCACGGCGACCTGCATCCGGGCAACCTCCTCATCGCCGCGCACGGCGGCCTCGCGGCGGTGCTGGATTTCGGGGACTTGACCGCGGGCGACCCGGCCGCCGACCTCGCCACCGCCTGGCTCAGCTTCGATGCGGCCGGGCGTGCCGCTTTCCGCGGCCGTATCGACGAGGGGCGCGATGTCGACGCCGCGACCTGGGGGCGTGCCCGAGGCTGGGCGCTCGTGCTCGGCACCGCGCTCGTCGACACTCTCGAGGGTGACGGCCCGATCGCCCGCATCGGCCGGCACGCGCTCGAGCAGGTGCTGCTCGAGGAGTGAGCGCCGGCCGCGGCCTAGGCTGGAGGCCATGCACGGTGAATACAAGGTTCCCCAGGGCAAGCTCGTCGTCGTCGATTTCGAGGTGGTCGACGAGGCCATCACCGGCTTCCGGCTCGCCGGCGACTTCTTCCTCGAACCCGACGAGGCGCTCGCGGCCATCGACTCCGCCGTGAACGGACTGTCGGCGGATGCGGACGTGAAGAGCATCGCCGCGGCGATCACCGCCGCGCTTCCCCCTGGAACGGCCATGCTCGGCTTCAGCGCCGAATCGGTGGCCGTCGCCATCCGTCGTGCGCTCAAGAAGGCGACGAGCTGGCGTGACTACCGCTGGAACATCGTGCACGCCAAGGCGGTTTCGCCCGCGCTGCACCTCGCGCTCGACGAGGTGCTCGCCACCGAGGTGGGCGCCGGCACGCGAGAGCCCACGCTGCGCATCTGGGAGTGGGACCAGTCGGCCGTCGTCATCGGCAGCTTCCAGTCGGTCAAGAACGAGGTCGACCCCGAGGGGGCGGCCCGCTACGGCTACGACGTCGTGCGCCGCATCTCGGGCGGTGGCGCCATGATGATGGAGAAGGGCGCCATCGTCACCTACTCCCTCTACCTTCCGGGCGATCTCGTGCAGGGCATGACCTTCGCGGAGTCGTACGCCTTCCTCGACGCCTGGGCCGTGGATGCGCTGCGCTCGCTCGGCGTCGACGCGAGCTACCAGCCGCTCAACGACATCACGAGCCCCTCCGGCAAGATCGGCGGCGCCGCCCAGAAGCGCCTCGGCAACGGCGGCGTGCTGCACCACGTGACCATGAGCTACGACATGAACGGCGAGGTCATGACCCAGGTGCTGCGCATCGGTCGCGAGAAGATCAGCGACAAGGGCATCGCATCCGCCGCCAAGCGCGTGGACCCCCTGAAGAGCCAGTCGGGACTGCCACGGGCCGAGATCATCGAGCGGATGAAGCAGGTCTTCACGGCGCTGACGGATGCGACGCCGGGGGAGATCAGCGACGAGGAGTACGCGGCGGCCGAAGACCTCGTGCGCACCAAGTTCGCCACCGACGAGTGGCTGTACCGCGTACCGTGACCACGGCGATTCCGAGGCGTTCATCAGGGCGTGCTCATAGGATGACGGCGTGGACTGGTGGATCATCGCAGCCGTCGCCGCTGTCATCGCTCTGCTCGTGCTCGCGACCAAGCGGGGGTGGATCGACCTCTCGAACAAGACGCGCACGGGCGGCATGGGCGGCGCGGTCGGCGTGCTCGACGAGGTCTTCGCGCCCACCCATCACGAGGCGGCCGTCGAGCAGGACCGCCAGACCGTGCTCCCCGCTCCGGCACCCCTTCCCGGCGACGGCGACAAGGGCATCGCGCAGGCGGAGGCCGGCGATGCGCAGCCTGCCTCGCGCTTCGAGGGTCGCATCCGCCTCGACCTCTGAGCACTCCGGTCGGTCCCGCCGGCCGGCTCGGCCGACGTTGGACGGGTCAGCGGGTGGTGAGCTCCTCGTAGTCGGGGTGCTCCTCGATGAACCGCCGAACGAACGGGCACGACGCCACCACGCGCGCGTCCGTGTTCGCGCGGATGTCGTCGAGCGCACCCTGCACCAGCTGGGCGCCGTACCCCGAACGACGCCGTGCCGGGTCGATCTCGGTGTGAACGAGGTCGAGCACGTTGCCATGACGCCGGTAGTCGGCGAGCCCGATCTCGTCTCCGTCGACCCAGAACGTGTACCGGTTCTGCTCAGGCTCGTGCCGCAACTCCGTTGTCATGCGGTCACGATACCGGCGGCTGGCAGAATGAGGGAATGCCCGGCGCCCCCGCACAGTCGACTCCCAGCGCCGCGTCCCCCGCAAGCGCCCCGACGGCGACGGGCCGGGTGATCCACGCCAACAACCTCGAGGTGCTGCCCACCCTCGACGATGGCGCCTTCACGCTCATCTACCTCGATCCGCCCTTCAACACCGGCCGCGCCCAGGCGCGGCAGGCCATGACGCACGTGCGCACGGATGCCGCGCCCGGCGCATCCGGAACGATCTCGGGATTCAAGGGCGTGCAGTACGAGCGCATCCGCGGTGACCTCTACCGCTACGACGACAGCTTCGAGGACTACTGGGCGTTCCTAGAGCCCCGGCTGCTGCACGCCTGGCGGCTGCTCGCCGACGACGGAACGCTCTACCTGCACTTGGACTACCGCGAGGCGCACTACGCCAAAGTGCTGCTCGATGCGCTGTTCGGGCGCGCGAGCTTTCTCAACGAGATCATCTGGGCCTACGACTACGGTGCCAAAGCCAAGCGCCGCTGGCCCACGAAGCACGACACCATCCTCGTGTACGTGAAGAACCCTGCCGGCTACTGGTTCGACTCGACTACGGTCGACCGCGAGCCCTACATGGCGCCCGGACTCGTGACGCCCGAGAAGGCGGAGCTCGGCAAACTGCCGACGGACGTCTGGTGGCACACGATCGTCTCGCCGACGGGCCGGGAGAAGACCGGCTACCCCACGCAGAAGCCCGAAGGCATCCTGCGGCGCATCATCCAGGCATCCAGCCGGCCGGGCGACGCGGTGCTCGACTTCTTCGCGGGCAGCGGCACGACCGGCGCGGTGGCCGCAGCCCTGGGCCGCGGCTTCACGCTCGTGGATGAGAGCGCCGACGCCATCGCGATCATGCGCGAGCGCTTCGCCGGCCTGCCGCACGTGACCTTCGAATAGCCCGCGCCCCGCCGCGCCTCCCCCTCCCGGCGCCGCCCGCCGCGCCCGCTTCGCCCTCCCGGTGCCGCGCCGCGTCGGAACCGAAAAGCGAGGAGATTCCGAAAAACGAGGCGATCTTGGGCGGCACGCCGACGGCGGACGAGCCGATGCGGGGTGTCGCGTGAGATCGCCTCGCTTTTCGGTCGAGTTTCTCCTCTTTCCGCTGGCGTGACGGAGTCCGCGGTCGTAGCCTCGGGGACGTGACCGATACGACGCCCGTACCCCGCACCTATCCCGAGGGCGTTCCCTCGTGGGTGCAGCTCGACGTGCCGAATCCGACCGAGGCTGCGCGCTTCTACGGCACGCTCTTCGGCTGGCAGGTCCGCGATCCGTCGGCCGGGTACCTCTTCGTGCATGTCGACGGGGCCGACGTCGCCGGCATCGCGCCCGTGGGCGGGAACGTGGAGGTCGCCTGGCGCACCTACATCGCGGCGGATGATGCGGACCTCACCGCCGAACGCGTCGCAGAGAAGGGTGGGAGCATCCTGCGCCCGCCCGAGAACGCCGGCCCCTACGGACGCTGGGCGGTGTGCGCCGATCGCGACGGCACGCAGTTCCGGCTCTGGCAGGCCGGCACCTGCGTGGGAGCCCAGTACGTGAACGCGCCCGGCGGATGGAACTTCAGCGTTCTGAGAGGCAGGCATCCGGAGGCCGCGCTGGCGTTCTACCGCGATGCGTTCGGGTGGGAGATGAGCACCGACCTGGGGGCGGGCATGATCCGGCTGCCGGGTTACGGCGACCATCTGGCGAGCACGGCGGATCCCGGCATCCACGAGCGCCAACGGTTCGCGCCGCCGGGCTTCGCCGACGTGATCGCCGGCCTGGAGCCCTACGACGGAGCGTCGGTCTGGGAGGTGCGATTCAGCGTGCAGGACCGCGACGCGACTGCCGCGCTGGCGGTTCAGGCGGGAGCGACCGAGCTCTCTCGCGACGAGGGGGAGTGGACGAAGGAAGTGCGGCTGCCCGACCCCTTCGGCGCCGTCTTCGTCGCCAGCCAGTTCGCGCCCGCAGCTCAGTAGCCGGCAGCCCGGCCTCCTGCTGCCCTCAGACCGAGTCGCGCATCACGATCGACGTGCCCAGCCGCGTGATCGTCTCCACCGGCTCGCCCTCGATGAGGCGCACGAGCACCCGGGCCATCTCGCGGCCCATCTCCACGGTCGGCTGGTGCACGGTCGTGAGCGGAGGAGTCGCCGTGGCGCCGTAGTTGTCGTCGTCCCAGCCCAGCACGGCGATGTCGCGCGGAATCTCCAGGCCTCTCTCGCGGATGGCCGAGTAGGCGCCGATGGCCATCTGGTCGTTGGCCGCGAAGACCGCGTCGATCGGCTCGCCCCGGTCGAGAAGGCGCTTCATGGCCGCGACACCGGATGCCGGGGTGAAGTCGCCGAGTTCGATGAGCGTCGCGTCCAGGCCGTGCGACTCCAGTGCGCGCCTCCACCCGGCGAGGCGGTCGACGCCGGGGGGCATGTCTTGAGGCCCCGCGATCGTGGCCACGTGCGTGCGGCCCTTCTCGACGAGCAGCGCCACGGCCTGCTCGGCACCCGTGACGTTGTCGACGTCGATGAAGTAGTTGTCTCCGCCGGCATCCAGCAGCGGCCGGCCACCGAACACGACGGGAAGCGTCTGGCTCAGCTGGGCGTAGCTGTGGTCGCCGGAGTGGTGCGAGACCACGAGAGCGCCGTCGACGTTGCCGCCGAGCAGGTACCGACGGGTCTTGCCGGGCTGGGACTCCGACTCGAGCAGCATGTTGAGCGTGTAATCGGTATCGGCCAGGTAGAACGCCACGCCCTGCACGATCGAGGCGAAGAACGGGTCTGCGAACACCTTGGCCGCCGTCTCGGGAACCACCAGCGCGATCGCCTGCGTCTTGCGACTGGCGAGGGAGCGGGCCGCCCGGTTCGGTACGTAGTTCAGGGCCTCGATGGCCTGGCGCACCGACTGGGCGACCTCCGGCGTCACCTTCGGCGAGCCGTTGACGACCCGGGAAACGGTCGCTCGCGACACACCTGCGTGGGCGGCGACCATCTCGAGTGTCGGCACAGCGCCGTCGCGCAGCTTCCCCGCCACCCGATCACTTCCCGTCCTCTGAGTTGGATCAACCATAGTGCCGATTCAGACGCCGACCTTGGTCGAGGCGATCAGGCCGGCGTACTGGCGGGCACTCAGCTTCGGGATGCGTTCCTGCGTCTCGTAGTCGACGTAGACGATGCCGAAGCGCTTGTTGTAGCCCCACGCCCACTCGAAGTTGTCCAGGAGCGACCACACGAAGTAGCCGCGCACATCGGCGCCGGCTTCGATCGCATCCGCGACGGCGCTGACGTGCGCGTCGATGTAGGTCCAGCGCTCGACGTCGTTCACCTCGCCGTTCTCGAGCACGTCGTCGTAGGAGGCGCCGTTCTCGGTCACGTAGAGGGCGGGCAGGGTCGGGTACTCCTGCCCGAGACGCACGAGCAGGTGGCGAAGGCCCTCGGGGTTGACCTCCCAGTCCATGGCGGTGCGGGAGAGTGCCCGCGGCGGGAAGCTCACGTGCTCGCTGCCGACGAACGGCGAGCGCCCGGGCTTGGCGGTCGGCTTCAACCCGGCTGGGGCATCGGCCGGCGCCGGATGCCCGCTGACGTTGTCGTCGTGGTAGTGGTTGACCCCGAGGAAGTCGATCGGTGCGCTGATCACGTCGAGGTCGCCCTCGTGCACGTACTGCTCGAAGTCGTAGGCCCGAAGGTCCTCGAGCACGTCGGCGGGGTAGGCGCCGAGGATGAGCGGTTCGAGGTACATGCGGTTCCACAGGCCGTCGATGCGACGCGCGGCCTCGAGGTCGACGGGGTCGCTCGGGTCGTTCGGCACGGCGTTCGTGAGGTTGAGCGTGATGCCGATCTGCAGTTCCCGGCCGTCGGCCGCCGCCAGCTCGCGCAGGCGTCGCGTGGCGAGGCCGTGTGCCAGGTGCTGGTGGTGCAGCGCGGCGAGGCCCGCATCCGGATCGTTGAGTCCGGGCGCGTGCTCACCGGCGACGTACCCGATGAGCGAGGAGCACAGCGGTTCGTTGAAGGTCGTCCAGTGAGTCACCCGGTCGCCGAGCGCCCGGTAGACCGCTTCGGCGTACTCCACGAAGCGGTCGGCCGTCGCGCGGTTCGCCCAGCCGCCGTCTTCCTGCAGGGCCTGCGGCAGGTCCCAGTGGTAGAGGGTGAGCCAGGGCAGGATGCCGTTCTCGAGCAGTTCGTCGACGAGCCGGCTGTAGAACTCCAGGCCCTCGTCGTTGATGGAACGGCCGCCGGGCACCACGCGCGCCCAGCTCGTGGAGAACCGGTAGGAGTCGAGCCCGAGGGAGCGCATGAGAGCCACGTCCTGGGGTACGCGGTGGTAGTGATCCACCGCGACCTCGGGGGTGTCGCCATTGGCGACCGCGAGCGGAACGCGGGCATAGGCATCCCAGATGGAATCCTCCTTGCCACCCTCGTGGGCGGCTCCCTCGATCTGCGCGGCCGCGGTGGCCGAGCCCCAGAGGAAGCCGTGCGGCCAGGTTCGATCTGTGAGTGGTGTCGTCATCAGCCTTTGACTGCTCCTGCCATGATGCCCGAGACGAGTTGCCGTCCGGCGAGTACGAAGAGGATGAGAAGGGGGATCGTGGCCATCACGGCGCCCGCGAGCACGATGGAGTAGTCCACGTACTTCGCCGACTGCAGCTGGCTGAGGGCCACCTGCAGCGTCGGGTTCTGCGGCGAGACCAGCAGCGGCCAGAGGTAGTCGGTCCATGCGGTCATGAAGGTGAACAGGCCGAGGATGGCCATCGCCGGCCGGGCAGCGGGCAGGCCCACGTGCCAGAAGGTGCCGAACATGCTCGCGCCGTCGACACGGGCGGCCTCGATGAGCTCCTCGGGAATCACGTCCACCAGGTACTGACGCATGAAGAACACGCCGAACGCGGTCACGAGGGTCGGGATGATGATGGCACCGAGGGTGCCGGTCCAGCCGAACTGCTTCATGAGCATGAACAGCGGGATGATGCCCAGCTGCGTCGGAACGGCGAGCGTCGCGATCACGAAGACCATGAGGCCCTCGCGGCCGCGGAAGCGCAGCTTCGCGAACGAGTAGCCGGCCAAGGTCGAGAAGAACACGACGGAGACGGTGATGGTCGTCGCCACGATGATGCTGTTGCCGAGCGCCGTCCAGAAAGGAACGGTGTCGAGCACAGCGGCGACGTTGATCCAGAACCGCCCGCCGGGCAGCAGCGGGGGCCAGGTGTCGCCGAGGGCGCTGTTCTTGCTGCCGCCGATCACGAACGACCACCACAGCGGGTAGGCGCCGCCGAGGAACAGCGCGATCAGCAGGCCGTAGGTGAGGAAGCCGGGACGGCGATCGATGCCCATCGCCCGACGCCGCGGCTGGCGCGGTGCGCGCTGTGCAGGCTTCGCGGGCACCGCGGCCGAGCCGGTCGCCGTGCGGGTTTCAGTGTCGGTGCTCACAGTCGCTTCTCCTCGACCGCCGCGGACAGTGCTACTGCGCCCGCGGCTTTCTCGTCACGGAATTCGCTGATTCTCTTGGCCGTTCGTTTCTTGCCCGAGCGGGTTTCGACCGACGCGATGCGGCGGGAGATCAGGAAGTTCAGCAGCCCGAAGGCCACGATGATGATGAACAGCAGCCAGGCGATGGCCGAGGCCTTGCCGAAGTTGCCGCGGTTGAAGGCCATGTCCCAGAGGTAGAGCACCGTCGTCTGGTACTCGCGGTGCGGACCGCCGAGGTTGGCGCTCTGCGGGTTGAACAGCTTGGGCTCCGTGAAGATCTGCAGGCCGCCGATGGTCGCCGTGATGATGACGAAGATCATGGTGGGGCGGATGCTCGGCAGCGTGATCGAGAAGAACCGGCGGAACGCTCCGGCGCCGTCGAGGGCGGCCGACTCGTGGATGTCGCGGGGCACCGCCTGCATGGCGGCGAGAAGGATGAGCGCGTTGTAGCCGGTCCAGCGCCAGTTGACCATGGTCGCGATGGCGAAGTGGGAGGGAAAGACCTCGGTCTTCCAGTTCACGGCATCCAGTCCGAAGGACTGCAGGATGTTGTTGATCAGGCCGTACTTCTCGCTGAACGCGCTGGAGAAGATGATGGCCACGGCGACGGGCGTCACGACATAGGGAATGAGCACGCTCATGCGCCAGAACGTCTTGGCACGCAGGTTCTGGTCGAGGATCGCGGCGATGAAGACGGCCGCGATCAGCTGCGGGATGGAGCTGAGCAGGAAGATGCTGAGCGTGTTGAACAGCGAGTTCCAGAAATAGGGGTCCGCGAGTTCGGCGCCGTAGTTCTGCAGCCCGATCCATTTTCCGGGGCCGGCCAAGATGTCCCAGTCGTTCAGCGAGACGACGAAGGTGTAGACGAGCGGGAACAGTCCGATCAACCCGAACAGCACGAAGAACGGCGCGACGTACAGGTAGGGCGAGACCTTCACATCGAGCTTGCTCAGCCGGTGCCTCAGCGGCACGCGCTCTTCGGATGCCGGCGTCGGCTTCGGTGACGGCGTGGCGGTCGGCCTGCTCGCGGTCGTTGTCATGCTGCTCTCCTTCGAGGAGTGAGGCCCCCCGGAAACGGGTCTCCGGGGGGCCTCCATGGAGCTAGGTGGGAATTACTTGAGGTCGAGGTTCTTCAGGGTGCTCAGCGCGTCGTTCCACGCGGTGTTCCCGTCGGTTCCCTTGTCGAGCTCCTGGGTGGCCGGTCCGAAGACCTGCTCCTGGATGACCGAGTCGTTCGGGCCCTTGAACTGGGCCTTCACGCCCTCCGCCCGCTTGGCGAGGATCTCGCCGACCGGTGCGTTGTTGAAGAACTTGGTCAGGTCGCTCTCGCCGGTCACGCCGGGGTCGCTCTGCGCCTCGGTCACGCTCGGGAAGGTGCCGGCTGCCTGGAAGGCGGCAACCTGCGACTTGGCCGTGGTGAGGTAGGCGGCCAGGGCGGCTGCCTCCTTCGGGTGCTTCGACGTGGTGGGCACCGTCAGGAACGATCCACCCCAGTTGGCGGGGCCGCCGGGGAAGACGTCCGCGAAGTCCCAGCCGCTGGTGGCGTCGCCGCCCGCGGTCTCGACCTGTCCCTTGACGACACCGAGCATCCAGCCCGGGCACATGAAGGTCGCGAACGAGCCGTCGGTGAAGGCCTTGCCCTTACCCCAGTCCCACGCGGTCTGAGCGCTGGAGAGGCCGGCTGCTGCGCCGTCGGCGAGCTTGCCCCACTGGGTCTTCAGGTCGGCGTTGTCTTCGACGTCGATCTTGCCGTCCTTGGAGTAGTAACCCTCGGGCAGCTGGTTGACCATGGCGTTCCAGACGAAGCCGGACTGGTCGTAGAAGGGCTTGCCCGTCGCGGCCTTGTACTGCTTGCCGACCTCGAAGAACTTGTCCCACGTCGCGTCCGCACCACCGAAGAGCTGTGCGACGCCGTCGCGGTCGCTCGGCAGGCCGGCTGCGGCGAACAGCTTGCTGTTGTAGCACAGGCCCTCGGGGCCGATGTCGGTGCCGTATCCGATGATGCGGCCGTCCTTGTCGGTGGCCTGCTTCAGCTTCCAGTCGACCCAGCGGTCCTTGATGTCGTTGGCGCCGTACTTGGTCAGGTCGGTGAAGCTGTCGGAGACCTGCATGACCTGGCCGAGCCAGCCCTCTTCGACGGCCTGCACGTCGGGAAGACCCGCGCCGGCTGCCTGCTTGGTCTTCCAGTCGGTGAGGGCGTTTCCACCGGTGTCGATGTTGGTCGCCTTGATGGTGATGTTCGGGTTCTCCTTCTCGTACGACTTGTACAAGTCGTCGAGACCCATGGTGCCGAACGTCGTGACGGTCAGGGTTACCTTCTCGTCGGAACTGCCCGAATCGCCGGAGTTCGAGGAACATCCGGTGGCGATGAGGGCGAATGCCGCTGCGCCGGCAATGGCTGCTGCAGCCTTGGTGCGTCGTGAAAGCTTCACGGTCACTCCCTTGTGTGCGTGGACAGGATAGGTGCTCGAAGGAGCGCTATCACCGAAGTGTGAGAGCGCTCTCACGGTTGCAGGATGATGCTGACATGCCGCACTACGGAAGTCAAGAGAGCGCTCTCACGGGAGCCGTTCGTTACCGAGTCGTGACCTCATGCACCGCTCGCGACTCGAGTCGCGGAGGCCTACTCCGTGGCGTTGCCCTGACGCTGCGCTCGCACGGAGGCGGTGTCGGCGCCCGGTTCGATGAGTGCCCCGAAGTCGACCGCGGCCCGGTTTGCGAGGATGCCGGTGTCGTAGTTCTCCGCGTCGTCGTCCTCGGCAGCCGAGCCGAGAATGCGCACGAGCGGGCCGTTGGCCGGCTCGTCGGATGCTGCGCGCTCGGCCTCGGCGCGGTTGTCCGCAGCCTCCTGCAGGGCCGACTTCGCACGCAGCGGCGGCGTCTTGAAGAACAGCGCGAGCGCGAAGGCGATGAGCACGACGATCAGGGCCACCCAGTAGACCTCAACGGCCGAGGCGTTGAAGCCGACGAGGAAGGGCTTGGACAGGCGCGGATCCGTGCCGTTCAGGAACGAGGTGTCATCGAGGGTTCCGCTGCCGATCGAGCTGTCTCCGCCCGTGCCGGAGGTGAGGGCGTCCTTCACGGTGGGGACGACCTGGTCGACGACCGTTGCCCGCTGGGTCGCGTCGCTGAGATCGACCTGCGGGGGGAGGTTGGCCTCGACCGGCCCGACGATCGGCGTGTAGATCTTCGCCATGATCTGCTTGTTCTCGGGGGCGTTGGCCACCGCGGGATCGAGGGCCGCGTCGATCGCATCCGAGAGGGTCGCCTTGTCGGAGAGCGAGTCGGTGATGTTGGCGGGCATCACGGTGAACAGCAGCGAGAGCAGAACAGCCGTGCCGAGCGTTCCGCCGATCTGCCGGAAGAAGGTCGAGGCGCTCGTGGCCACGCCCATGTCGCGCAGGCCCACGGAGTTCTGGCTCGCGATGGTGAGCGTCTGCATGAGCTGGCCGAGGCCGAGGCCGATCAGCAGCATCGCACCCGCGAGGAACCAGTACGACGAGTCGTAGTGCAGGAAGGTGAGGTCGAAGAACCCGCCCGCGAGAAAGGCGGTGCCGAGGATGGGGAACAGTCGGTAACGCCCGGTGCGCGCGATGATCTGGCCGCTCGCGATGGAGGAGATCATGAGGCCGAGGATCATCGGCAGCAGCTGGATGCCGCTCTCGGTCGGTGTGGACCCGAGCACGAGCTGCAGATAGAGCGGAAGCGTCAGCATCGCACCGAACATGCCGAAGCCGACGAAGACGCCGATGATGGTCGCCATCGTGAAGGTCGAGGACCGGAACAGCTTGATCGGGATGAGCGCGTCATCCTTCATCCGGATCTCCACGAGGATGAAGGCGATGATGCCGAGAACTCCGATCACGTAGCAGGCGATCGCGATGCCGCTGTCCCAGCCCCATTCGCGGCCTTCCTCGGCCACGAGCAGAAGCGGCACGAGAGCGATGATGACGGTCGCGGCGCCCCACCAGTCGATGCGCACAGAACGCTGCTCGCCCTTGGGAAGATGCAGGAATCGCAGCACGATGATGAGGGCGACGATGCCGATCGGAACGTTGATCAAGAAGACCCAGCGCCATCCGGCGATCCAGAGAATCTGGTCGGCGCCGGCGAACAGGCCGCCCACGAGCGGGCCGACGAGGCTCGAGATGCCGAACACCGCCAGGAAGTAGCCCTGGTATTTCGCACGCTCGCGCGGTGCCAGCATGTCGCCCATGATCGCGAGTGGCATCGACATGAGTCCGCCCGCACCGAGACCCTGGATGGCGCGGAAGGCGGCCAGTTCGAGCATCGAACTCGAGAAGGTCGCGAGGATGGAGCCGCCGACGAAGATGACGATCGCGAGGATGAAGAGCGGGCGGCGTCCGAAGATGTCGGAGAGCTAGCCGTAGATGGGCGTCGAGATCGTCGAAACGATGAGGTAGGCCGTGGTCACCCACGCCTGCTGGCTGAGGCCGTGCAGGTCGTCGCCGATCGTGCGGATGGCGGTGCCCACGACGGTCTGGTCGAGCGCCGAGAGGAACATGCCGGCCATCAGGCCGAAGATCACGAAGAGGATCTGCCGGTGGCTCATCAGCGGTTTCGAGGCGGGGGCGGTGTTCGACATGTTGCACGTACCTTCCGGCGAGAATGCGTGACAGCGACGGGAGCGACCGACGGTGGCTGGTGGAGACCTCGTGAGTGGGGCAACCATTCACGGCTTCTTCAGATTCCCGCTTGTTAGGGTCGCGCCGTGCGCCGTCTGAAATCTACCGCTGTCCTGACCGTTTCGGTCGCTGTTCTTCTCGGCACGGCTGGATGTTCGGTGGGAGCTGCGCAAGCGGAGGCTGAGAAGCAGGGCACCTCGCACGTCGCGCCCGCGACGGATGGCCCGCGGCCGACTCCCTCGGCAGGCGCGCCGGAGCCGGCCGCGCTGTCCAACTCGCCGGCAACCCCGGCCGTGAAGGCTCAGCTGGATTACGTTCTGACGTACTGGAAGCACTACAACCCCGACTACGGCGTGCTCGACGACAACGACTGCGTCAACTTCACCAGCCAGTCCCTCATCGCTCGCGGCTGGAGCGAGGACGACGACTGGTACTCGGCCGACGACATCGCCGACGCCTCGAGCGCGTGGCGCAGTTCGACCGCGATGCGCAACTGGCTGAAGACGCGTCCCGACCTGGCCACCGCCCTCACCGACGAGCAGCGTGATCAGGTCAAGGTGGGCGACATCGTGCAGTTCGACTGGGACCGCTCCGGCGACCGCGATCACACGGGCGTCGTCACGCGTGTCAAGCACACCGCATCCGGAACCAAGATCTACTTCGCCGGGCACACGGATGACTCGGAGTACCGCGATGTCGACAAGGCGATCCACGAGGACCACCCCGGCGCGGCCGTCTACTACTGGAGCCTCGCCGACTGAGGTGCGCCCACACCGTCGGAGCCCGCAGTAGCCTGTGAGCATGCCAGTACGTGCGTCCGGACCGCCTTCTCGGCGCGTCCGTCGCAACCGCCTGATCGTGCTGTCGGCGGGCGTGGCGGTACTGCTCGCGCTCTCGGTGATCGGGGGCGTGGTGTGGGGAGCGCGTCTCACGGATGCGGCGGCCCAGACGCCCCCGACCGGCACGAGGACGGCGTCCCCCAGCGCGACGCCGACACCGCGTCCGGCGCCGCAATCGACGGCAGCGCCGACGGCGATCCCGCCGAGCTTCGACAGGCACGCGCGTTCCATCGATGACCCGGCGAGCATCTGGGTGGTCTCCGACAAGAAGCGGGCGCTGAATCCCCCCGACTTCGTTCCCCCCGACCTCGTCGACGTGCCCGTCGCGCACACCTGGGACCCGCAGCTTCGGGCGGAGGCCTCGGCCCAGCTCGTCGCCATGTTCGCCGCGGCGTCCGCCGAGGCGGGTCTCCACCTCGCCTCCAACAGCGCGTACCGCAGCTACGACTCCCAGGTCAGCGTCTACAACCAGGACGTCGGCGCGCACGGCCAGGATGCCGCGGACCAGTCCACCGCACGGCCCGGCTTCAGCGAGCACCAGACCGGCCTCGCGATCGACATCGGGGCCGAGTCCGGCAACTGCTCGCTCGACGCCTGCTTCGCGAACACTCAGGAGGGCACCTGGCTGGCGCAGAACGCGTATCGCTTCGGATTCCTGCTGCGCTATCCGGCCGACAAGGTGCCGGTGACGGGGTTCGAGTTCGAGCCGTGGCACTACCGCTACATCGGGGTCGACCTCGCCACCGAGATGCACGACACCGGTGTCACCACGCTCGAGGAGTTCTTCGGCCTGCCCGCCGCTCCGACCTACTGAACCGTCGACCCGAGTGGTCGACATGCCACCTTTCGTGGCCTCGAGGCGCCCGGCACCCGCGAAAAGCGGCATCTCGGCGGTTCATGCGTTCCCATGAAAAGTTGAGCGTTCGTGCAGGGCCCACCCATTCCGGCGTGGTGCACTTGCGGGTCTTTGCACGCGACCCGAAATCTCTCTCACGTGACTCGTTCCACCCGCACCACCCCCTCCTCGCCCGTCCTCTCCTCGCCCAGCCTCACCGCTCGTGCCGCCCTTCTGGCCTCACGGCGGCATCGGCGCGGGCGGCATGCGCGCCCGTCGTCATTCACCGGTGGCACCGTGCTGGCCGGATGCGGTCTCGCGCTCGCCATCACGGCCGGGGCCCTCACGCTCGGCATGGGCTCGGACGGTTCCGCCCAGGCCAGCGTCGCCCAGCAGCCCCGGCAGAAGCAGGCGGCGTCCCAGCCGAGTGCGCGTATCGATGCCGCGGCCCTCGGCTCGCGGGTGCGTCTGCCGTTCGTGGTCAACGACGGCAACCCGGTGATCGACGCCCTCCCGGTCGCGACGCAGGGGCCGGTGACCGGCGGAACGACCATCACCCTCAGTGGAGCGAACCTCGAGAAGGTCGCCTCCGCCAGCGTCGGTGGCCAGGCGGCGGCTCTCGCATCCGTTACGCCGGATGCCGTGACGCTCACCGTGCCCTCGGCGGTGCACTACGCCGAGGGCACGGCCGGCATCGACCTGCTCGACGCCGGCGGCGCGCCAGTGCCGGTGGACCTGACCCCGGCAACCACCGTGGCGGCGGACTCCCCGGTCGCGGTCTCTGCGGCGCCGGCCCTCACCTTCACCTACGTACCCGACGCGGGCATCCAGGCGCAGAGCGCCTATATCCAGGCGTACTGGTCCAACTACAACCCGGATTACCTGCAGCTCAGCGGCGCGGACTGCGCCAACTTCGCCAGCCAGGGCCTGCTCGCCCGGGGCTGGTCGATGGATGCGGACTGGTGGTACGCAGGCGGCGCCACGAGTTCCTCGTGGGTGAGCTCGACGGCGCTCTACGGCTACCTGTCCGCGCATCCCGAGCGTGCCACGCTGCTCGGTGAGACGCGGGATGACCTCAAGGTCGGCGACATCGCCCAGTTCGACTGGGACGGCTCGGGGGACTGGGATCACACCGCCACCGTCACCCGTGTCGAGCACACCGACTCGGGAACCCGCGTCTGGGTCGGCGGTCACACCAAGGACATGGACTTCTGGAACGTCGACGAGGCGCTCGCCACCGGCGGGTCGGATGCGCGCATCGCGTTCTGGAGCATCCGCTGAGGTCGGCACCTCACGCGATCACCGGTGGAGGCGGCCCTCAGCCACCGAGGGCGGCGTCCACGATCTCGCGGGCCTCGGCCTGCACCTGACGCAGGTGGTCTTCGCCGAGGAAGGACTCGGCGTAGATCTTGTAGACGTTCTCGGTGCCGCTGGGTCGCGCGGCGAACCAGGCGTTCTCACTGACCACCTTGACGCCGCCGATGGCCGCGTCGTTGCCCGGAGCCTTCGAGAGCTTCGCCGTGATCGGCTCCCCGGCGAGTTCCGTGGCGGCGATGGCGTCGCCGTCGAGCTTGCTCAGGGCCGACTTCTGCGCGGGCGTCGCCTCGGCATCCGTGCGCTGGTAGGCGGGGTCGCCGTGCTTGGCGACGAGCTTGGCGTAGAGCTGCGAGGGCGTCTGTCCGGTGACGGCGCGGATCTCGGAGGCGAGCAGCGCGAGCAGGATGCCGTCTTTGTCGGTCGTCCAGACCGTGCCGTCGAAACGAAGGAAGCTCGCGCCGGCACTCTCCTCGCCGCCGAAGGCGACGGATCCGTCGATGAGCCCGGGCACGAACCACTTGAACCCGACGGGCACCTCCCAGAGCCGACGGCCGAGGCTCGCCGCCACGCGGTCGATCATGCTCGATGAGACCAGGGTCTTGCCGATGGCGGCATCCGTGCGCCATCCCGATCGGTGCCCGTACAGATAGGCGATGGCCACCGCGAGGTAGTGGTTCGGGTTCATGAGACCGGCGTCGGGGGTCACGATGCCGTGCCGGTCGGCGTCGGCGTCGTTGCCCGTGAGGATGTCGTACTCGTTCTGGTGTCTCACGACGGAGGCCATTGCCGAGGGGCTGGAGGGATCCATGCGGATCTTGCCGTCCCAGTCGAGCGTCATGAAGCTCCAGGTGGGATCCACGGTGGGGTTCACGACCGTGAGGTCGATGCCGTAGCGCTCGGCGATCGCTCCCCAATAGCCGACGGAGGCGCCGCCCAAGGGGTCCGCGCCGATGCGGATGCCGCTGCGACGGATGGCGTCGAAGTCGATCACGTTCTCGAGATCGGCCACGTACATGCCGCGGAAGTCATAGGTCTCCACGGCGCTCGCCTCGCTCATGTTCACGCCGCGCAGTTCGTCGGCGATGAGTTCGTTGGCGCGATTCGCGATCCAGCTGGTGGCATCCGTGTCTGCGGGGCCGCCGTGCGGAGGGTTGTACTTGAACCCGCCGTCGGAGGGCGGGTTGTGGCTCGGGGTGACGACGATGCCGTCGGCGGTCTGGCCGCTCGAACGGTGGGCCGGATCGTTGTTCCACGTCAGGATGGCGTGCGAGAGCGCGGGCGTCGGCACGAAGTCGCCGTAGGCGTCCACGAGAACGGTGACGTCGTTTCCGACGAGAACCTCGAGTGCCGTGGTCATGGCGGGAGCGCTGAGCGCGTGCGTGTCGGCGCCGATGAACAGCGGGCCCTTGATGCCCTGGCCGGCCCGGTACTCGACGATCGCCTGCGTGGTCGCGGCGATGTGCCACTCGTTGAACGAGGTGGTGAGCGAGGAGCCGCGGTGCCCCGAGGTGCCGAACACCACCCGCTGCTCGGCGACCGAGGGATCCGGTCGCAGCTCGTGGTACGCGCGGATGAGCGCGTCCACGTCGATGAGGTCCGAAGGGCTTGCGGGCGTTCCTGCGCGATCCGTCATGAGCCCAGTCTGTCACCCGGGCCCCGTGGATATCGAGAGCGGTTGCAGCGCTCAGTAGGCTGTCGGCATGCCAGACGTGAGCGCCGCCGCCGAGAGCTACAGCTACCTCGGGCCTGCCGGAACGTTCACCGAGGCCGCACTGGCCCAGGTCGATGCCGCTCGCGGAAAGCACTGGCGCAGCGTGAACAACGTCGGTGAGGCGTTCGCCGACGTCGTCTCGGGGCGCAGCGTCGCCGCCATGATCGCGATCGAGAACTCGATCGAGGGCGGGGTCTCGGCCACTCAGGATGCGCTCGCGAGCGTGCCAGGGCTGCGCATCATCGGTGAATACCTCGTTCCGGTGAATTTCGTGCTCGTCGCGCGACCCGGAACCACGCTCGCCGACGTGAAGGTGCTCAACGCGCATCCCGTGGCCTACGCCCAGTGCCGCGGGTGGCTGGAAGCGACCCTGCCCGAGCACGGCCACATCCCCTCATCGAGCAACGTGGCGGCGGCGGCCGAGCTCTTCGAGAGCGGCCAGGCGGATGCCGCGATCGCTCCTCCGGGCATCATCGACCACCACGATCTCGTCGTGCTGGCCGAGAACATCGGCGACAACCCGAACGCCGTCACGCGATTCGTGCTCGTCAGCCGCATCCGCGACATCCCGGAGCGTACCGGTGCCGACAAGACCAGCCTCATCGTCGAATTGCCCGATGATCGCCCCGGCGCGCTGCTGGAGATGCTCGAGCAGTTCTCGACCCGCGGTGTGAACCTGAGCCTGCTCGAGTCCCGTCCGGTCGGCGACGCCCTCGGGCGCTACCGGTTCGTCGTCGACGCCGACGGCCACCTGCACGACGAACGCGTCGCTGACGCGCTGCTCGGCCTGCGCCGATTCAGCCCCCAGGTGATCTTCCTGGGCTCCTACCCCCGCGCCGACAAACGCCCCATCGAGTTCGTCTCGCGCTATGACGACGGGGTGTTCATCGAGGCACGTGACTGGCTGCGCGGCATCCTGAGCGGGGAACCCGACGCGGGTGCCGAGAACGGCATATAGGGGAAGCGGAGATGACCACGCCCGCTGACGACGACGTCAGATCACCCTACGATCCTCGTTTCGATCCGCGGTTCCAGCGCGGATACGTTCCCGAACCGCAGCCGGAGGGTGAGGGCGCGGATGAAGGGGAAGCGCAATCCCCTCGGCCGGTGGGCATCGACCCTCGCTTCGACCCGCGCTTCCAGCGCGGATACGACCCGGAACGACATGACCGGCCCGCGCGGGGCACCGATTCCGAGCGCCCGCTGTTCTCGTCGTCGCTGAAGAATCCGACCGGTGGCATCGGCGTGGGAACACCCGGCGTGTTGCCGCCCGCCCGAGACCGGCCTGCTCCGGATGCTGGTCGCCCAGTCGTCGATGAGACCGAAGCCGACGCGGACCTCGACGCCGACGCCGACGCCGAGGACGCGGACGCCGCGACGCATCCGGGTCCTGATCGGAGAAACCCATTCCTGATCGCGCTCTGGGTGGTCAGCGCCGTCCTCGTCGTCGCCGGCGCGTGGTTCATCGTGCAGGCCGCTTCCACCCCCACCTCGCGCTTCGTGCCATCGCTCACCGCCGGCGACATCTTCATTCAGACCGCGTGGACCGTCGCGCCGACGGCCGTCGGTGTCGGGCTCGCCGCGATGGTGGCCCTGACCCTGTTCCACGCGTTGCACTGGCGCGGTAGAGAGCGGGCGACGCGATGACGCCGCCCCGCAACCCCTGGGAGTTCGCACTGTGGGCTGCCGGAGTGCTCGGGCTCGCCGGGGTGGCCGGCGGGGGAGTCGCCCTCGTTCTGGCCCTGCCCGATCGGCTGCGCGAGCAGGAGTACGCGAACACCGACTGGGCCTGGGTCAACGTGCTCGAGGTGCTCGTGATTCCGGCGTGCGCAACCCTGCTGTTCGCGTCGACCCTCGCACTCGTGGCGTACTACGGCGTGCGCTGGGCCTCCGGCTCGCGGGCTCGGAGGGGCTGAGATGCACGGAGCGCTGCGGGGAATCGGTCGTCGTAGGCGTGGAGCGGCCCACGCCGGGGCGCTCGCCGTGGTCCTCGCCCTCGCCGGGTGCTCGTTCGAGGGTCGACTCGTCGAGGGCTTCGAGCAGAAACGCACGGATGCGCCCTTCTATGCGAGCCCGACGGCGCCGGCGGAACAGGCGGCACCCGGATCGATCGTGCGCGCCGACGTCATCGACAACCCGCCGAGCGGCAGCCGCGGCTGGCGCGTCGTGTACCACTCGACGGACCTCGGCGGCGACGACATCCAGGTCTCGGGCGTCATCGTCGCGCCGACGGCGCCGGCACCCTCCGGTGGGCGCACCGTCATCTCGTGGGCCCATCCGACCACCGGTACGGCTCCCCGATGCGGTCCCTCAGTGGGAGTGGACCCGTTCGATGACATCGAGGGCCTGACCGACCTGCTGAAGCGCGGCTACGTCGTTGCGGCCACCGACTATTCCGGCATGGGACTGCCCGGGCCGCCGTCGTACCTCATCGGTGAGACAGAGGGCCGCAATGTGCTCGACGCCGCCCGAGCGGCGCGAAAGCTCGGCGCGACGCATTCCTCATCGCGTGTGGCGCTCTGGGGGCACTCCCAAGGAGGGCAGGCCGCCCTCTTCGCGGCGCAACTGGCCACCAGTTACGCGCCCGAGCTGGCGGTGCAGGCTGTGGGAGTAGCCGCCCCGGCCGTCGACCTCGCCGCGCTCCTGACGGCTGACATCGTCGACGTGAGCGGCGTGAGCATCGGCGCCTACGCCTTCGCGGCGTACAGCGAGGTCTACGGGCCCACGACGCCGGGCGCCGACCTCGACGAGATCCTCACGCCCGCGGCTGCTGCGGCGGTGCCGAAGATGAACGCCCTCTGCCTGCTCGGCCAGAATGCGCAACTGCACGCCATCGCCGATCCGCTGGTCGGGGCGTTCCTCACGGCCGACCCGGCCACGACCGAGCCGTGGGCGAGCCTGCTCGCCGAGAACACGCCGGGAGCCGAGCGGATCAGCATTCCCCTCTACGTGGCCCAGGGTGACACGGATACGCTCGTGCGGCCGGGGCTCACGGATGCCTTCGTCGGTCGGCAGAGCGGCCTCGGGGCGGATGTGACCTACGAGAAGATCGCCGACACCGGTCACGGGCTGGTCGCTCTCAGGGCCCTCGGAACCTTCCTTCCGTGGCTCGAGGCCCACGCACCGGCCGTCGTCCCCTGATCGCCGCGCCCTGACCGCCGCGCTACGCCGCCAGTGCGGGCACCCGCACGAACAGCGAGCCGGGGTCGACCCAGGCGCGCAGCGTGCGCACGACGCTCACCTCGTCGCCGTCGAGCTCGAAGACGCGCGGATCGGCGAGGTCGACGGTGATGCCCGCTCCCTGCACCGTCGTCATGGTGGTCGGCCGGGCGGCATCCGTGAGCCTGATGATGCGGCGCCCCACCGAGAAGCGGCGCAGCACCCGGTTCTCCCAGGTCACCCGTCGCCAGATGTCGAGCCACCCGAAGAGGGTCTTGGGCTGCAGCATGGCGATGTCGAGCACGCCGTCATCGATGCGGGCCTCGGGGAACAGCAGGATGTTGCCGGGCAGCACCCCGCAGTTGCCGATGAGGATGGAACTGATGTGCGCATGGTGCAGCTCGGGGTCATCGAAGCGGTAACGGATGCGGAAGCGCGTGGCCTTCGGGATGGCGCGCACCCCGGAGTCGACGTAGGCGAGCCAGCCCACCCTGCGCTTGAGTTGGGGGTCGGCATTGGCGATCATGTCGGCGTCGATGCCGATGCCGGCCATGACGACGAAGGCGTGCTCCTCCTGCTCGCCGTGCTCGGTGGTCACCGACGCGACGCCGACATCGACCGACCGGGTCTCGCCGGCGAAGGCGATGTGCACGGCAGCCGTCAGGTCGCCCAGCGGCAGGCGGAGGTTGCGGGCGAGCAGGTTGCCGGTGCCCTGCGGCACGAGGGCGAGGGGGATCTCGCTTCCCCTCAGAGTGGCAGAGACGGCGCGCACCGTGCCGTCGCCTCCGACGGCCAGCACCATCGCCGCCCCTGCTTCGACCGCCTGCGCCGCGATCCCGTGGCCCGGATCTTCGATGGTCGTCTCGAGCCAGATCGTCTCGCCCCACCCGGCTGCCGCTGCGGCGGAATTTACGGCGATGCGCAGCCGCTGCATGTCGACCTTGGTCGGGTTCGCCACGACGGCCGCACGGCGTACTTCCGGTTGGGCGGACACGAGCACTACGGTACGGCATGCGCTCCCGCGCCCCGCAAGAGCGACCTCGGCCGTCAAATGGGCGATTGTAGACTGATCCGCGTGATCGATCCCGTCCTCCTGCGCGAGAACCCAGACCTCATCAAGGCCTCGCAAGAGGCGCGCGGCGACTCCCCTCAGCTCGTCGATGAGGCGCTTGCCGCCGACACCACCCGGCGGGCGGCCATCTCGGAGTTCGAGCGGCTGCGCGCCGAGCAGAACACCTTCGGCAAGCGCGTGGCGCAGGCCTCCGGCGATGAGAAGAAGGCGCTGGTGGCCGAGGTGCAGCAGCTCGCCGCCCGCGTCAAGGAGTCCAACCAGCAGGCGACGGATGCGGCGGCCCGGTTCGATGAGATCGTGCGGGGCATCGGCAACGTCATCATCGAGGGCGTGCCCGCAGGCGGCGAGAACGACTTCGTCACGCTGCGCGAGGTGGGCGGCATCCCGAGCTTCGACTTCGAACCGCGCGATCACCTCGAACTCGGCGAGTTGCTCGACGCGATCGACATGACGCGCGGGGCGAAGGTGAGCGGCGCACGGTTCTACTACCTGAAGGGAATCGGCGCCCGGCTCGAACTGGCCCTCATGTCGATGGCGCTGGATCGCGCGCTCGGCAACGGCTTCACGCCGCTCATCACCCCGACGCTCGTCAAGCCCGAGATCATGCAGGGCACGGGCTTCCTCGGCGCGCACTCCGATGAGATCTACTACCTGCCCGACGACGATCTCTACCTCACCGGGACGAGCGAGGTCGCCCTCGCCGGTTACCACTCCGACGAGATCATCGACCTCTCCAAAGGTCCGCTGCGCTACGCCGGCTGGTCGACCTGCTACCGGCGTGAGGCCGGCAGCCACGGCAAGGACACCCGCGGCATCATCCGCGTGCACCAGTTCAACAAGCTGGAGATGTTCGTCTACACCCTTCCCGAGCAGGCCGAGGCCGAGCACGAGCGCCTCCTCGGCTGGCAGGAGGAGATGCTCGGCGCGCTGGGGCTCAGCTACCGGGTGATCGACACCGCGGCGGGCGACCTGGGTTCCAGCGCCGCCCGCAAGTTCGACGTCGAGGCGTGGGTGCCCACGCAGGGCGCCTATCGTGAACTGACCTCGACGAGCAACTGCACGACCTTCCAGGCCCGCAGGCTCGAAACCCGCTACCGCACCGAGAGCGGAAAGACGGCTCCGGCGGCCACGCTGAACGGAACGCTCGCCACCACTCGATGGATCGTCGCCTTGCTCGAGACGCACCAGCAGGCGGACGGGTCGGTGCGCGTGCCCGAGGCGCTGCGCCCGTACCTCGGCGGCATCGAGGTGCTCCAGCCGGTCGTGCGCTGATGGGCGGTCCCGGAGCGATCCCCGGCGAGCATCGCTGGCTCATCGCCCTCGACGTGGACGGCACGATCATCCACGAGGACGAGACGCTCAGCCCGCTCGTGCGCGAAGAGGTGGAACGGGTGAACGAGCTCGGCCACGAGGTGCTGCTGGCCACCGGGCGCAGCTGGGAGACGGCGCACGAGATCCTGGGCGAGCTCGGCCTCGAGCCGGAGTTCGTGGTGTGTGCGAACGGCGCCATCGTGATGCGCCGTGACCCCACTGCGGCGTCGGGCTACCGCCGCGAGTGGGTCGAGACGTTCGATCCGGGACCGGTGCTGCGCCGCATCCGTTCCGAGTTGCCGCAGGGCCGCTTTCTCGTGGAGCACGCCGACGGCTTCCGGCTCTACACCGAGGGCATGACCGAGTGGAATCTCGACAATGCCCGCATGGTGGAGTTCGACGAATTGAGCGGGCAGCCCGCGACACGCGTCGTGGTCGTGTCTCCCGACCATGATCTCGAGGAGTTCCTCACTATCGTCGAGGGCATGGGCCTGCATCACGTCACCTACGCCATCGGCTGGACGGCCTGGCTCGACATCGCGCCCGAGGGCGTGAATAAGGCGACCGGGCTCGAGAAGGTGCGGGCATCACTCGACATCCCCTTCGATCGACTGTTCGCTGTGGGTGACGGACGGAACGACATCGACATGTTCCGCTGGGCGGGAGCCCATGGCCGCGCCGTCGCCATGGGGCAGGCTCCCGACGAGGTGAAGCGCGCCGCCACCGAGGTGACGGGAACCGTGTACGAAGACGGCCTCGCGCACGCGCTCGCATCCTTCACCGGAGGTCCCCGCTGAGCGACCTGGTGCGCCACGGCCGCCTGCGGCCCTCCAAGCCGATGTCGACCCTGCTGGGACTGCTCGGCATCGCGGTCTGCGTGCTGCTGGTGAGCGGCGCATCCGTCGTCGCCATCGCGCTGGCCAGCGTCACCGGTTCCATCAAGCCGACGATCGACCTGGACCCCATCGCGGGCCCGAGTGGAACGCCCAGTGCCCTGCCGATTCCCGAGATCGGCGCCATCCCCGGCGGAGTCAACCTGCTCGTCGTCGGCAGCGACAGTGGACAGGGCGACCCCCAGTACGGCGACCGCGGCGAGCACCTCGGCGACGTGACCATGCTCATGCACATCGCCAACGACCATTCGAACGCGACGGTCGTGAGCTTTCCGCGCGACCTGTTCGTGCGCATCCCCGAGTGCGATGCCTCCGAGGCCGAGGATGCCCCGGGCAGTGACGGCGGCACCGACAAGCTGAACACCGCCCTCTCCTACGGCGGCCTCGCCTGCACGGCCCGCACCATCAGCCAGCTCACGGGTCTTGAGATTCCGTATGCGGCCACCATCGAGTTCAACGGCGTCGTGGCCATGTCGAACGCGGTCGGCGGAGTGCCGGTCTGCGTCGCGGAGAAGATCGAGGACGAGTACACCGGGCTCTTCCTCGACCCCGGAATGCACACCCTGCAGGGCATCGACGCCCTGCAGTTCCTGCGCACCCGGCACGGCATCGCCACGGGGAGCGACACCGCGCGCATCTCGAACCAGCAGGTCTTCCTCGCTTCGCTCGCTCGCACCATCAAGAGCAACGACACCCTCACGAACCCGTTGAAGCTCTACGGGCTGGCCAAGGCGGCCGCCGACAACATGACCCTCTCGACGTCGCTCAACAACATCACCACCATGGTGTCGATTGCGAAGGCGCTCGCCGACATCCCGCTCGACCACGTGAGCTTCGTGCAGTATCCGAGCTACGCGGCCGATGGCGGGCTGCGCCCGCGGGAGGATGACGCGGACGTTCTCATGCAGGCCCTCGCGGCCGACCAGCCGATCATCCCCGGCGCGACAGGTGAGGGGAGCCAGGCGACCGATGGGCCGTCGGCCACTCCCGAGACGCCAGCCGCACCGGCCCCGAGCGAACCGGCCCCGACCGAACCCGGCCAGACGGCCGCGCCATCCGAGCCCGTTCAACTGCCCGAGAGCATCACGGGTCAGACGGCGGCGGAGCAGACCTGCAGCGTGGGGCGCACCCTCGACGACCAGTAGCGGCGGCGCCGCATCCGTTAGACTCACCGCGGTTGATCGTTCCTCGAACCGGCTCGTTCCCCGAGCCTGGCGAAGGGCGAGCGACAACCATGGAGGGCTGTCCGAGCGGCCGATGGAGCCAGTCTTGAAAACTGGTGGGCAGAAATGTCTCGTGGGTTCGAATCCCACGCCCTCCGCTCCATCCGATGACCCGGGATGCGGCGGATGCTGGCCGCGGCCGATTCTGGCGGCCACCGATCTGTGGTTATGATTGCTGTCGTATGTTCGCGTGCGAGCATCGGGAGACGTCGCATAGTTCGGCCTAGTGCACCACCCTGCTAAGGTGGAGTTCCCTCACGGGAACCGAGGGTTCAAATCCCTCCGTCTCCGCTCTGAAATGCCTGATGAGTGGGGTATTCACGGCACTTCTACGGAACCTTCGCCCACGTCGTGCCACCGTTCGTCATAGTGGGGTTGGCGACGCTGTTGACTCTTGTGCGGTAGGACCCTCGTCGCTAGCGACCCCCTGATCGATCACCTGCTGCGTCACTTCAGGGCTGTATCAGACTGCCGAGTACGCAGAATCGGCGGGTACTCCCGCACTGAGCTCGCAGAAATCGCGGGTGCTGCGGCTCTCACGCCCACAAAAACTGCGGGTTCGAGACCTTGCGAGCGCCGATTGACAGTTAGAGATCTAACAGTCATACTTCTAATATGAGCGAGCGATCGATGGGAACCAGCACCGGCCTGGAGTTGGTGCGCTGGATCGGTTGGGCCCAACGCAAGGCGGGCGAGGACTGGATTCGGGCGCGCGAGCTCACCCATGAGCAGGCGTTCGCACTGGGCTTCCTGGTCCAGAATCCCGGTTCCATTCAGCGCGACATCGCCCAGATGACGCGCACCAGCGCCGCGAGCGTGTCGAGCCTGCTGCAGGGGCTCGAACGACGCGGTCTCATCGAACGTCGAACGGAGGGTGGCAATGAACGGAGCAAGCGAGTCTCAGCGACGCCCGCCGGAGCAGAACTCATCGCGGGCTTCGACGCCGCCATGGCGCAGGCCGATGAGAGCATCCTCGCCCCTCTGAACGACGACGAGCGGGCCGCGCTGAACACGCTGCTCAGAAAGATCACCGCGCACCTGCCGCAACCCACTCGGCCCTAGCCGAGCGCGCGTCTTCGACGCGTTCCTCCTCGCCCTCTCGCGGCACAGCCGCGCTTGCATTCCCCTCGCCGTGCCGGCGCTCGTCGGCGCGCCCTCGAACGTACCCGGCGGCTCCGCGCTGCCCGGAAAGGAGCAGTCATGAGCACCATCGCCCTCGAAACCCCCGCCGAATCGGATGCCGTCGGCAGCAACCGCTGGTATCTCTCCACGGCCCCGATCCTCCGTGCCCTCCTGCACCTCTGCGTGCCGATGGCTGCCGCGATGATCGTCGGAGCCGTCTACAACGTGATCAACGCCGGCTTCATCGGCTCGCTCCACGACAGTGCGCTTCTGGCAGCCGTCACCTTCGGCACGCCGGTCCTCGGCCTCGTCATGGCCGTCGGTGGCGTGTTCGGCGTCGGCGGCGGCGCACTCATCTCCCGCCTTCTCGGCGCCTCCGAGCACGATCCAGAGAAAGCCGGTGAGATCAAGCGGGTCTCCTCCTTCGCCGTCTGGGGTTCCGCGATCGCCGGAGCGGTAGTCGGAGGCGTCGGCCTGTCGTTGCTGCATCCGCTCGTGGCGCTGCTCGGGGCGGATGCCGCCGCCGCCGACGCGACGAGCGCTTACGTCGGGGTCATGCTCGCCTTCGTGCCCGTGCTCGCCGCGGCCTTCTGCCTCGAGCAACTCGTGCGGGCAGAAGGTGCATCGCGCCAGGTCATGGTCGGGTTGATCGCCTCCACGATCGCCAACCTGCTTTTCGACGTGCTGTTCATCCTCGTGCTGCACTGGGGTGTGGCCGGCGCCGCGCTCGCGATGGGTGTCTCGAATCTCGCGGTCGTCGTCTACTTCATCGTCTGGTTGCAGCGCAACAGCGAGCACGTGAGCCTCGCGCCGCGCTGGTTCACGCTCTCGTCGGCGGTGCTGAAGCCGGTGTTCGGCGTGGGAATCGGCGAACTGCTGCAGTCCGCATTCCTCATCGTCACGTCGCTGGTCCTGAACAACCTGGCTGCCGCCTATGGAGACGGCCCACTCGCCGCCATGGGCGTCGCGGTGCGCATCGCGCAGGTGCCCGAGTTCCTTTTGATGGGGGTGACGCTCGGCGTGCTCCCACTGCTCGCCTACGCGTACGGACGCGGCGACCGCCGGCGCCTGATGAGTGCCGTGCGCGCATCCGCCATCACCGTGGGCGGCATCGCGCTGCTCTTCTCCGCCGTCGTCTACGTCTTCCGCGACCAGGTCTTCGGCGCCTTCGTGCCCGACCCTTCCGTGCTGGCGATCGGGGTCAGCATCCTCACGGCACAGCTCGTCGCGATGATCGCGAACGGGTTCGCCGGCCTCATCACCTCGCTGTTCCAGGCCACCGGACGAGCGCTCCCGGCGACGGTCATGTCGATCTCCCAGGGTGTGCTGTTCATTCCGATCGTGATCCTCGGCAACCTCTGGTTCGGCCTGCCCGGCATCATCTGGGCCCTGACGATCACGGAGGGGATCGTGTTCCTCGTCGGCGTAGTCATGTGGCTCGCGTCGCGTCGCAGCATCGACCGCGGACTCGCCGAGGGTGCTCCGGAGCGCGCTGAGCAGGCGCTCGAGCAGGCGCACGGCTGAGCCCTGGCGAGGGGCGCGACCCGTCCGCTGATGCACCGGCGGCTTCAGCGGTTCAGCACCTCGGCGACCACGTGAGCGGCGACGTCGGCGACGGCCTTGGCCCTCGCCGTCGTGCGCACCGAGCGCAGCGCGGCCAGCACGACGGGAAGAGAGGGAACGTTGTCGGCGATGGGAAGGGCGGCGACGCGCTGTCCGTCGTAGGTGAGGTCGTGCCGTGGTCGCTGGTTGAGAATCGAGAAACCGTGCCCCCGCGCGACGAAGGCCCGCACGGTCTCGAAGTTCATGGAGCGGTGACGGATCTCGGGTTGAAGCCCGACGGACGCGAGGATGCCGAGGAAGTAGTCGCGGCTGTGCGGCAGGTCGAGCAGAATCATCGGCTCACGCGACAGCTCGCGCAGGAAGATCTGCGGCGCGGCGCTCAACGGGTGGTCAGCCGAGACCAGCACGTGGGGAGGGATGTCGGAGAGAACGCTCTTGCGAACCTCCTCGCCCAGCCCGAAGTCGTAGCCGACCAGGAGCTCGACGCGTCCGTCCCGCAACGCCGACCGGGCGGCATCCGCATCGAGCTCATCGACTTCGATGTCGACGTGCGGATGGGCCATGCGCATGCGGCTCACGATCGCGGGCAGGATGAACGGCGCAAGGGTGACGAAGCAGCCGATGCGGATCGTGCCCCGCACCTGGTTGTCGATTCCCCGTGCGGTGTCGAGCGCCTCTTCGAGGTTGAGCAGCAGCGCCCGGGCGTCGCCGAGGAACTGCTGACCGGCCGGGGTCAGCGCGAGCCCGCGAGAGCGTTGGCGGATGAAGAGCTGCGCCCCTACCTGCTGTTCGAGTTGTGCGATGGCGGATGAGACGGCCGACTGGGCGACGAAGAGTTCTTCCGCCGCGCGCGTCATCGAGAGCTGCGTGGCGGCCTCGATGAAGTACCGCAGTTGCGCCAGAGTGACGTCGGGCTTCCTGGTCACAGCGGCCCTCTCTTTACGCCCATGTTTCGGCGCGATTTCGCCGCGGCCAGCATCTGTCAAGGTGATGCAGTGGTTCACGCAACTCTACTTGATAGATGCGGATGTTGGGCACAGGCTTCTATGCCAAGCGACGGCACCGTGCCGGCCGACCCTATCCGTATCGGAGAATAGGAGCCACGATGACTGCCGTCGAAATCGAAACGTCAAACATACGAACGCAGCACTTCAGGAAGACGCTCGGCAGGATGGACATCGTCTTCCTGTCGCTCAGTGCGATCATCGCGATCGATACCGTCGCGCAGATCGCCGCGGGCGGCGGCGCCGAGGCGTTCACCTGGACCTTGGTGATCGGCGTCACCTTCCTGATTCCGTACGCCCTCATCATGGCGGAGCTGGGCAGCACCTTCCATGAAGAGGGCGGCCCCTTCGTCTGGGTGCGGCTGGCCTTCGGCAAGTTGACCGCCGCCATCGCGACCATGTTCTACTGGATCACGAACCCACTGTGGATGGGCGGATCGCTCGTCTTCATCTCGGCGGCGACCTGGAGCGCCTACATCTCGCCGCTGCCGGAAGGCAGCCTCTGGGACTACGTCTTCAAGCTGGTCTTCATCTGGCTCGCCATCGGAACCGCCATCATCGGCCTGCAGTACGGCAAGCACATCGTGGCGGCCGGGGCGATCGTGAAGATCGCGTTGCTGCTCATCTTCGTCGTGACAGTCGGCATCTATGCGCTCCGTCACGGCGTGCACGGCTACGCTGTGGGCGACTTCTCGCCGACCCTCGGCGGCTTCCTCGCAGTGACCCCGGTCATCCTGTTCGCCGTGGTGGGCTTCGAGGCACCGAATGGCGCCGCCGAGGAGATGCGCAACCCGCAGAAGGATGTGCCACGGGCGATCGCATCCTCGGGCACCGTCTCGATCCTCTGCTACCTCGTGCCGATCTTCGCGATCCTCGCCGTACTGCCCGCAGCCAAGGTGCAGGGGGCGAGCGGGTTCCTCGATGCCTTCCGTGAGGTCTTCACCGTCTATGGACTGGCGTCGGGTCCGGTCATGTTCATCGCTGGGCTTCTCTTCGTCTTCGTCGTGCTGACGCAGGCGAGCGCGTGGATGATCGCCTCCGACCGGGTTCAGGCCGCCGCTGGTGCGGACGGGGCGTTCTTCCGCTACTTCGGGGTGTTCTCGGCTCGCTTCGGCACGCCGGTTCGCATGAACCTGCTGTCCGGAATCATCGCCTCCGTCTTCTGCGTGGCGGCGACGGTGCTTCTCGAAGGCAGCACCGCCGACGTCTTCAGCGTGGTGCTCATCATCGCCATCTCGACGCTCCTGCTCTCGTATCTGGTCATCTTCCCGACCGTGCTCGTGCTTCGGCGCCGATTCGCGGACGTGGAGCGCCCGTTCCGGGTTCCAGGGGGCCGCGCTGGCCTGTGGGTCTGCACGGCCGTCATCTACCTGTGGGTGCTGTTGGGCTCGTGGGTGGCCGTCTTCCCCGGAACGCTGGAGTCGCTCTTCGGAATCGACTACGACTTCGTCGACGGCTGGGGCGTGAACCGACTCACCTTCGAGGTCTTCACGGTGGGCACACTCGTAGTGATCACGGTCCTCGCGCTCGCGGGCTACTTCTGGGAAGCCCGTGCGTCAGCCCGGCGCCTGGCAATCCCTGAGGCGTCGGCCGAGGCGACGTCGGAGCCGACCACCCCGGCTACCGCTTAGCGGCCGGCCTGCGGGACGAAGGGGAGGCCGCCGGGCAGCTTGGATCCAGCGCCCGGCGGCCACGCCTTTCGGCGCTAACCGTGCTGGAACCAGACGGTCTTCATGCCCACGTAGTTGTCGATGGCATGGCGGGAGAGGTCGCGACCGAACCCGGATCCCTTGAAACCGCCGAACGGGGTGGTGAGGCCGAGTGCATCGACGGTGTTGACCGAGACCGTGCCGGCCACGAGCCGTTCGGAGACCCGGTGCGCGCGCGAGAGGTTGGAGGTCCACACGGATGCCGCGAGCCCGTAGTCCGTGGCATTCGCGGCCTGGACGGCCGCATCCTCGTCATCGAACGCTTGCACGATCACGAGCGGTCCGAAGACCTCCTCCCGATGCAGCTCGTGCGTCAGGGGCAGCCCCAGCACGATGGCCGGGTCGATGAAGGCGCTCGACTCGCCCCGGGTGATGCGCTCGCCTCCGATGAGCTCGCCGTCTCGGGCGGCTGCGGCAATCGCCCGCGCCACGTTGTCGGCGTGAGCCTCGGTGATGAGCGCGCCGTTGCCGCTGTCATCGCTGAGCGGATCGCCGGAACGGTAGCGCGTGGCGGCGGCGACCAGCAGCGCGACGAACTCGTCGTAGACGTCGCGTTGCACGAAGATCCGTGAGTTGGCCGAGCACACCTCGCCTTGGTTGTAGAACGCTCCGAAGGCCGCTTTCTCGGCCGCAACGGCGAGGTTCTCGGTGTCGGCGAAGACGATGTTGGAACACTTGCCTCCGGCCTCGAGGCTCAGCCGCTTGAGGTTCGACTGACCGGAGTAGAGCATCAGCTGCTTGGCCACAGCGGTTGAACCGGTGAACGTGACCGCGTCGACGTCCATGTGAGTTCCCAGCGCCCGCCCCGTCACGGAACCGAAACCCGGCACGACGTTGAGCACGCCTGCGGGGAGCCCCGCCTCGAGTGCCAGTTCGCCCAATCGCAGAGCCGTGAGGCTCGTCGCCTCTGCCGGCTTGAGAACGACGCTGTTCCCCACCAGGAGGGCGGGCGCGAGTTTCCATGCCGCGATCTCGAGCGGATAATTCCACGGCACGATCGCACCGACCACGCCGAGCGGAGCGCGCGTTACGAGCGCGGTGGAACCCGGCGGTGTCGCCGGTACCTCGTCGTACAGCTTGTCAGCGAGCTCGCCGTACCAGCGGAAAGTGGCGGCTGTCCCTGGCACATCGACCGTGCGCGTCTGTGACAGCGGCTTGCCCATATCGAGTGACTCGAGCAGCGCGAGCTGTTCCGCATCCCGGTCGATGAGGTCGGCGAGGGCGCGAAGAACGGCGCCGCGCCCGGCGGCGTCGCGGCGGCTCCATGCGCCGGATTCGTACACGGCGCGGCTGTCACGTACCGCCCGATCGACGTCTTCGACGTCGGCCTTGGCGATCTCGCCGAGCGGTTGCCCCGTTGCCGGATTGACGCTGAGGAATGTCTCGCCGGAGGCGGCCGAGGTGCGCTGCCCGCCGATCACCGCTCGCCCGTCGAGCTGCAGGGTCGGGGAAGTCATCATGGGCTTTCTCCTGGTGTGTGCGGCGCCGACCACTGCTCGACGAGGGAATCAGGGCTTCTGGGCAGAGTACGCATGCCCCGGTTCGTTCTCCGAACGGAAGATTCCGTTGCACCACATCTGTCCCGGTGATGGGCCGGAGGATCACGGCACCCGGCAGCAGAGGATGCGGCCAAGTGGGGTGGAGCGGCGCAGGCCATGTTTCCAGATCGATTCTGATGATTCGTTTCGGCGCTTTTGTCTGTTTTACAGATCGAGGCGCCCTCTTCAGACTTGGCAGATCACGGAGGGAGTTCGCATGGCGAGCGAAGAGGTCGAGGTGCTCGTCGTCGGGGCCGGTCAGGCCGGTGTGGCGATGAGCGATCATCTGAGCGAGCGCGGCATCCCCCACCTCGTCGTCGAGCGCGATCGCATTGCGGAGAGCTGGCGGTCGCAGCGATGGGATTCGCTGGTCGCCAACGGCCCCGCCTGGCACGATCGGTTTCCCAAGCTCGCGATCGCCCACGTGGATCCCGAGGGCTTCGCCTCCAAGGAGCAGGTCGCCGACTACTTCGAGGCCTACGCGAACATGATCGCCGCCCCTATCCGGTGCGGAATCGAGGTGACCTCTGTTCGTCGGAACGTCGGCCGGCCCGGCTTCACCGCCGAGACCACCGCCGGGATCATTGATGCGCGCTATGTCGTAGCAGCGACGGGGCCTTTCCAGCACCCGGTCATCCCCTCCCTCGTTCCGGAGGACGCCGGCATCCTTCAGCTGCACTCGAGCTCCTACCGCAATCCCCGGCAGTTGCCGCCCGGCGCCGTGCTCGTCGTTGGCGCGGGATCGTCGGGGGTGCAGATCGCGGCCGAGATCCAAGAATCGGGCCGTCAGGTCTACCTCTCGGTCGGTCCGCACGATCGACCCCCGCGGCGCTATCGCGGCCGTGACTTCGTCTGGTGGCTCGGCGTTCTCGGCAAGTGGGACGCTTCGGCTCCGGCGCTCGGAGCCGAACACGTCACGATCGCCGTCAGCGGCGCTGACGGTGGCAAGACGGTCGATTTCCGTGCCCTGTCCGAGAGTGGCATCCGGCTCGTCGGCCGAACCACGGCTTTCGAGGACGGGACGGTGTACTTCGCTCCCGACCTGCACAGGAACATCGCCAACGGCGACGCCAACCTGCTGTCGCTGTTGGACGAGGCCGACGACTACATCGCTCGAAACGGGCTCGACTTGCCAGAAGACCCCGAGGCGCGCACCCTCGGTCCACAGCCGCAGGACGCCACGTCGCCTCTGCTCGAGCTCGCCCTCGCGGATGCCGGTATCACCTCGATCGTGTGGGCGACCGGCTTCGGCGTCGACTACGGGTGGCTGAACGTCGACGCGTTCGACGAGAATGGGCGACCGGAGCAACAGCGCGGAGTGTCGAGGGAACCGGGCGTCTACTTTCTGGGCCTTCCCTGGCAGTCGCGGCGCGGGTCCAGCTTCATCTGGGGTGTCTGGCACGACGCGAAGTACGTGACCGACCACATCGCGATCCAACGCGGCTACCTCGCCTATGACCGGCAGGCGGCGGCCGCAGCCGCACCAGAAGGGGCATTCTGATGTCGACCCATACGCGCATCCGACCGTTCAACACGAAGGACACCTACCCCGAGCAGAACCTCGACAACGACCTGTGCCAGGCGGTCGTGGCCAATGGAGTGGTGTACCTGCGCGGTCAGATCGGGCAGGATCTCGAGACGCGAGAGTCCGTCGGCATCGGCGACGTCGAGGCACAGGCCGAGAAGGCGATGGCCAACATCGCGATGCTTCTCGAGGAAGCTGGCTCGAGCCTGCGCGACGTCGTGAAGATCGTGATCTACCTCGTCGACCCGCGGTACCGCGAGCCGGTCTATCGGGTCGTCGGCAGGTGGCTGAAGGGTGTCTACCCGGTCTCGACGGGCATCGTCGTCTCAGCGCTCGCGCGACCGGAGTGGCTCGTCGAGATCGACGCCACCGCCGTTCTCAGCGAGACGGCCACGCCATGACGTTCTCGATCCTCGCCGTCGACGAGACCGGCGCCATCGGCTCGGCCATCTGCTCGTCGTCGCCCGCCGTCGCAGCCCGCTGCGTGAATCTCACCGAGAACGTTGGCGGCGCGCACTCGCAGAACATCACGGATCCCCGACTCGGGCCACGCTTGCTCCGGGGGCTGGGGCGCGGGCTGCCGGTCGACGAAGCGATGCGCGACGTCGTGGGGTCGACGGCCGACATCGAGTACCGGCAGCTGATGGCGATCGACGCCGGCGGGCGCTCGGCCGTCTACTCAGGCGCCCACGTGCTCGGAGTCTTCGGTGAGGCGCGGTCGGCCAGCGCTGTCGCAGCAGGCAACATGCTCGCGCGCCCCGACGTGCCGCAACGGATGATCGACGCCTTCGAAGCGAGCGCGGGCGAACTCGAGAGCCGGCTGCTGGCCGCTCTCACCGCCGCGATGGACGCCGGCGGCGAGGAAGGGCCCGTGCACTCGGCGGGTCTCGCCGTCGTGCGTAATGCCGGCTGGCGCGTCTCCGATCTGCGCGTGGACTGGTCGGCCGATCCGGTGGGGGAGCTGAGCGAGATCCTGACCGACGTATGGATGCCGCAGCGCGACGCCTACATCGTGCGCGGCCTGCACCCGGCGGCCGCTCCCGGGTACGGGGTACCGGGTGATGAGTGAGGTTCCTCGGTCGGCTGAGGTGCTCAAGGAGGAGGTGCGCTCGCGGGTCGACGCCGATCTTGACCGCCTGGTGCAGCTCTCCGAACTGATTCACGCCAACCCCGAGACGGCGTGGCAGGAGCACCGTGCGTCCGGCTGGCTCGCGGAGGTTCTCACCGCAGCCGGGTTCGAGGTCACCGCGAGCTATCTCGGGTTCGAGACCGCTTTTCTCGGCATCTCCGGCACGGGCGCCACCCGGATCGGCATCTGCGCCGAGTACGACGCCCTGCCCGGACTCGGGCACGCGTGCGGTCACAATCTCATCGCCGCGATCGCGGTCGGCATCGCATCCGCCCTCGCCCCGCTCGCTGATGAGCTGGGCATCACGATCGAGGTGTACGGCACCCCGGCCGAGGAGGGCGGCGGCGGGAAGATCGAGTTGCTCGACAGGGGGGCGTTCTCCGGCCTCGACCTCGCCGTCATGGCACATCCCGGACCGGTCGACGTCGCTGAGGCACGCCCCTTCGCCGTCTCACACTCGCACGTGCGCTACGACGGGGCCTCGGCGCACGCGGGCGCCTACCCGGAGCAGGGCGTCAATGCGAACGACGCGTTCGTCGTCGCTCAGGTGGCCATCGGCCTGCTGCGCCAGCAGCTTCCGGATGGATCGCGGGTGCACGGGATCGTCACCAACGGCGGCCAGGCTCCCAACGTCATTCCCGACCTCACGGAGGGGCGGTGGTACGTGCGTGCCGAGACTCTCGGTGAGCTCGAGCTCATCGAGGCCAAGGTGGTGCGCTGCTTCGAGGCCGGGGCGCTCGCGTCCGGAGCCACCCTCACCCTCACGCCCGAGAGCAAGCCCTACTCGGAGTTCCGCAACGACGTTCGCGCGCTGGAGCTCTACCGCGCGAACGCCGAGGCGCTGGGCCGCGTCTTCGACACGTCGGGGTCGGGCCGCATGAATCGCGCCTCCACGGACATGGGGAATGTGTCGCAGGTCGTTCCGGCCATCCACCCGTACATCGGCATCGACAGCCTCCCGGCCACCAACCACCAACCCGAGTTCGCGCAGCACTGCGTCGGTCCGGATGCCACGCGCGCGCTGCGCGACGCGGCCATCGCGCTCGGGCAGACGATCGTCGACTTCGCGCTGACCCCTCGGACTCAGGACGATTTGTGATCAGACCTCGCCCAGCCAGGTACGCAGGGTGAGGGATGCGGGGGAGTCGGCATCGGCGAGCCACGGCGCTACGCAGGTCGCCAGCACCCGTCGCACGGTGTCCGGGTCGTTCTCCGAGGAGTCGGCTGCGGAGATCACCTGCTCGCCGGCGTAGACCGAGTCGATGAGTCGCACCAGCGCCCCGACCGGCGTCTGCGCGATCAGTTCGCCGTCATCGACCGCCTGCTGAAGGGCCGACGTCGTCAGCTCGGTGAATTCGCGCACACGTCCGAACGCGGACCGGGCGTCGCCACCCGAGTGCACTTGACCCCAGAACGCCACGACCACCCGGGCCTCCTCACGCGTGACCTCGGTGGTCGGCAAGATCTCCTCGCCGATCGCGAGAAGGGCTGGCAGGCCGCGCAGGCCGCCGGCGCGTCGCTCGATGCGCGCGAGGGTGCGCTGAATGCCGTGGAGCGCGGCATCCTCGCCGATGTCCTCGAACGAGTGGAAGTAGTGCCACAGCGTTCCGGGCACGACGCCGAGCTCAGCGGCGACCGAGCGGCCGTTCGTACCGGCGATCCCCTGCTTCGCGAGCACGCTGAGGTACGCGTCCACGATCTCGCGGCGACGCTGCTCGTGATCGACGATCTTGGGCATGCGTTCATCCTGACCGATGCCCGGCATCGACGCTTCGAATTGTTTTTGACTGGACAGTCAATATAATCGGAGCTCACGGTCAGAGGAGAACCACATGCCTGCGCCCATCACGATTCCCGCGCCCCACCCGCTCACGCCGTTGTCCGGTGCGGAGATCGAGCGCGCCCGCGAGGTTCTGACGGCCGCCGGCCTCGTCGGCGCCACGACTCGGTTCACCTACGTCATGCTCCGCGAGCCGCACAAGCGCGACGTGCTCGACCCTGAGCGTGCCGCGCGAGCCCGCCGTCACGTCGAGGCGCTCCTGCTCGATGTCGCCACCGGCGCCGTCACCGAGACCGTGACCGATGTGACCGAAGGCGTCGTCGTGCACACCCGCGAGCTCGACCCGCGAACCGAGGGGACGGCGCCGGTGCTCGATGAGGAGTTCGACATCGTCGACCGGGTCGTCAAGAACGACGAGCGCTGGATCGCGGCCATGAAGCGTCGCGGAGTCGACGACCTGACCAAGGTGCGCACCTGCCCGCTCACAGCCGGCATCTTCGGCTACGAGGGCGAGGAGGGGCGGCGGATGTTCCGCGTGCTGGCCTTCTTCCAGGAGGACCAGGCCGACCTGCCGTGGGCGCACCCCATCGACGGCGTCGTCGCCCACGTCGACGCCACGGAACAGATCGTGGTGCAGCTCATCGAGACGGAGCATGAGCACATTCCGACGGAGTCGGGGGACTACCTGGACCCCGAGGTGCGCGGCCCCCTGCGCACAACCCTCAAGCCGATCTCCATAACCCAGCCCGAGGGCGTCAGCTTCGCGATCGAAGATGGTGTGCTGCGCTGGGAGAACTGGGACCTGCGCGTCGGCTTCAACGGCCGCGAAGGCCTCACGCTCCACGACGTCGGGTTCAGCTACCGCGGCGAGCGTCGTTCGGTGCTGTACCGCGCCTCGATCTCCGAGATGGTCGTCAACTACGCCGACCCGACACCCACGCACGGCTGGCAGAACTACTACGACGCCGGCGAGTACCAGTTCGGGCGGCTGGCCAACTCCCTCGAATTGGGCTGCGACTGCCTGGGAGAGATCGTCTATCTCGACGCCGTGGTGGCCGACGACTTCTGCCGACCGCGAGTGATCAGCAATGCGATCTGCATCCACGAGGAGGATTACGGCATCCTCTGGAAGCACAACGACGAGTTCACGCACACGTCGGAGACGCGCAGGCAGCGTCGTCTCGTGGTCTCGTTCTTCACCACCGTCGGCAATTACGACTACGGCTTCTATTTCTACTTCTATCTCGACGGCACCTTCGAGGTGGAGGCGAAGGCCACCGGCATTGTGTTCACGGGAGCCCACGACGGGAGTGATTACCCGTACGCCACGCCGCTCGCCCCGCGCCTCGGCGCCCCGGTGCACCAGCACTTGTTCTGCGCCCGGCTCGACATGGCCGTCGACGGGGCGCGCAACTCGGTCGACGAGATCGACGTCGTCAGGGTTCCCGTCTCGCACGCGAACCCGTGGGGCAACGCGATCGACCGGCGACTGACCCGCCTGCACACGGAGTCCGAGGCCCGTCGTGACGCCGACGGCGCCGTCGGGCGTGTGTGGAGCATCAGCAGTTCCGACCGGGTCAACCGTGTCGGGCGGCCGACGAGCTACGTACTGCATCCCGAGGCGGGCGTAGCACTCTTCAGTGCCGACGAGGCGCCGGCCCGCAAACGCTCGACGTTCGCTGCCCACCACCTGTGGGTCACGAAATACGCTCCCGAGGAACTGTGGGCTGCCGGTTACACGGTCAACCTGCATCCGGGCGGAGCCGGCCTGCCGGCCTACACCGAGCAGGACCGCAACATCGAGGACGAGGACATCGTGCTCTGGCACACCTTCGGCCTGACGCACTTTCCGCGTCTCGAGGATTGGCCTGTCATGCCGGTCGACACATGCGGGTTCACGCTGAAGCCGTACGGCTTCTTCGATCGCAACCCCACGCTCGACGTTCCCGCGACCATTCACCCGGCCGCGCACGGCGGGGCGGGGCATGGCGCCACCGATCACGGCGCCGCCGTGGGCTCGGCCTGCGGCTGCGGGTGCTCATGACGATGGACGTCGGGGCGTACGTCGCCTCGACGACATCGGCCTGCTGCGTGATCGGCGTCACTGGCTCGAGCCGTGCGCGTATCGGCGCCCTGCTGATGCTTGCCGCGATGATCGCCTGCGTCCTTGCCCAGGTTGCTCCGGGCGCGAGGCTCGTTGCCTTCGCGTGCGCGCTCGCCTCTGTGCCGTTCGCGCTGGTGCGCATCGCGGGCCGGGTGCAACCGGTGGCCCTGCATCGGGCTGTGGGAGGGGTCGTCATGGCCGCTCTGGCGGTGACCGGGCATGAGGCGGTGGCGGCGAGGGGCGTCGCAGGGTGGCAGCACCACGGCGTTCCGCTGCACGTTATCGTGTTGATGCTCACCGTCGGCTATGCCGCTCATGGCGTTCGACTCGTCGTGCGGTCGCTCCGGCGCCGGGAGACCGACGGCGGCAACCCGACCCGCTACTTCCTGGGTGGGTTCGAGGTGGTCGCGATGACAACCGGCACGCTGCTCATGGCGGCCGTTTAGCGCTCGGAACACCGCCGTGCCGGTGCCGCAGCGCCGACCGAACGCCCGCTGCGTTCTTCCCTCGGCGTCGTCGACGACGATAGCCTGTGGCTCAGTCGAGAGCAGCGATCGGACGGTGGGCATGACCATCTGCGCAGACTCGGGTACGCCGTCGGGGAAGGCCGGATGAGCGCCGAAGGCGCACCGCGCGAGCATCCCGGCAGTTCGGCTGCCGACCGGCCAGCGGTCGACACGGTGCGGTTTCTCCTCGCCATGTCGCTTCCGGCGTTGGTTGTCGGCGTCGTCTCGGCTCTCGTTCTCTACCTGATGGACGAGCTGGCAGCGCTGCTGGAGCACTGGCTCTGGGAGGCCGCTCCGGATGCGCTCGGGGTCGATCCCGCGTCGGGATGGTGGATCTTCGGCGTGCTCTCGCTCGTCGGACTGGCCGTCGGCCTCGTGATCTGGTTGGTTCCCGGCCATGGCGGGCACGATTCCGCGACGGTCGAGCTCATGGCGCCCCCGGTCGGTCTCGGCACCCTTCCCTCGGTCGTGATCGTCACGGTGCTCGCCCTCGCCGGAGGTGTCAGCCTCGGGCCCGAGGGACCGATCATCGTCATCAACACCGCCATCCTCGTGGCGCTCGTTCGACGATTCTGGCCCAAGGTGTCCGTCGACCTGGTGGTCATGGTCGCGGCAGCAGGGACCATTGGCGCACTGTTCGGCACACCCGTGGCCGCCGCACTCGTCTTCACGGGTGTCGTCGCGGCTCTGAAGAGCGGGGGAACCCTCTGGGACCGGTTGTTCCTGCCGTTGCTTGCGGCCGCCGCCGGCTCCGTGACCATGACGCTTCTCGTGCATCCCACCTTCGCGGTCGACCTGCCCGGATATGACAGGGTCGCGCCGCTCGACCTGCTGGGCGCCGTGTGCGTCGCAGCCGTCGCGGCGGCTCTCGGGCTGGCCGCGGCCGCGGTCTTCCCCCGGCTGCACCACGCCTTCCGCCTCCTGCGCAACCCGGCGGTCTACGTGACGGTCGGCGGGGTGCTGCTCGGCCTTCTCGGGGTCATCGGCGGCCCGATCACGCTCTTCAAGGGCCTCGCCCAGATGAACACCCTCGTCGAGGATCGAGCCGAATACGCGGTCGGAACACTGGTGCTCATCGTCGTGGTGAAGGTCGTTGCACTCCTGGTGAGCGCCGCAGCCGGTTTTCGCGGCGGACGCATCTTTCCCGCCGTGTTCATCGGCGTCGCCATCGGAGTGCTCTCGAACGCACTGGTCCCCGCCGTTCCGGCCGTGGTCGCCGTAGGCGCCGGCGTGCTGGGGATGGTACTGGCGGTCTCGCGCGACGGTTGGATCGCGCTTTTCGTCGCGGTCGCGGTCACCGGCAGCGTCACGGTGCTGCCGATCTTGTGCATCGCCATCCTGCCGGTGTGGTTGCTCGTGAGCCGTGGGCCGGAGATGATCGTGCACGCGAGCGAGGCGCCGGCCCGAGCGCATGCGGGTGAACGGCTCTGAGCTCGCGCCCGAGCCGAGTGTCTGAGCCCGGCTCCCGAGCCTCGGGCCCTCCACGGTCCGCTCGAGACCTGCTACGAATGAGCCGATGAGTATCCCCGCAGAAGAGCGAGTCGTGCAGGTCTCCGTGAACCGCATCGAGATCGAGGCCGACGTGCCGTTCGCCGAGTTACGGAGTGCCTTCGAGGCCGAGGTCCTGCCTGTCGACGAGGAGCTCTTCCGCCGCCTTGTCGAGCAGGGTGCGGAATGGCGGGAGTTCGTGCGGGCGTCGGCCGGAAGCGAACTGCACGGCTTCGTCTCCTTCTGGCAGCATCACCCGAGTGCCATCATGCACATCGGCGGCGCCGACGTGCAGAGCGCGAGCTACCTCATCGGCGACTACGCCACGGCCGCCCGAATGTTCCGTCACGACGCCGGCATCATGCTGCACCTGCCGCTCAGGATCGAGATGCACTCCAGTCGGCCAGGCGGAACGGTGCTGAGCGTCGATCAGCCGAGTTCGGTGTTCGCGGTCTTCGACAACAACAAGATCACGCAGGCTGCCGTCGAGTTGGACCGCAGGCTCGGCGACCTCATCGAGCAGCTCGGCCTGCCGCGCCCCACGGCGCTGCGCCGTTGACGGTCGACGCTGGGGATTTCCGCAGGAACAATTCACCTTCAGCCTCTTTCCTGCGCCCACTTATGGGGGCATGATCGATGCACTGGGCGGGGGCCCGGCCTGAAGGGGGACACCGATGGCATACGAGATCGACCTGACGCGAATCATCGCCGAGCAGTTGGCAGCCGCGCTCGAGGCCGAGGGGGAGCTCATCGACTGAGTCCGCATCCGAGGGACGCGGGTTGAGCGGCCGAACTCAGTCGTCGAGGAAGTCCTCCTCGAGCTGGGCGAGGTCGGCCTGACCGACAGGCAGCCCCTGCGGGTGTGCGTTGAGGATGCGCAGATGGTCTCGCAGGTACACCTCGGCCGCCGAGTTATCGGGTTCCACCATCGAACTGTCGCTGCTCTCGACCATGAGGGGAGAGCCGGCCCCGAGAAGGAAGGTGGCGACGACGTCGGCCCCATCCGCGCCCACCGCTTTCACCTCGACGGTATCGCCACTGGAGCTGCGGGTGAGAGCGGCCGCGTATTCGAGCAGTAGGCCGGCCGCTTCATCGCCCACGAGCAGTGACTTCTCTGCGTACGTGAGGTGCTTCATAGTGCGAGGTTACGATCGCCCATGGATAGCGACAACCCGCTTGACGTGGCGCCATTCGGGGCCAAGGAACACGGACCTGCGCTCTGCCGACCGCCTCTCGAGCAGTCGAGCGCCAACGGCTTCTCAGGTCAGGGGATCTGAGAGCAGTGCCTCGAAGGCGATCTGTGCCGCTCCGATGAGCAGACGGTCTTCGCCGAGCTCCGCGATCCGGATGCTGGTGCCCTCGAAGGCAGCCGGAATCGCCTGCAGCTCCACGGTTCTCTCGAAATCGCTCGGGTCGCTCTGCACGAGCGTCGCCAGGAACCCGCCGAGGATCACGACCGAGGGGTTCAGCACGTTGATGGCGTTGGTCAGCGCCGTCGCGAGGATGCGTCGTTGCCGGGCGAGCTCGGCGCCGACGGCGGGGTCACCCGACTCGAACAGCGCCCGGGCCAGCGTCGGCTCGTCGGCGGTGCTCAGGCCGACCGCCTCGAGCAGGAACAGCCGGCTGACCTCGTCTTCCAGCACGCCGCCCGGCGCCCGACGGTCCTCGGCATTGGCGATGCCGGGGCGGTTCTGGCCGAACTCGCCGGCATACCCGCCGGAGCCGCCGACGGGACGTCCGCCGACGATCACTCCGCCGCCGATGCCGCTCGCCCCGCCGTTGAGGTAGACGATGTCGTTCACGTCGCGCCCGGCGCCGAACAGGTGTTCCGCGAGCGATCCGAGCGAGGCGTCGTTGGCGATGCGCACGGGAAGGCCGGTGGCCGATTCGACGAGTCCAGCCAGTGGCGCATCGGTCCACTCGAGGTGCGGCGCCCAACGCACCAGTCCATCGGAGGCGCGCACCAGGCCCGGGACGGCGAGGCCGATGCCGCTCACCCGAGCGGAGTGCAGGCTTTCCGCCCGCCAGCCCGCCAGCGTGGTCGCGATGAGCCGAGCGGTCTCCTCGGGAGTGATCGTGTGGTCCACGTCGATGCGCGCCCGCTCGACGATCCGGCCGCCGAGGCCGACGGCCGCGATGGTGACGGCGTCGACTTCCGGGTTCACGGCGATGGCGACGACGCCGGCGTTGGGAGCGACGGTGGGTGAGGGCCGCCCCACCTTGTTGGTCGGATCCGGGGGTCGTTCGTCGACGAGACGCTGCTCGGCGAGCTCGGCGACAAGCGCTGCGACCGTCGAGCGGTTCAGGCCGGTGCGTGCGGTCAGCTGCGCCCGAGAGAGGGGCCCGTGCATGTGCACGAGCCGCAGCACGCGCGAGAGGTTCCGACGGTGCACGCCATCGAAGGTGCCCGGCCGATCTGTCACGCGTCCACTCTAGAGGGGGCGACTGCGGCCGGGTACGAGCGACGCCCTGGTGGAGTTCGCGCGACCACGGCTGTCAGAGGTCGCTCAGGACGAGCACAGAACTCGCTCAGGGCGCCCTCTTAGGGTGATCTGCGTTCGCCGGCTCCGTCGACGAACGCCATCTCACCTGCCGCTCGTCTCCCGACCGGCGTCAGGGACAGTGTGGCACCGCGCATCCGGTGATCGGGGCGTGCTGCGCTGTGCGTTCGAGCCCGTCCCGAGCGCCGACCAGCCTGCAGGTCCGTACACCCGAGGTACGTTCCGTGCGGCCGCCACCCCGAGGCGCCCGCAGCAGGGAAGCCCGACCATTGGACCCTCGTGCACCGCCACATCAAGAACTCGCGCTTCAGCAAGCGCACCCAACTCATCGCCGGCAGCGCCGGCGCCCTCGTCATCGCCGGCACCCTTCTCTCGGCCCCCTTCATTGCGAACGCGGCCACCGCCCAGACCGCGGCGGAGCGCTCAACGGCGGCGCTCAACCAGCAGGGCGCGCTGGACCACGACCAGCTCGACGTCTACTCGCGCGTCGCGGCCTATCGGGCCACACAGCAGGCGCAGGCCACTCTCGACAGCGCCCAGCAGGTGCTCGCCGCAGCGACCTCGAAGGTCGACGCCTCGGCCCTCCAGGAGAAGACGGCGCAGCTCGCGGACTACAAACTGCTCTCCGTCGGTCGAGTGGTCAAGCTCACCGACGACACACGCTCCCTCGCGCAGCAGACCCAGGATGCGGTCGCCGCCGCGGATGCCGCGGCTGCTGCGCAGGCTGCCGCCGCAGCCGAAGCAGCCCGCGTCGCCAATACGCCCGTCGGCGCTCGCGCACAGGCGCGCGATCTGATGGCGGCCCAGTACGGCTGGGGCGACGACCAGTTCCAGTGCCTCGACAAGCTCTGGACCAAGGAGTCGAACTGGCGTGTGGAGGCATCCAACGGCGGATCGGGCGCGACCGGCATTCCCCAGGCGCTTCCCGGCAGCAAGATGGCTTCCGTCGGTGCGGACTGGCAGACGAGCGCGCGCACCCAGATTCTCTGGGGGCTGGGATATATCAAGGGCAGTTACGGCACGCCCTGCTCGGCCTGGAGTCACAGCCAGTCGATGAACTGGTACTGATCAGCCCCTTGGAACGCCCCGGCCTCGGTCGGGGCGTTCGTCGTCTGCCCGGTGGGCGGGCGGCGCGCGCTCAGTGGAAGAACGGGATGAGCAGGTAAAGGCCGTAGAGAACGGCGCCGCCGCTCACGGCGAAGCACAGCACCGCCCCGACCGTGGCGAGCGCCGGCCGCGCCGACAGTCGAGGCGCGGTGATCACGCCGTCGCGCGCGGTCTCGTCGAGTTCGTCGTCCGGTGCGCCGACGGCGAGAAGACGCAGGCCGAGCGAGTAGAAGATGACGGTCGCCAGCCCGGCGAGGAGGGTGACGACGAGCACCACGAGGAAGGCGCCCCAGTCCACGCCGAGCCACTGGCCTTCTACCGCCGCCCGCACCACGCCGGCCGGAATGCCGGAGGTCGATACCGCCATGGTCATGCCCTCTCTGCTCCGACCGTCGCCGGCGTCGAGGATGCAGGAGCGTCCTCGACGTCGTTGACGTTCTCACGGGTGACGGGGTTGCGGCGTGCGAGCGTGAAGATGCCGATACCGGCCGCGAGCGCCACCACCGCGACGATGACGAGTCCGAGCGTGCCGGCCGAGGCCGCCCAGGCGGCGAGGCCGCCGACCAGTCCGGCCGCGGGGAGCGTGATCACCCACGCGATGCCGATTCGTCCGACGATTCCCCATCGAACGGATGCCAGGCGCCGGCCCAGCCCGGCTCCCACGACGGAGCCCGAGGTCACCTGCGTCGTCGAGAGCGCGAATCCGAGGTGCGACGAGATGAGGATGGTCGCCGCCGAGCTGGCCTCTGCGGCGAAGCCCTGCGGCGCCTGCACGTCGGTGATGCGCTTGCCCACGGTGCGCATGATGCGCCATCCGCCGACGTAGGTACCCAGCGCGATGGCCAGCCCGCACGCGAGGATGACCCAGAACTGCGGACCGGTACCGGAGTCCTGGTAGCCCGCCGCGATGAGCGTGAGGGTGATGATGCCCATGGTCTTCTGGGCGTCGTTCGTGCCGTGTGCCAGCGAGACGAGCGACGCGGAGATGGTCTGGCCGTGCCGGAAACCGGCTCGCGAACCGCGGGATCGGGCCTGATGGGTGATGCGGTAGGCGGCGAACGTCGCGAGCATCGCGACAAGGCCTGCGACGAGCGGAGAGACGAGGGCCGGAATCACGATCTTCGACAGCACGACCGACCAGTCAACGGCGCCGATGCCGGCGCCGATGATGGCGGCGCCGATCAGGCCGCCGAAGAGGGCATGCGTCGAGCTGGAGGGCAGGCCCAGGTACCACGTGGTGAGGTTCCACAGCACGGCGCCCACGAGCCCGGCGAAGATGAGCGCCGGTGTGATCTCGATGCCGTCCTGTCCTTCCCGCACGATGCCCTGCGAGACGGTCTGCGCCACCTCGGTGGAGATGAAGGCGCCTACGAGGTTGAGCACGGCCGATATCGCCACGGCCGTGCGCGGCTTGAGGGCACCGGTCGCCACGGAGGTGGCCATCGCATTGGCAGTGTCGTGGAAGCCGTTGGTGAAGTCGAAGAAGAGCGCGACCGCGACGACAAGCATCACGGTGATGATCACGTTCACGAGGAGGTCCTTCCGGTCGTCAGCCCTTCCAGCTTCGGCCTCGGACCGTCAGGTCGCACGTGAACAGAGAGTGAACTCTGCGGCGGCGTGCTCAGTCCTTCGCCGCCACCATTTGCTCCGTCACCGAACGGCCGGCGTCCGCTGCGCGCGTCAGGAAGTCGGCCACCAGCGCCAGTTGGGCGGGGTCGTACTCGGCGCAGACCGCGTCCATGCGCGCGTTCATCGGCGCATAGTGGCGGAACATCTCCGCATTCCGGGCGGGATCGATGCTCACGAGTATGGAGCGGCGATCGGCCTCGTCGCGCTGGCGGCGAATCCAGCCTCCCCGCTCGAGACGGTCCAGGATGCCGGTGAGCGTGGCCGGATGCACGCCGGCGAGGCGTGCGAGAGCGCTCGGGGCGAGGGGTCCTTCGGCGGAGATGAGGTCGAGGCAATCGAGGTCGACATCACGCAGGTCGGCGCGCACCCCGACCTGATGGTTGAGCACCGAGAGCTGCACGCGCAACTCCCGCAACGCGTCCTTGAGGTCGGTCGTGGCGCGACGGCGTGACCGCTCGGTCGATTGCTTTTCTTCGGAAGTCATATAATCTTGTTTCCGTAAAGTTTGGATTGCTGACAACAGCGTAGTAGCGAGGAGAGCCGCATGAGAATCGTCGTCTTCGGGGCCAACGGACCGACGGGCCGGCTCGTGGTGGACCAGGCCGCCGCCGCCGGTCATGTGGTGACGGCAGTGACCCGTCATCCCGACGGCTTCCCGACGAGCGGGGTGCGAGTTCTCGGCGGAGACGTTCTCGACCCCGCCTTCGCGATGCGGGCCATCGAGGGTCAGGATGCGGTGCTCTCCGTGCTCGGAGTTCCCTTCGGGCGCCGGCCGGTGACGGTCTACTCGACCGGGATCGCCAACATCCTCGCGGGCATGCGCGCCCACGGCGTGCGCCGTCTCGCCTGCGTGAGCTCGAGTGCGACCGACCCTTCTGCGGGGGCCCATGGCGGCTTCTTCTTCGAGCGCGTGCTGCAGCCGATCATCGTCAACACCATCGGCCGCACCGTGTACGCCGACATGCGGCGGATGGAGGCTCTCGTGCGCACCACTGACCTCGACTGGACGATCGTGCGCCCCTCCGGCCTGTTCGATGCACCGGCCGTCTCGGACTATCGCATCGGGGAGAACCACGTGGCAGGCAAGTTCACCGCGCGCGCCGACCTCGCGGCAGTGCTCGTTCGCCAGGTCGATGACGACGCCTATGTGCGGCGCATCCTCGCAGTCTCGACCGCTGAGGGCGAGCCGAGCCTGGGCGAGACCATCATGCGGGAGGCGTTCGGACGCAGGGCCTCCGTCTCGCACGCGGGCTGAGAGGCGCGCTCCGCCCGGCCCCGACGGCGGCGAATGCGAGCACTGGTCAGGGACGCACCGGCGGCGACGAGCGTAGGATTATGGCTTTGCGTCACCTGTTCCACAAGCACCTCTTAGGGGAGAAACCACATGAAGAAGACCCGCCCCGCCATCGCAGCGGCCATCGCCGTCTCCGCCGCCCTGCTGTTCACCGGATGCGCCTCCGGCAGCGCAGGCTCCGCCACGACCGCCGCGCGCGACTGCGGGACCCTGGGTTCCGAGGTTCGCGACATCTCCAACGGCGCCCAGAACCAGTTGGCCGGCGACCTCAGCGACGCTGACGCGCAGAGCGCTGCGACCGAGTACCTCGACAGCCTGGGTGAGCGCACCGACAAGCTCGAGGACACCTGGAAGAGCGACTCGAAGGTCAGCGACGCGCTCGACAAGCTCGGTGACTCGCTCGACGCCGCCAAGGACTACGTCGGCACGGTTCCGACCGACGGCAGCGACCCCGACGCCGACGCTCAGGCCAAGGCGACCGGTGACATCCAGGACGCCGCGAACGGCGTGAACTCGGCCTGCTCCTCGAAGTAGCCTCCGCGAGTCGATGGCCCCTCTGCGACGGCGGAGGGGCCATTGCTACGTCGGCTCCCACGCGGCGTGTCGCGCCTGACGTATGCTTTCGCCATGTCGAGGCGGTTGGCGGATGTGGCGCGCAAGGTGGGCGTCAGCGAGGCCACTGTGTCGCGCGTGCTCAACGACAAGCCGGGCGTGAGCGAATCCACCCGCCGCACCGTGCTCACCGCGCTCGACGTGCTGGGCTATGAGCGCCCCACGAAACTGCGCGGAGAGCGCGCCCGCCTGGTCGGGCTGGTCATGCCGGAACTCCAGAACCCCATCTTCCCCGCGTTCGCCGAGGTCATCTCGGGCGGTCTGGCGCAGAACGGCTACACGCCGGTGCTGTGCACCCAGACGGCCGGCGGGATCTCGGAGTCCGACTACGTCGAGCTCCTGCTTCATCAGCACGTCTCCGGAGTGATCTTCGTGGGCGGCGCCTACGCTCAGGCCGACACGTCGCACGATCACTACGACCGCCTCCGCGAACTCAACCTTCCGACCGTGCTCGTGAACGCACCCGTTCCCGACCTCGACTTCGCGACGGTCTCGTGCGATGACAGCGTCTCGATGCAGCAGGCGTTCGGGCACCTGCTCCAACTGGGGCACTCGGAGATCGGAATCCTGCTGGGGCCGACCGATCACATGCCCTCCCGCCGCAAGCTCGAGGCGGCCGAGCGCATCGCGAAGACCTCCGGCATCCGCCTGAGCGAGCGCCGTATCGTGCACTCGCTGTACTCCCTCGAAGCCGGGCAGGCCGCCGCCACCCGGCTCATCGCGGACGGGGTCACGGGAATCATCTGCGCGAGCGATCCCATGGCCCTGGGTGCGGTGCGAGCAGTCCGGCGCGCGGGATTGCGGGTTCCGGACGAGGTCTCGGTCATCGGCTTCGACGACTCCGCGCTGATGAACTGCACCGATCCGCCCCTGACGACGGTGCGCCAGCCCATCGAATCGATGGGACGCATGATCGTCGAACTCCTGATGCGCCAGATGACGAGCGGTTCCCCCATCGTCGACGAGCTCTTCTTCGAGCCCGAGCTCGTCGTGCGTGCCTCCACGGGCCGATCCGCTACGCCTGCGGCCTGACCTCTCGCGCCCTCGCGGCGACCGCAGATGGTCACGGTTACATCACAGCGCGCGAAAGCAGACGTAAATTCGCGCAAGCAGATTGCGTTCTGTTGATTTGTTGCGTCATTCTGTTACAAACACTACGTTCGGCAGCACGCCGATGACGTCGTTCAGATACTGTCGCCGGCGCGCACGGACTTCCCCGTGCGAACGGACGAGGAGTTCCCCGGGTGACGATGTCGGTGCTGGACACGGGAGTGCTGGGCGCTGCGGGCGATGACGCCCTGTGGTGGCGCAACGCGGTCATCTACCAGGTGTACGTGCGCAGTTTCGCGGACGGCAATGGAGACGGTACCGGCGACCTGGCCGGCGTGAGATCGCACCTCTGGTACCTGAAGCAGCTCGGCGTGGACGCGATCTGGTTCAACCCCTGGTACCCCTCTCCGCTCGCGGACGGGGGCTACGACGTGAGCGACTACCGCGACATCCATCCCGCCTTCGGAACGCTTCACGAGGCCGAGCTGCTGATCTCCGAGGCGCTCGCCCTGGGCATCCGCACCATCATCGACATCGTTCCCAACCACATCAGCGACCAGCACCCCTGGTTCCAAGCGGCGCTCGCCGCGGGGCCCGGGTCGCCCGAGCGGGAGCGCTTCTGGTTCCGTCCCGGCGTCGGCCCCGGCGGCGACCAGATGCCGAACAACTGGGTCTCCAACTTCGCCGGCGAAACCTGGACGCGCACGACCAATCCCGACGGCACGCCGGGGGAGTGGTACCTGCACCTGTTCACTCCCGAGCAGCCCGACCTGAACTGGAACCACCCCGATGTCAGGGCCGAGCACGAGAGCATCCTGCGGTTCTGGTTCGATCGCGGTGTCGCGGGGGTGCGCATCGATTCCGCCGCCCTGCTCGTGAAAGACGACGCCCTGCCCGAGGTGCCCGAGAACCCCGGCCCAGGGGAGCATCCCAACACCGACCGCGACGAGCTGCACGAGATCTATCGGTCCTGGCGGGCCATCGCCGATTCCTACGAGGGAACCCGCGTGCTCGTCGGCGAGATCTGGCTGCCCGACGCCGACCGGTTCGCCGCCTACCTGCGCCCCGACGAGATGCACACCGCGTTCAACTTCGACTTCATGTCGCGGGGGTGGGATGCCGGCCAGCTGCGGCAGTCCATCGACCTGATGCTGTCGGTGCACGCGCCGGTGGGAGCCCCGAGCACATGGGTGCTCTCCAACCACGACGTCACCCGCCCGGTGACCCGTTACGGACGGGAGGACTCCTCGTTCGCCTTCGCGACCAAGCGCTTCGGCACGCCGACGGACCTCGCCCTCGGAACCCGGCGGGCGCGCGCGGCCGCGCTGCTCACCGCCGCTCTTCCCGGCTGCCTCTACATCTATCAGGGCGATGAACTCGGGCTGCCCGAGGTCGAGCTGCCTCGCGAGCTGCTGCACGACCCGATGCACTTCCGCTCCGGCGGCGTGGATCCCGGACGGGACGGATGCCGTGTTCCGCTGCCCTGGCGGGGCACGCAGGCGCCGTTCGGCTTCAGCCCTGAGGACTCGACCAGCGAGCCGTGGCTGCCGCAGCCGGCGGATTGGGCGAGCCTGACCGTACAGGCGCAGCAGGCCGATCCCTCCTCCATGCTGTGGCTCTACCGGCAGGCCCTGCGCATTCGAGCCGAAGAGAACCTGCGCGATACTCCGCTGCGATGGCTTCCGAGCGACCCCCGGGTGCTCGCCTTCGCCAGGGGCGACCGTTTCGTGGCCGTGACCAACCTCTCCGATCGGGCGATCCAGCTGCCCGACCACGACAGCATCCTGCTGAGCAGCACACCCCTGCTCGACGGGATGCTGCCCTCCGACTCCGCGGCCTGGCTGAGGATCTCCGCCTGACCGACGAGGCCGGCGTGCCTGCCGGCGCACCACCCCCTGTACCACCACCGACCACAGATGAACACAGCACCGAAAGGACCAGACAATGAAGTCACCAGCAAAGCTGGCGATCGCGGGTGTTGCGGCACTCGCGCTCGCCGGCGCCATGACCGGCTGCAGCCCCGCAGGCGGTTCGAGCGACGGGAAGCTGCAGCTTCGCGTCGCCACGTTCCCTCCGGGCGCCGACCAGGCCGCCTATGACGCCTTCGCCACTCAGGAGAAGCAGTTCGAGAAGGAACACCCCGACATCGACATCATCGGCGTCGAGTACGAGTGGAAGGCGCCCACCTTCGCCGCCCAGCTCGCCGGCGGCAGCCTGCCCGACGTGTTCCTCGTGCCGTTCACCGACACGAAGACGCTGCTCGAGAACGGCCAGCTCATGAACGTGACGAAGGAGGTGAAAGACCTCGGCTACTCCGACAAGTTCAACCCGGTGATCCTCAATGAGGTCAAGGACGACAAGGGCGAGATCTTCGGATTCCCGCGTCAGGCCTACGCCAACGGGTTGCACTACAACCGCGACCTGTTCGAGCAGGCCGGCCTCGACCCCGACAAGCCGCCGACCACGTGGGACGAGGTGCGGGCCGATGCCAAGCAGATCGCCGAGAAGACCGGCAAGGCGGGGTACGCGACCATGACCAAGGGCAACACCGGCGGGTGGCAGCTGACGACCCAGTCGGTCTCGCGGGGTGCCGTTGATCAGACCGAGAAGGGTGGCAAGTACACCTCCACCATCGACAACGACGCGACGAAGGAGACCCTGCAGTACCTGCACGACCTGCGCTGGGAAGACAACTCCATGGGAGACAACTTCCTGCTCGACTGGAGCGGCATCAACAAGGAGTTCGCCGCGGGCAACATCGGCATGTACACCTCCGGTTCGGATGTCTACACCGCACTCGTTCGCGACTTCGGCATGAAGCCCGAGCAGTACGGCCTCACCGTCATCCCGACGGAGAACGACGGCGGAGTGCTCGGCGGCGGTGACGTCGCCGTCATGAGCCCGAAGATCGATGACGCCCACAAGAAGGCGGGCGTCACCTGGATCGACTGGTACTACATGCAGAAGCTGCTCGACAAGGATGCCGCCGTGAAGGACGCCAAGGCGCTCGCCGCGAGCGACCAGGCCGTGGGGACGCCGGTGCTGCCGGTGCTCGACAAGGCCACGTACGAGCAGGACCAGGAATGGATCAAGCCCTACGTGAACGTGCCGCTCGACCAGATGAAGGGCTTCTTCGACGGCATCTTCGACCAGAAGCCGGTCGGAGAGTCCAAGGCGCAGACGCAGCCCATCTACGCACTCATGGACAACGTGGTGCAGGCCGTGCTCACCGACAAGAACGCGGACATCGATGCCCTGCTGAAGAAGCTCGACAGCGACGCCCAGGCGCTCATCGACGAAGGCTGACCGGATGCCGGGGCCGGCGCTGCGGCGTCGGCCCCGGCTCCCGTTCCCCAACCGCTGTTGCCTGAGCCTCGTTCCCTGAGCCTGTCGAAGGGAACCGTTCCCCGAGCAGCCGTTCCCTGAGCCTGTCGAAGGGACGTTCCCTGAGCCTTGTTCCCTGAGCCTGTCGAAGGGAACTACACCCCACTCCCGGAAGGAATCCAGCAGATGACGGTCACGCATCCTGCACCCGCCCTGCTCGAACCGGAACCCGAGCATCCGATGGCACCCGCACCGCAGCGCAAGCGCTCACGTACCCCGACCACCTGGTTGCGTGGAGGCGGCCTGGCGAATCTCGTCTTCCTCGCGCCGATGCTGATCGTGTTCGCGGCATTCAGCTGGGGACCGATCGTGCAGTCCGTCGTCATGAGCTTCCAGAAGACGAACCTCGTGACGCCGGCGGTCTTTGTCGGCGTCGACAACTTCACCAAGGTGCTCGCCGACCCCAACCTCGGCACGGCGATCCTCAACACCCTGTACTTCGCGGCGCTCGCCCTCGTCTTCGGGTTTCCGCTGCCGATCATCCTCGCGGTGCTGATGAGCGAGGTGAAGCGCGGCAAGGGGCTCTACAGCGCCCTCGCCTACCTGCCGGTCGTCATCCCGCCGGTGGTCGCCGTGCTGCTGTGGACCGTCTTCTACGACGCAAGTCCGAACGGCGTGTTCAACGTGATCCTGGGCGGGTTCGGCATTCCGCCCCAGCCGTGGTTGCAGTCGTCGGCGACGGCGATGCCCTCCATCGTGATCGAGGCGACCTGGGCGGCGGCCGGAGGGTCGATCATCATCTACCTCGCCGCACTCATCAGCGTTCCCCCCGAGCTCTACGATGCGGCCGAGGTCGACGGGGCCGGCATCTGGAGCAAGATCTGGCACGTCACACTGCCGCAGTTGCGCGGCGTGCTCTTCATCATGCTGATCCTGCAGGTGATCGCGACGTCGCAGGTCTTCCTCGAGCCGTACCTCTTCACCGGGGGCGGACCGAACAACGCGACCCTCACCATCCTGCTGCTCATCTACCGCTATGCCTTCCAGAACAGTCTCGGCGGCGCCTACGGCGAGGCCACCGCGCTGAGCCTCATGCTCGCGGTGTTCCTGGGCATCCTGAGCTTCGCCTACTTCAAGTTGACCGAGCGTTGGAGCACGAATTGACCGCCGGAGCACCCACCGACCTCAGCCGCATCGAACGGCCGGCCATGAGCGTGAGGAAGAGCAAGCGTCGCCAGTCGCTCGACGACATCGCGGATCGCGGCGTACTCAGCGGCTTCGATCGGCGCAAGCCGGGTGTGCGGGTCTCGATGAGCGCCGTGCACATCGTGCTGTTCGTCGGCCTCGTCGTCGCCGGGCTCGGCCCCATCCTCTGGCTCGCCAAGGCTGCCGTCACCCCGACGCAGGACACCCTGCGCCAGCCGTTCGCCCTCTGGCCCAACGGCATCGACTGGGCGAACCTCTCATCGGCGTGGAACGACATCCACATCGACCAGTACTTCCTCAACACCGTCATCATCGCCCTCGGCTCCTGGTTCTTCCAGGTGCTCGTGGCGACGACGGCGGGATACGCCCTCTCGATCCTGCGGCCGAAGTACGCACCGATCCTCAACGGACTCGTGCTCGCGACGCTGTTCGTCCCCGCCGTGGTGCTGCTCGTGCCGCTCTACCTCACGATCCTGCATCCGCCCGTGATCGGCACCTCGCTGCTCAACACCTACTGGGCGGTCTGGTTGCCCGCGGCCGCCAATGCGTTCAACATCCTGCTCGTCAAGCGCTTCTTCGACAACCTCCCGCGCGAGGTGTTCGAGGCGGCCAAGACGGACGGCGCCGGGCCGTACCGGGTGTTCTGGTCCATCGTGCTGCCGATGTCGAAGCCGATCCTCGGAGTGGTCTCCGTCTTCGCGGTCATCGCCGCCTGGAAGGACTTCCTCTGGCCGCTTCTCGTGCTGCCCGACCCGGCGGTGCAGCCGCTGTCGGTGCGCCTGCCAGCGGTGCAGTCGCAGACAGAGCTCGACGTGTTCCTGGCGGCCCTGGCGATCTCGACGATCATCCCCGTGGTGCTCTTCCTCGTGTTCCAGCGGCTGTTCCTGCGCAGCGCCGGACTGGGCGGCGCCGTCAAGGGCTGAATTGGAGATGGCCGGCTTCCTGGGATATAGTCTCTAGGTTGCTTCCGGTCGCGGAGGCGGCGGAATGCGCCTGTAGCTCAACGGATAGAGCATCTGACTACGGATCAGAAGGTTGGGGGTTCGAGTCCCTCCAGGCGCACACTGTGAGACAGTGATCGAATGGCCCGCTTCGGCGGGCCTTTCGCGTTTCTCGGCCCTCCTGAACACGTCGGGGGCGTTGCCAGCCTGTCGAAACCCCGACCGATCTGCGCCGACGTTACGGTCGCGCAACCTGGGCGACATCGATAGTCGCTACCGTGTCTGCCAACGGAGGGATATTCATGAGCACAGCTGCGGTGGACCAAGAGGCGCAGGCCGATCGTTTCGGGCGGGCGATCGAGCGCAACGACGGCAGGGACTTCCCCTACTACGACGGCATCCCGGTGCACGTCGCGAGCTGGAAGTGGATCGTCGTGATCCTCGCCTGCGTCCTCGGCTTCGCCCTGCTGATTCTTCTGCCGCAGCCGACGAACCTCGCGGCGCTGCTCCCGCGCATCCTCTTTCCGCTGGTTCCGTTCGTGACCTTCGCAGTGCTCGTCAGGCCCCAGTGGTCGGCGATCTTCCGCCGGGTCACGGGTCGGGACGTGCTGACGATGGTCGTGTTCTGGCTGCTCAACCTGGCGGTGACGTTCCTCGTCGGCATCCTCGTGAAAGCGCTGTTCGGCGCAGCGTCCAATCCTGCGGCCGGCGGTGTGGGCGAACACGGTGCCGTCGACCTGATCGCGTTCTACCTCGGCACCGGCATCCAGCTGTTCGGCGAGGAGCTCTTCACGATCCTGCCGTTCCTCGCCGTGCTGTACTGGATGCATCGGGCAGGGCTCGGCCGCAAGGGCGCCGTTCTCGTCGCGTGGCTCGTCACGGCGGTCTGGTTCGGTGCTGCGCACTTGCCCACGTACCAGTGGAACGTCGCCCAGGCGCTGCTCGTCATCGGCGTCGCACGGCTCGTGCTCACCTTGGCCTTCATCCGAACGAAGAACATCTGGGTCAGCACCGGAGCCCACATCCTCAACGACTGGGCGACGTTCACGCTGGTCATCCTCACCGGTCTCGCCGTGAGCGCCGCCTGAGCCGGCCGCAACCTCTGAGTAGCCGACCTACGTCGCGTGAGTCAGCGGCCGGCGGCTGCGGGCTGCTGCTGGGCCGCGCGGGATGGGTTGCGTTGCGTGCGCGTTCCGAGTCCTTCTTTCGCGGGACCCTCGAGCACGGCGCCGTCGGGAGCGAAGCGCGAGCCGTGAGCGGGGCAGTCCCAGCTCTTCTCCGCGTCGTTCCAGCCCAGGATGGCGTGCTGGTGTGAGCAGATGGCCGACACGCGGCACGTGAGGCCCTCCACCGTCGACTCCGCGGTCGGGGCCACCCCCGCACGTCCGACCACGCCGGCACCCTCGGCGGGTGCGGCATCCGGCAGGCGCCGGCTGAGCGCCCCCGCCCAGCCGACCGCGTAGTACTTCAGCTGCGCCGCGTTCATGCCGATGCCGGTTGCGATGGCCGCGGGAAGCGTCGGCCGGTGGTGCAGGGTTCTCGCCCACTCGGGCTCGCCGCCGAGCAGGTCGGCCGCGAGCGTCAGGGCGCACTGCGCCGCGTTCGTCATGCCCCACTTGTCATAGCCGGTGGCCACGAAGATGCGGCCGCGACCCCGCGGAAGCCATCCCACGAACGGCACGCCGTGCGGCGTCTCGTAATCCTGCGCGCTCCACCAGTTCGTGCGCTCGGCTCCGGCCCAGTGGGTGAGGGTCCACTCATGCAGGTTTTCGACGAGCGCGGCCGGCGAGGGGTCCCGTCCGACGACGTGACCGTTGCCGCCGACGACGAGCAGTTCCCCGCCTTCCCCGTCGGGAGTCGTGCGGATGGAGCGCGACGGGCTGTCGACACTGAGGTACATCTCCGAGGGGAGGGCGGTGCCCGCCGCCACGCGATAACTCGCGGCGTACGAACGCAGCGCGCGGAGCTTGGCGAAATAGAGGCCACGGTCGAGCACGGGTGTTCCCGTCGCGAGCACGAGCCGCTCGGCACGGAACGCACCGACCGTGGTGTGCACCGCGACGGGGTGGATCGCCTTCGCGCCGACGAGGCGCACGCCCGTGTGCAGCACTCCGCCCAGGGAGCGGAACTCGCGGGCGAGGGCCGCGAGCACGTGCATGGGATCGAATTCCGCCTGGTCGGCCAGGGCGACGGCGGCCGTGGTCGGGAACGGCAGCCCGGCATCCGGCTCGAGTGTCACGGGGAGACCGGCAGCGGATGCCGCGGTGAACTCCGCTTCGACCGTGCGCGCGCCCTCCGGCGTCGTCGCATAGCTGTACGCCGTGCGCCGCTGCACGGGAACCGCGTGCGTTGCGGCGAAGTCGAGCATCCAGCGCTGTCCGGCGAGATTGGCGGCCACGTAGGCCTGCAGCACGGCCTCGGTGTTCTTGGAACGGATCTTCTGCAAGTGCGAGCCCTGGAGCAGGCTCAGCTTCGCCGTGGTGTTGCCCGTCGCGACCGCTCCCACGTCGCGGGCCTCGAGAACGGCGACCCTGCGTCCGGCGCGGGCGAGAAGCAGTGCGGTGGTGAGGCCGGTGAGCCCCGCGCCCACGACGATCTCGTCGAAGTCGCGGCGGCCGAGGACATCCGTTTCGATCGCCGGTGAACGGTCGAGCCACAGTGAGGTCATGACCGAACGCTAGGCGGCGGAGCTGAGCGGATCAACAGGGTTGACGGATGCGGCGCGGGCGGCCAAGGAAACGTGCGCGAAGTGCCGCGGATCTGGGCGTTCGTGCGGGTTCGTTCCCGTACTATTGCTACGCGCGCCGGACCAGCGATCCTGCCGGTTCGCCCGGGTTCAAGCTTTGCCCCGACTTCGTCGTCGAGTCAACCCCTGTGACCGGGTGCGATCGGTGCGCTTGTCGATTCGGGACGGGAACATGGGAACGCTCTACTACGGCGCAACGGCGACGGAATTCACCTTCGACGACCGTGTGCTCGCGCACCTGCAGGTCGTCTTCAGCGCGAAGCTGAGGCGTCGCGAGAACTTCTTCTTCAGCTGGACCGACGGGGTCGAGCTCGGCAGCGGGCGGCGGGCGCTCTGGATCTCGGACTCCGTTCCGCTGTACTTCCGCTTCAACGGCTCGCGCACGCCGGTCCTGAACCGCCAGTGGCTGGATGACCTCGCGGTCTCGGCGGCGAGCACGCAGGGCCTGGTGCTCGGCGCGGAGCCCCTGGAAGCGTAAGAGCAGACCTCGTGATCACCGAGCTGCGCGAGGGCGAGGTCTTCGTCTTCGGTTCCAACGCCTCCGGTTCCCACGGAGGCGGTGCGGCCCGGTACGCCTACGATCACTTCGGTGCGGTCTGGGGCCAGGCGAGCGGGCTCCAGGGCCGCTCCTACGGCATCGACACCATGAGCGGGCTCCCGGTGATCGAGCGCGAGGTGAGTGGATTCCTCGAGTATGCGGGGGCGCATCCGGAGTTGCGGTTCCTCGTCACCGAGATCGGCTGCGGCATCGCCGGCTACGCTCCGAAGCAGATCGCGCCCTTCTTTCGAGGCGCACCCGCCAACGTCGTGCTCCCGCAGGCGTTCCTGGATGCGGCCGCCGCGGACTGAGATCCGCCCCGCCGCCGACGCGGGCGCGAGTAACCCCCACTTCGGGGTACTTTGAGTCGATGCGGTGCATCAGTAGGGTTGCCGGAAGGCATCCCCCATTCGGATGCCACCCACCCGATCCCGCGCCACTGCCAAGGTCGCCGTACGCAGCCTCTGCATGGCAACACGTCAGCCGACCCGAAAGGCGCGTGCACATGGAGCCCGAACTCCAGCTGCCGGCTTCCGAGCGCTCTTCGGCGACCCGATTCGTGCCTGTCCTGCCCTCCGGCAGGATCGCGCCGATGACCGGTGACGCGAGATCGGACGGCTCTCGACGGGCCATGTTCGGGTAGCCCGGGTCGAGAAGGCAATCCTGCGAGGGACTGCCGCGGTGGGGTGGGGAGTAGGGTCTCCGCCCCACCGTTCCCTTCGAGTCAGCCGCTCGCCTTCGTATCAGATCGACGAGCCGCGCAGCTTGTCGCAGAGGCGGGCCAGCTCGCTGAGCTCCGCGGGTTCGAGCATCGTTCCCACGCGGCGACTGATGGAGTCGGCGTGCTCGACGGCCACCCGACGGTAGAGGTCGTAGCCGGCATCCGTGAGGCGCACGATGGCGCCTCGACCATCGCTCGGGTCGTTGACCTTCTCGAGGTAGCGACGTGCGACGAGTCGATCGACGAGCCGGCTCACGCTCGGCTGGGTGAGCAGCACATGCCGGTTGAGCTCACGCAGGCGCAGCTGGCGCCCCGGCTGCCGGGAGATGTTGAACATGACGTCGTACTCGTTGAACGAGATGTCCAGGGAGGGGAACTCCTGTGCCAGGGTGCGCATGACGGCGACCTGCGCCCTGAAGAGCGACTCCCACGCGTTGACTGCGGCGGCGCGATCCGACATCCACTGTCCTCCCCTTTGAGGTACAAGAATATGGGGTCGAGCACTCGCCCCGCGCGAAGGGGGACGACCGAAAACGGCCGGAAACGTGATTGAGGGCCGGTCGTTGAGGCTAACGACCGGCCCTCTCCCTTGCACCAAGAGTGTCCTGCAATCACATTCCGCGTCAGCCGCCACAGCAAACAACTGACGCTCTCTGAATATATAACGAAGAGGTAACGGCCGCTAGTAGCGGGCGCGACTTTTCCCGTTATTCATCGAATGGGGGACAGGCGGACCGTGATCGCGAGGCGACCAGGAAGGTCGAGTCGGTCCCTGCGGGCTACTCTGCGGCTGCAGACAGCGCGTCGAACTCTGCATCGCTGAGCTGGATGGACGCTCCGCGAATGTTGTCTTCCAGGTGCTCGAGGCTCGAGGTCCCCGGGATGGGGAGCATGACCGGCGACCGCTTGAGCAGCCAGGCGAGTGCCAGTTGTGCCGGGGTGGCGTCGTGCTCGCTCGCCAGGGTCGTGAGCGGGCTGCTCTCTGCGGTCAGGCGGCCGGTGGCGAGAGGGAACCAGGGGATGAATCCGATGCCCTTCGCCGTCGCCCAGTCGAGCAGCTCTTCGGCGTCGCGGTGCGCCAGGTTGTACAGGTTCTGCACGGAGACGATCGGGGCGATCTTCAGCGCCGCCTCGGCGTCGGCGACGGTGACCTCGCTGAGCCCGATGTGGCGGATCTTGCCCTCGTCCTGCAGGGCCTTCAGCTCGCCGATCTGGTCTTCGAAGGGAACCGTCGAGTCGATGCGGTGCAACTGCAGCAGGTCGATGCGCTCCACAGCGAGGTGCCGCAACTCCATCTCGACCTGCTGGCGCAGATAGGCAGGCACGCCGGTCGGAGTCCAGAGGCCGGGGCCCTGGCGAGTCTGGCCGACCTTGGTCGCGATGACGATGTCGTCGGCATAGGGATGCAGTGCCGCGCGGAGGATGCCGTCGGTCACATCCGGGCCGTAGGCATCCGCGCTGTCGAAGAAGTTCACGCCGAGTTCTGCTGCGCGCCGAACGACGTTGATCGCGTTCTCGCGGTCGGCCGGTTCTCCCCAGACGCCCGGGCCGGTGAGTTGCATGGTGCCGTAGCCGAGGCGGGTGACGGAAAGGTCGCCGCCGAGGGCGAAGGTGCCCGAGGCATCCGCGGGTCGAGTGGTGGTGGTTGCCATGGTGGTTCTCCTTCTGGTTGTTGAGCAGGGCGTTCGGCGGCCGCGAGCGCTGCAGGCTGGAACAGCGGCCGAGGTCGCTTCGGGCCGTTCGATCAGGTCGTGCGGGAGGAGGCGCCGGTGTTGCCGACGTCGAGGCGCAGCATGCCGATCAGGGAATGCCGGCCGGTGCTCGCATGAGTGCGAACGTCAGGGCGCGGTCGCCCATTCCGAGCAGGAGACGTTTCAGGTCGCCTCCTGCGAGGATGACGTGGTGCAGCAGGGCGCGGTCGGACAGGTGCGACTCGTGCGCCGAGACGGCCACGAGTGTGTCGAGAAGCGCCTGACGGACCCGGCCCGTCACGACACCGAGGCACTCGCCTTGAGCGCGCTCGCCGGGAGCGGCATCCCGGTTCCCGCGCTCGTCGAGGTGCATCCGGGATCGATCCTTATGACGCTCATGCCCGGCGAGCGTCTCGACAGGGTCGACCATGGGTTGCGGCTGGACCAGTTGCGCGCATCCGCATCGATCCTCCGGCGACTTCACGCGCTGAAGCCCCCTCAGGGGCTGCCCGATGCGCCGGATGACGCGCTCATCATCGAGCGCTACCGTGAGGCCGGCGGCCCACCGCTGCCCTTCACGATCCCTCCGGCGAACCCGCCCGTGTTCTGCCACGGCGACTGGACCGACGGGAACCTGCTCACGCACCGGGGCCGCATCTCGGCCGTGATCGACTGGGAGGCCGCGCATCTGGGCGATCCGCTCCGGGAACTCTCGCGGGCAGCATGGGGCGCGGCTCGGAAGGACCCGCGTTCGTTCGCGGCGCTGGCCGAGGGGTACGGCGTGCCCGTGGCCGCGCTGCAGCCGTGGGTGCCCATCCACGCGGCGGAACTGTGGCTGTGGTTCGCCGAGGCGGGGCCCGTCGAGTATTTCGACGAGCTGACGCGGGAACTGCAGGGCGGGATGCCGCAGGAGGCGGCCGCACTCCAGCGGCGAGTACCCCTCGAGGAGTAGAGCGCCGCCTCCCGTTGGAGGATGCGGGGGCGCGCTGGCCCGCGGAGGATGGGGCCATGAGTGATCGTTCTCGTCCCTTCCGATTCGGAGCCGTGCTGTCGCTGCGCGAGAACGCGATGGCGTGGGCCGATGCCGGGCGCGAACTGGAAGCGCGGGGATATTCCACGCTGCTGGTGCCTGACACGCTCTGGACGCCGTCTCCGTTCCTCGTGCTGTCGGCGGTCGCCGCGCGCACGACGCGCCTGCGCCTTGGCACGTGGGTGCTGTCGGCTCCGTTGCGTCGGCCGGCGGAGGTGGTGCGTGAGGCCACGACCCTGCAGGGCCTGTCGGACGGACGGCTGGAACTCGGGATCGGCGCCGGCCGACCAGGGGGCGAGAGGGACGCCGCATCGTTGGGGACCGAGTGGGGATCCCCCGGCGACCGGGTGGGCCGCGTGCGGCAGGTGATCGCGGCGGTTCGGGCAGAGGTGCAGCCGGCGCCGAGCATCGTCGTCGCCGGTCAGGGAGACCGGATGCTGCGGCTGGCGGGCGAGTTCGCATCCACGCTGGCGCTGCCCACCTCGCCCTCCGCCGATCTGGAAGAACTGGAGCGTCTGACACGGCGCGTGGGTGCCGTCGCAGGCGAGGGGCTCGAGTTATCACTCTCGGTCTCGGGGGTGGGCGACGACCTGCCGCAGTGGCTCCGCCAGCAGATGGGTCTCACCCCCGACGGTCTCCGGCGATCGGGGGCCGTGGGGCTGCTCTCCGGCGACGTCGAGCTTGACGCCGAGGCGCTGCGGCGGGTGCGAGAGCAGACGGGCATCTCGTACTGGACGGTGCCCGGGGAGTTCGCGACGCGTCTCGCGCCGCTCGTCGCACGCCTCTCGGGGCACTGACGGCACGGGCGCCGAGCCGAGAACGAGGAGCGGGCCGACGCACTCGCTAATGTCGACCCATGGACGCGGACTGGATCGAGCACCGGCGGGGCGCCGACGGCGAGCGCCTGGGCTGGATGCGACCCGTCGACGACGGCTACATCGCGATCGATCTGCTCGGACGGCCGCGAACCGAGGTGGTGGATTGGCTCGGCGCGGAGGAGGCGCTCGACGAGATCGGGTTGCGCTACCTCGCTGATCCGCATGAATTGCGGCTGGAGGACGGCTCGTGGCTGCGCGTAAGGATCGCGGAGGTGTCGGCAGCCGCCATTCGGGTGAAGAAGGATGACTGGGGCGACATGACCGCGCCGCAGCTCTACTACACGCTCCCTTTTCCAGTGACGGAGAACCAGCTGCGCCCCGTCATCCCATGATGCGGCGCGCTCGGCCGTCCGCGGCCATCCTTCGCTAGATTCGGTCTTGACGCGTCACTTGTTTTTTGCAAGTGTGGGGATCGTCCACTTTCGGACCCATGAGAGGGAGAGAACGATGACATCGATGTTCGTCAACCTGCCGGTGACCGACCTGGAGCGCGCGAAGGCGTTCTACACGGCGCTCGGCTTCACCATCAACCCGCTCTTCACCGATCACAACGCCGCCTGCGTCGTCGTCGAAGAGGACCACAGCTACTTCATGATCCTGGTGCGCGAGTACTTCCAGACCTTCACCGAGCTGCCCATCGGCGACCCCGCGGTCAACCCGTCGGTCTCGACGGCCATCTTCTTCGAGAGCCGGGATGCGGTCGACAAGGCCGTCGCCGACGGCGTCGCAGCGGGCGGATCCGAGGCGCGTCCGGCTTCGGACTACGGCTTCATGTACCAGCGCCAGCTCAACGACCCCGACGGCAACATCCTCGAGTTCGGCTGGATGGACCCGACCGCTGCCGCGCAGGGGCCCGACGCCTTCGCGAACCAGCAGGGCTGAGCGAGAGAGATGGCCGCGCGCGACTACGGGCAGGCGGGTGGTGTCACGCGAGCCCTCGAGCTCGTGGGCGAGCGCTGGGCGCTGCTCATCGTTCGCGACCTGCTCGTCGGGCCGCGCCGCTATGGAGAGCTCGCCGCGGGGCTTCCCCGAATCCCGAGCAACATCCTCGCGGCGCGGCTCAAGGAGTTGCAGGCCGCCGGCGTGCTGCGCCGGGTGCCGCACTCGCGCGTCATCGTCTACGAGCTCACTCCCTACGGGCGTGAGCTCGAGCCCGTCGTCATCGCGCTCGGCGCCTGGGGATTCAAGGCGATCGGCGAGCCCCGCGAGGAGCAGGTCATCACGCCGGATGCGATGACCATCGACCTGCGCACCGCCTTCCGTCCGGAGGTGGCCGCGCAGCTGCCGGCCACCGCCTACGGCGCGCGCTTCGGTTCCGCGGAGTTGCTCGTCCGTGTGGACGGCTCGCGCCTCGACGTGACGCGGGGCATCGGCCCCGTCGACCTGGCCTTCGCTGCGGGGCCCGGCATCCATCGGCTCATCTCGGGCGCACTGGCGCCCGACCGCGCGATCGAGACCGGCGTCGTGGAGGTGTTGCGGGGGCCGAACACCCTGCTCGACCGATTCGCGAGCACCTTCCACCTGGCCGCCTGACCGGCGCGCTTCCACTCCGCCGGCGGGGGCGTCGCCCCCTTCTCGCCGCTGAACCATTTCGTCGCCGTTGATCCGTTGCTGGCGGGTCAACGGCGAGCAAATGGTTCAACCGCGAGTCTCGAATGCGCTCCGGAGGCGCCGCCACCCCTCCACGATGCATCGTTCTCTGCCACGCTAGAGCGAAGGCCGGCGAGCGAAGGGCGACGCATGGATGTGCTGATCATCGGCGTGCTCGCCGTCTTCGCGATCGTGCTGGCCGCGCAGGCCTCCACGCGCCTGAGGGTCGCCGCCCCGCTCGTCCTCGTCGTTCTGGGCATCGGGGTCAGCCTGCTTCCGATCGTTCCCGAGGTGCACGTCGAGCCCGAGTGGATTCTCGCCGGGGTGCTGCCGCCGCTGCTGTACTCCGCCGCCGTCTCCATGCCGACGATGGAGTTCCGCCGCGACTTCCGCGCCATCAGCGGGCTCTCCGTCGTGCTCGTGGTGATCAGCTCGGTCGGTCTCGGGCTGCTGTTCGCCTGGCTCATCACCGGCCTCGGCGTGCCGGCGGGCATCGCGCTCGGCGCAATCATCAGCCCGACGGATGCGGTCGCAACGACGATCGTCAAGCAGCTCGGCGTCTCGCCGCGGATCGTGGCCGTGCTCGAGGGGGAGAGCCTGCTCAACGACGCGACCGCCCTCGTCGTGCTTCGCTCGGCGATCGCGGCCACGGCGACGTCGATCTCGTTCTGGGGCGTCGTCGGCGACTTCTTCTACGCCGTCGCCGTCGCCGTGGCGATCGGACTGGCCGTGGGCCTGCTGAACCTGCGACTGCGTTCCCGGGTGAGGGATGCTGCGGTCAACACGGCGGTCTCGTTCACGATCCCGTTCGTGGCATCCATCCCGGCGGAGTTGCTCGGGGCGTCGGGCCTGGTCGCCGCCGTGACCGCCGGAATCATCACCGGTCGTGGTGCGGCTCGCTGGCTCACCCCGCAGCATCGGCTCTCGGACGCGCAGAACTGGCGCACCATCGAACTACTCCTCGAGGGCGGTGTCTTCCTGCTCATGGGCCTCGAACTCACCGCGATCCTGAACGACGTCGAAGCGGACGAGATCGCCGGCTTCGGCATCGCAGCCGGGTTGGCGGCGCTCGCCCTCGTTGCGACGCTGGTCATCCGTGCGGCCTATGTCGCTCCGCTGCTCTCCGGGCTCTCGCGCTCGGCGAGGCGCGACGCGTCTCGTCTCGACGGTGTCGAAGCGATGCAGAGCCGGCTGGATGCTGCTGCCGCGGGTCAGCCGCACGGTCCGGCGCCCGCGCCGGAGGAACCGCCATCCGGGCGCGGGGCCGGCCGGCGCACACGAGGACGACCGGTCCCGCGGCCGCAGGACGCCGAGCGCTTCCGCACCCGTCTGGCGCGATTCGTCGCCGACCTCGATTACATGCAGGCGGAACCGCTGGGCGTACGCGAGGGAACCCTCATCGTCTGGGCGGGCATGCGCGGTGTCGTGACTCTGGCCGCCGCACAGACGCTGCCCGCCGACACCCCCTCGCGGTCACTGCTCATCGTCGTCGCGTTCTTCGTCGCGGCCGCCTCGCTGCTTCTGCAGGGAGGCACCGTCGCTCCGCTTGCGCGGTGGCTGCGCCTGACGGGCGTCGGTGCGAACACCGAGGAACGCGAGCGCCTCTCGAACGAATTGAGCATCGCAGCCCGGGCGGCACTGAAGGAGAACGGCATCGACGTGCGCGCGCTGCGCCGACCGCCGGGCGACGACGCGCAGGATGCCCAGGACGTGCCGTCCCCCTCCCGCGACGCGGATCGCATCCGCTCGGTGCGCCTCGAGATGATCCAGGCGCAGCGCCGCCGACTACTCGAGTTGCGGAACGCCGGAACATACTCGTCGGGAGCGCTCACGTGGGCACTCGAGTCCCTCGATGCCGACGAGATCAGCCTCGAGTTGCACTCACCGGGTGCCGGGACTGAGTGAGGCCCCGAGGTGATTCAGTAGAGATCGGGGCTGGGCGTTGAGGCCTGACGGATCGAGACGTCCGCGTGGCGGTCGAAGCGGTAGCCCACTCCGCGCACGGTGCGCACGATGTCCTCATAGGCGCCGAGCTTGGCCCGCAGGCGCCGAACGTGCACGTCGATGGTGCGCTCGTTCGGTGCGTCCTCTTCGTCGGCCGCATCCCACAGTGACGCGATGAGCTCGGCGCGCTCGATGGTGCGGCCCTCCCGCAGAACGAGGTACTGCAGCAGCTCGAACTCCTTGTAGGTCAGTCCGGCCGACTCGCCATCGAGCAGCACGCGCTTGCGTGAGATGTCGACGATGACGCCGGCGGGGTGGCGGTCATCGACTCCCGGAGCGACCTGACGGTGCTTGGCGAGGGCGGAGGGGTCCTGGAGGGCGAGGCGCACGACGTCGACGTCGCGTCCGCCCGCTCCCTGCGGGGCCAGTGCGACGGCGGCGTAGGTCTCGCTGCCGGGAGCGACCTCGGCAGCGAGCGCCTTCAGTGCTTCGACGACGCGGTGAAGCGACGTGCCCGCCACCGCGGCCTTGGCCTCGTCGAACCCGACGTAGAGCACGAATCCGCGGGCCTCGGTGCCCTCAGGAACCGCTCGCACACGGGCGGCAGCGGCCGGCTGCGGCGCGTCGACGAGGGCGGGGCGTGAAACGGGGGAGGGGGTGGTCGGAGTGAGGATGGCGATCGACATGGGGTGATCCTTCGAAAGATGATGCGCGAGCCGCCGAGGGGCGGGTCGCTGAGGTGTGCGCTGCGCTGGTCTGCGTTGCGAGGAGGTGCTTCCGGGGCGGCCGGTGCGGATGGCGGAGGGCATCCGGGAGACGGATGATCGGCCCGCGTCAGGAGCGGGTGCGACGGCGTCTCGGCTGGGGCGTCGGTGTCAGCGGCACATTCGACAGCACAGCGGCGCAGCGACGGGCATCATCATGCCGTCGGTCCTCAAGGCCTCGGAGGAGGTCGAGAAGCGCGCGTCGTGGGTCATGAGGGAAAGTAAATCGACTGTGACGGAGTGTGTCAATTCATCTCACGCAAAAGGACGAATCGGGCGCGGAGGAGGTGCGACGCTGCAGCCACCCAGCAGCAGCATCCGGTGCGATCGCTCGGACAGTCGAAGAATCCGGTGACGAATGGGGATTCATCGAATTTTCGTGAAGTATGCGCAGATGGGCGCGGCGCACGCCGAAGAAGCTACGAACTACACCAAGCCGTACAGCCGGTCTCCGGCGTCGCCCAATCCGGGCACGATGTAGCCGTGCTCGTTGAGGTGGTCATCGAGGGCTCCGAGAACGATGGTCACCTCGTGCCCGTCGAACGCCTTCTCAACGGCGGCCAGGCCCTCGGGAGCAGCGAGGATGCAGATGGCCGTCACGTCTTGGGCACCCCGGGCGAACAGGAACTCGATGGCAGCCGAGAGCGAACCGCCCGTGGCGAGCATAGGGTCGAGCACGAAGCACTGCCGGTCGCTGAGATCGTCGGGAAGGCGCTCGGCGTAGGTCGTCGGCTCGAGGGTCTCCTCGTTGCGCGCCATGCCGAGGAACCCCACTTCAGCCGTGGGCAGCAGCGTGGTCATGCCCTCGAGCATCCCGAGTCCGGCGCGCAGGATCGGCACGATGAGCGGCTTCGGGTCGGCGATGCGTACGCCCGTCGTAGGAGCGACCGGCGTCTGGATCTCGTGAGCCTCCACGCGCACGTCGCGGGTGGCCTCGTAGGCCAGAAGCGTCATCAGTTCCGCCACGAGTGCGCGGAAGACGGGGGAGGGGGTGTTCTTGTCGCGGAGCACCGTCAGCTTGTGGGTGATGAGCGGGTGATCGGCAACATGAACGCGCATGCGATCATCCTATTCAGAGGAGGTTCGAGCGCCGATGGCGGGAATCGAAGAACATGCAGCGTGGATGAGGCTCGCGCTCGACGAGGCGCAACTGGCGCTCGCGAGTGGCGACGTTCCCGTCGGTGCCATCGTGACGGATGCGTCGGGTGCGGTCATCGGCCGTGGTCACAACGAGAGGGAGCTGCGCCACGATCCGACGGCCCACGCGGAAGTGCAGGCCATCCGTCAGGCGGCGCAAGCGCTCGGCGACTGGCAGTTGCAGGGCTGCACCCTCACGGTGACGCTCGAGCCGTGCGTCATGTGCGCCGGCGCCATTGTCGCGGCGCGGCTGCCGCGCGTCGTGTTCGGCGCCTGGGACGACAAGGGCGGCGCGGCGGGCTCGTCGTACGACGTGCTGCGCGACCGGCGGCTGAACCACCGGGTCGAGGTCTTCGCAGGGGTTGCCGCCGAGGAGTGCGCCGAGCTGCTGCTCACGTTCTTCCAGGGTCGGCGCTGAGGGCTCATCCTCAGAAGGCCCGGTCTCGCCGTGCCCGTGTCTGCGGGCGGGGCCATACTGGCAGCATCTCGAGGAAGGACGCCATCATGGATTCCCGAACCACTCCGATCGATCCGCCCCAGCTGTACCGCAGCCCGGCCTTCGCGCAGGGCATGATCGCTCCGCCCGGACCGATCCTCTTCGTCGGCGGCCAGAACGGCGTCGATGCCGATGGGGCCCTCCTCGAAGGCCTCGGCGCTCAGACGGAGCAAGCCCTGCGCAACCTGCTCGCGGTGCTCACCGAGACGGGCGCGAGCCAGGCCGACGTCGTCAAGCTCACCATCTACCTGGCACCCGGCATCGACCCATCGGATGCCTATGCCGCGACCGGATCGGTCTGGGGACGCACGCGCACGGCCGTCACCGTGCTCGGCGTCGCTCCCGCCCGCCCGGGGGCGCTCGTGGAGATCGACGCGATCGCAGCGGTGCCGACCCAGGACGGCTGAGGGTGAGGGCCTAGGAGCCCGCCGAGGCCTCGGCCGGTTCTCGCGCCGGCAGGCGTTCGAGGAATTCGCCGAGCAACAGGCGTGAGGCCTCCTGCTGGGCGGCCGAGTGCGCGACCCGTTCCGCACGCGCCGATTCCGGCGTCTGGCCCACCTCGAGCAGGTCCTGGCCGGAGGTCTGCACCCAGTCCTCGTGAATGGCGTCGGTGACCTCGGGGTGGAACTGCACGGCGAGCAGCCACTGCCCGATGGAGAAGGCTTGGTTGCCGTAGGTCTCCGAGCTCGCCAGGTGCGTGACTCCCTCAGGGAGGTCGAAGGTATCGCCGTGCCACTCCATCGCGGCCACGCCGGCGAAATGCCGCACGGGCGAGTCGAGGCCGGCCTCGGTCGGCGTGACGGTGACGTAGCCGATCTCCTTGACCGGACCCTTGTAGACGGGGGCGTCGAGAGCGGCGGCGAGCAGTTGCGCACCCAGGCAGACGCCGAAGACCGGTGCCTGATCGGCGATCCGCCGGCGCAGCAGGTCGATCTCCGCGGCGATGTACGGATGGGTGTCGCCCTCGTAGGCGCCCTCCTCGCCGCCGAGCACGACGAGCAGGTCGGCGCTGTGCGAATCGAGGGCCGCGACATCCGTCAACGGCGTGTCGATGATGTGCACGTCGTAGCCGTGCTCGCGAAGCGTCGACTCCAGGTTTCCCAGCCCGATGATCGGATCGTGGCGCAGCACGAGCGCCGAACGCGCCCGGTCGGAGCTCACTCGAGTCCCTTGATCACGATCGCATCGGTCTCGGGCTGCGGACCGGTGTGCGGGTGGTAGACGTCGGGCTCGAGGTAGATCTGCCGGGCGATCGGCACCACGGCGCGGATGCGCTCCTCGATGGCGTCGATGCCCTCGGCCACCTGGGCGAACCGGGCCTCGGCGTCCACCGCGATCTTGGCGCTCACGAGCAGTTCGTCAGGACCGAGGTAGAGCGTCTTGATGTGGATGATGCGCGTGGTCTCGGGGCCGTCGAGGATGGCGTTCTCGATCTCGGACATGTCGCGGGCGCTCGCGCCCTCGCCCACGAGCAGGCTCTTGGTCTCAACACCGAGGATGATCGCCACCAGGATGAGCAGGGCGCCGATGAGCAGCGTGCCGATCGCATCCCAGATGCCATCGCCCGTGATGGCGGTCAGCCCGACGCCCAGAAGGGCGAAGACGAGGCCGGTGAGCGCGGCGACGTCTTCGAGCAGCACGACGGGCAGCTCGGGCGCCTTCGCGTGCCGGACGAACGCCACCCAGCTCTCGCCCCCGCGCAGCGGGTTGGACTCCTTCACGGCGGTGCGCAGCGAGAAGGACTCGAGGCCGATCGCGACCGCGAGCACGAGTACCGGCAGCCACCAGTTCTCCAGCCCGTGAGGATGCTGGAGCTTCTCGACGCCCTCGTAGACGCTGAAGACGCCGCCGACGGAGAACAGGATGATCGAGACGACGAAGGCGTAGACGTAACGCTCCCGGCCGTATCCGAAGGGGTGGTCGCGGTCGGCGCGCTTGCGCGCCCTGCGTCCGCCGAGCATGAGCAGCAGCTGGTTGCCCGAGTCGGCGAGCGAGTGAACGCCCTCGGCGAGCATCGAGGATGATCCCGAGAAGAACGCCGCGATGAACTTGGTCACCGCGATGCCCAGGTTGGCCGCGAGTGCGGCGACGATCGCCTTGCTTCCTCCGGATGCGCTCATGAGGCAATCCTAGGATGGTCGCGTGAGAACGAACCTCCCCTCCATCGCCTTCCTCGGAGCGGGCAGCATGGCCCGCGCCATCCTCACCGGCCTGCTGCAGCCGGGCATCGAGGTGAGCGGCGGCATCCGCGCCACCAACCGCTCCAGCGCCAAGGCCGCCGAGCTCGCGAGCCTGCCCGGAGTGACGGCGTCGGCGACCGAGACGGATGCCGACGCGAACCGCACCGCGGTGCGCGGGGCCGGAATCGTCGTCGTGGCGGTCAAGCCGGGCATGGTGCCCGACCTGCTGCGCGAGATCGCCGACGCGCTGGACCCTGGCACGCTCGTGATCAGCGTCGCCGCCGGAGTGACGCTGGCGAGATTCGAGGCGCTGCTGCCGGCGAACGTCGCGGTCATCCGTTCGATGCCGAACACGCCGGCCGTCGTGGGACGCGCGGTCACGGGCCTCTCGGCGGGTGCCCGCTCGAGCGAGCACGACCTCGCCCTCGCGCGCACCCTCTTCGAGACCGTCGGCGACGTGCTCGTCGTTCCCGAGGAGCAGATCGATGCGCTCTCGACGATCTCGGGATCCGGGCCCGCCTACGTCTTCTACCTCATCGAGGCCCTCACGGATGCCGCGATCGCAAAGGGCTTCACGAGCGAGCAGGCGGCGACGATGGTCAACGGCACCTTCCGCGGCGCCGCGGAGCTGCTCGTCGCCTCGGGCGAGAGCCCGCAGGAGCTGCGCAGGCGCGTGACGAGCCCGAACGGCACCACCGAACGGGCGGTCGCCGTGCTCGAGCACGGCGAGCTCGCCGTCCTGTTCGAGCGGGCGACGGATGCGGCCCTCGCCCGCGCCCGTGAGCTCGCGGCGGGGTAGGACAGGCCACGGCCTCAGCCGCCGAGGGCCGCGAACCGCTCGATGTCGGCCTCGGTGCCCGAGACGATGATGAGGTCGTGGTTGGACACGACGGTGTCCTCGGTCGCATAGGTGAAGGGCTTCCCGGGGCTCTTCACGCCCACGACGGTGATGCGGTACTTGCTGCGCACGCCCGACTCGCGCAGCGTGAGGCCCCGGATGGGCTTCGGCGGGTACATCTTCACCAGGGCGAAGTCGTCGTCGAACTCGATGAAGTCCAGCATCCGGCCGCTCACGAGGTGGGCAGCGCGTTCGCCGGCCTCGCGCTCGGGGTAGATCACGTGGTTCGCGCCGATGCGCTCCAAGATCTTGCCATGCGAGGTCGAGATGGCCTTGGCCCAGATCTGTGGAATCTTCAGGTCGACCAGGTTGGCGGTGATGAGCACGGATGCCTCGACGCTCGAGCCGACGGCGCAGACCGCGATCGAAAAGTCCTGGGCACCGATCTGGCGCAGCGCGTCGAGCGACTTCGCATCCGCGACCACGGCGTGCGTCACGCGCTCCGACCACTTCTGCACGAGCAGCTCGTTGTCGTCGACGGCGAGCACCTCGCGGCCGAGCCGGTCGAGCTGGCCGGCCGTCGCCGCACCGAAGCGGCCGAGCCCGATGACCAGCACCGGGGCGTCGTGCTTGATGCGATCAACCAACGATGGGCCTCTCTTCCGGGCGCTTGAACAGCTGGCGTGACTCGCTCGCCGCCAGTGCCGCGGCGAGTGTCACTGTACCAATGCGGCCCATGAACATGGTGGCCGAGAGAACGTAGACACCGGCATCCGGCAGCCCCCCGGTGAGTCCCGTCGAGAGCCCGCAGGTGGCGAAGGCCGAGATGACGTCGAAGAGCACGACGTCGAGCGACTCCTTGGTGATCTGCAGCAGCAGGATGCTCGAGACCGCCACCGTTGTGGCGCCCCACAGCACCACGCTCACCGAGAGGCGCAGGATGTCGCGCGGGATGCGGCGCCCGAACGCCTCCATCGACTGCCGACCGCGCGCCTCGGCGAAGGCCGCTAGGAACAACACGGCCAGTGTCGTCACCTTGATGCCGCCGGCGGTGGATGCGGAGCCGCCGCCGATGAACATCAGCATGTCGGAGAGGAGCAGGCTGGACCCGTTCAGGTTCGAGATGTCGAGAGTCGAGAATCCGCCGGAGCGGGTCATGACCGAGAGGAACAGCGACTGGCCGATGCCGTCGCCGACGCCCATCGAGCCGAGCGTCTTGGAGTTGCCGGCCTCGAGCAACCAGAAGGCCCCCCACCCGACGACGAGCAGTGCGCCGTAGGTGAACAGGGTCAGCTTCACGTGCACGCTCCACTGCCGGGGGCGTCGCCAGCTGCGCACGAGCGCGTAGATCACGGGAAAGCCGATCGCCCCGGCGATCACGCCGAACATGAGGGCGCCGAGGAAGATGTAGTCGGTCGCGAACGGGGTGAGCCCACCGACATTGGGTGTGAAGCCCGTGTTGGTGAACGCCATCGCGGCGTAATAGAAGCTGTACCAGATCGCCTCACCGGCGTCGTACCCGGCGGCCAGCACGCGCGGGAAGAGGACGACGGCGGTCACCGCCTCGATCGCGAGCGCGCTGAAGGCGACCGTGGCGAGCAGGTTGCCGACCTCGCCGAGGCGCACCGCCTGGCTCTCGTTGACCGGTCCGACGTGGATGCGCGACGGGTTGCTGTCGCCAGCCGCCATCAGGCGTGCGCGCAGGCCGAGCCGTCGCGAGACCACCAGGCCGAGGATGGAGGCGAGGGTCAGCACGCCGACACCGCCGATGTTGACGCCGATGAAGATGAGCGCGTTGCCGAACGCCGACCAGTGGGTGGCCATGTCGACCGTCGACAGTCCGGTGACGCAGATGACGGAGACGGCGGTGAACAGCGCGTCGGCCAGCGGGGTCGCCGTGCGTGCCACTGCCGAGATCGGCAAGGCGAGCAGCAGCGTCCACAGCAGGATGAGGGCGGTGAAGATGAGGATGGCGAAGCGGGACGGCGAATGGCGGGCGAGAGCGTCGATGGCGTCGCGGATGCGCTCGAAGACGTTGCGCGGCGCGGTGCCGAGGCGACGCGACGCGAGCGTGCGCTGCATCCGTGCCCCCTCGCTGAAGCCTTCGGAGAACCGCGCCGGTAATCCGAAATGTCATGGTACTCCCCGCCTGTTCTTACTACCCTTGGGGCATGGCGGACATCTTCGACGTGGTGGCGGACTCGACCCGACGCGACATTCTGGGCACCCTGCTCGCGCACCATTCGACGGATACGCGCCGTGGAGAGGTCAGCGTCTCCGCCATCGTGGCTGAACTCGGGCTCAGCCAGCCGACGGTCTCGAAGCACTTGAAGGTGCTGCGTGAGGCCGGCCTGGTCGCGGTTCGCGAAGAGGGGCAGCACCGCTACTACCACCTGGACTACGGCCCCCTCGAAGAGATCGAGGACTGGCTCATCCCGTTCCTCAGCGTCGACTTCGATTCGGTCGTCGAGGCGGTGGAGCAGGGCGACGGGTTGAAGAACGAGCAGAAGGCGTTCGCCGCCGCCATCGGCAAGGTCGTGGCCGACGCCTCGCACGCCGTCAAGGACGTCGCGCCCAAGGCGTGGCGCAAGGGCTCCTGAGCTCCGTCTCGGCTCGTCAGCGGGGGCTTGTCCGGCGTGCCGACGGTGGATTCGCACCGATTTCGCTGGACTGCGCCCATCGTGGAGTTCTAGAGTTCGACTGAACACTCGCGTCACACTGGATCACTCGAGTGTTCCCGTGCCGATTGACCGATGATGAAGGTTCGCGAGATGACGAACGACCTGCGCGATGTGCGCTTCCTCACCGTCGCCGAGGTCGCCCAGATGATGCGGGTGTCGAAGATGACCGTGTATCGCCTGGTGCACTCGGGCGATCTCCCCGCGATCCGATTCGGGCGTTCCTTCCGGGTTCCGGAGACGGCGGTCGAGGCGGCCGTGCAGAACCACGTGGCCGATACCGCCTGATCGACGGGCGCTCAGGGCGGCAACGTCATCCGGCTCTCGCGGTGTGCGGTAGACTGGCAACTTCGTGTGACCGCGCAGCCGCCGGTCGCCCCCGATTCGTGTGAGGTTCGCGTGGGTTCTGTAATCAAGAAGCGCCGCAAGCGTATGGCGAAGAAGAAGCACCGCAAGCTTCTTCGCAAGACGCGCCACCAGCGTCGCAACAAGAAGTAGGGCCCAGCTCTACTGCACAAGCGCTCGACTGCGGTCGGGCGCTTTTTGCATCGTAGGCTCGGTTGCGTGACCACTCTCACGCTCATCGGAAAGCCCGGCTGCCACCTGTGCGATGACGCACGTGAGGTGGTCGCATCCGTCGTCGCGGAGCTCTCCGATCGCAGCGAACCTCTCGTCGTGGAGGAGCGGTCCATCCTCGACGACGAGCAGCTCAATGCCCGCTACTGGGACGAGATTCCCGTGCTGCTCATCGACGGCAAGGTGCACAACTACTGGCGCATCGACCCGGCGCGATTGAGGGTTGCCCTCGCGACGGCATGAGTGAAGCCGGCCGCCCCTCAGCGGGGCGACCGGCTTCCCGCCTGTCTCAGACCGTCTGGGTGGGGTGCTGCAGGGCCTTCGCCTTCAGCAGGTCGTACTCCTGCTGCGTGATCGTGCCGTTGTCGAGCAGCGACTTGGCCTTGGCGATCTCGTCGGAGGGGCTCGATCCGGCAACCGTGCGGATGTAGTCGTCCGCAGACGCCTGCACCTGCTTCGCTTCCTTCTGGGCGCGCTCGGCCATGCCCTGGCCGCGGGCGATGAGGTAGACCAACGCGGTGAGGAAGGGCAGGAAGATCAGGAAGATGATCCAGAGCGCCTTCCACCAGCCGTTCAGCGTGTGGTCGCGGAAGAGGTCGCCGATGATCGCGAACAGGGCGTAGAGGTACGCGATGAAAGCGAAGCTCCAGAAGAAGAGCCAGAGGATGTCCCAGAAACCCATGGAATGTGCCTTCCGTTGTCGATGGCGCGCCGCTTCGGACCGCGCTGCGACTCAATCTAGCCGTGAGATCAACTCAGGTCTAGAAGCCCCCGTTCGGGTGGCGCGCCGTTCAGCGGCTGCCTCTGGCCGCGTCGGGCTGTGGCGCTTAGTGTGTGAAGCGAGGGATGCTCAGAGCGGCATGCCAACGGCTCACCGGCCACTCGAAGGGGAAATGATGGCGAAGAAGTTCAACGGCGAGATCAAGCTCGACGTGCGGGATTCGACGGCGGACTGGGACGCGTTCCTCTCCGACAAGGCACCCGCAGGCGCGCCGAATGTACTCGTCGTGCTCTACGACGACACGGGACAGGCCGCCTGGTCGCCCTACGGCGGGCGCATCAACATGCCGACCATGGACCGCCTCGCCGCCGGAGGCCTGACCTACTCGCAGTGGCACACCACGGCGCTGTGCTCGCCCACGCGGTCCACCTTCCTGACGGGTCGCAATCACCACTCGAACGGCTTCGCGACCATCTCGGAGTCCTCGACGGGTTTCCCGGGATACAACTCGCACATCCCGCCCCACAACGCCACGATGGCGAACATCCTCCGCGACGCCGGCTGGTCGACCTACTGGGTGGGCAAGAACCACAACGTGCCCATCGATGAGTGGACCGCAGGCGCCTCCAAGAAGAACTGGCCGCTCGGGCAGGGCTACGACCGCTTCTACGGCTTCATCGGCGGCGAGACCAACAACTGGTATCCCTCGCTCGCCGAGGACAACCACTACATCGAGCAGCCCTACTCTCCGGAGGAGGGTTACCACCTCTCGAAGGACCTCGCCGACCAGGCTCTGCGGATGATCCGCGACAGCAAGCAGACCGAGCCCGACAAGCCCTGGTACCTGTGGTTCTGCCCCGGCGCGAACCACGCGCCGCACCACGCTCCTCAGGAGTACATCGACAAGTACAAGGGCGCGTTCGACGAAGGCTACGAGGCCTATCGCGAGTGGGTGGTTCCCCGCATGATCGAGCGCGGGCTGCTGCCGGAGGGCACGGTCTACGGCGACATCAACCCGATGCCCGACGGCACGTTCAGTGAGGGCGACACCGTGCGCCCGTGGGCGGAGTTGAACGACGAGGAGAAGGCGATGTTCTGCCGCATGGCGGAGGTGTACGCCGGGTTCTCCGAGTACACCGATGCCCAGGTCGGTCGCATCATCGACTACCTCGAGGAGTCGGGCCAGCTCGAGAACACCCTTGTCCTGTACTGCGCAGACAACGGTGCTTCCGGTGAGGGCAGCCCCAACGGATCGGTCAACGAGGGCAAGATCTTCGGCGGCTACCCCGACGACGAGGCGGAGAACCTCACCAAGGTCGACCTGCTCGGCAGCCCTGACACCTACAACCACTACCCAACGGGGTGGGCGATGGCATTCTCGGCTCCGTACAAGATGTTCAAGCGCTACACCTACCAGGGCGGTGTCGCCGATCCGCTCGTCATCCACTGGCCGGCCGGCATTCAGGCGAAGGGAGAGGTGCGCAACCAGTACCACCACTCGACCGACATCGTCGCGACCATCCTCGACGTCTGCGGCGTCGAGCTGCCCGCCGAGTACAACGGCGTTCAGCAGCGGCCTCTTGACGGGGTATCGATGCGCTACAGCTTCGACGACGCCCCCGACGGGCAGACGCAGAAGGAGACGCAGTACTACGAGATGTTCGGCCAGCGCGGCATCTGGCATCAGGGCTGGAAGGCGGTGACGGTGCACGGGCCTGTCAGCGGCAAGGGCGACTACGACAACGATACGTGGGAGCTCTACCACACCGATGTCGACCGCTCGGAGTCCCGTGACCTCGCTGCAGAGCATCCCGACAAGCTCGATGAGCTCAAGGCGCTGTGGATGGAGGAGGCCAAGGCGAACGACGTGCTTCCACTCAATGACCTGGCGATTCTGTCCAGCGCGGAGGACTTCGACCTCTTCGTCAATCACATGGAGTTCAAGCTCCCGGTTCCTCCGACCGGCCAGTACACCTACTATCCCGGCACCTCGGAAATCCCCGAGCGATCCGCTGCGAACGTGCACGGCGTCTCCTACAAGGCGCTCGCGGAACTCGACCTCACCGAGCAGAGCGAGGGCGTCATCTTCGCTGCGGGCTCGCGCTTCGGTGGCCATTCGCTGTTCATCAAGGACGGCGTGCTGACGTACGCGTACAACTTCCTCGGCATCCCGCCGGAGAATCGCGTCTCAGCACCCATCGCGCTCACCGGAAAGCACATCGTGGGCATCGAGTTCACCAAGGAGCGGATGGGGCAGTATCGGGAAGGCATCGGCCCGCTGAAGCTGTTCATCGACGACAAGCAGGTAGCCGAGGAGGAGATCCGCACGGTGCTGGGCCACTTCTCGCTGTGCGGCGAGGGGTTGTGCATAGGCTACGACTCCGCGGATGCCGTCTCGAGCGAGTACGAAGGCTCGAACTTCCCGTTCGCGAACGGTGAGATCGTCAAGGTGGTCTTCGACATCGCCGATGACGCCTACGTCGACGTCGAGGCGCACTACGCGGCGGCGATGGCACGTGACTGAAAACCCGGGGGTGCTGCCGTCCTGGCGGAACGGCAGCACCCGGCGGGCTCTTATCGACTTCGTGGCATCCGTCACGAGCGGTCCCGATGCACTTCCGGAGGTCGAACGCGTCGCGGTATTCGACAACGACGGCACGCTGTGGACGGAGAAGCCCATGCCGACGCAGCTGCACTACATCGTGCAGCAGTGGGCGGCCGCGGCGAAGGCCGACCCGTCCCTCGCCGAGAGCCAGCCGTACAAGGCTGCCGTCACGGGCGATCTGGCTTGGCTCGGCGCGGCGATCGACAAGCACTACAACGGCGATGATTCCGACCTGCACGCGATGATCGGCGCGATCATCGGTCTGACCGCCGACGTGAGCGTCGAGGACTACGCAGCATCCGTCAGCGACTTCTATCGGGATGCCCAGCACCTGACCCTGCACCGGCCGTACGCCGACGTGGTCTACCGGCCGATGGTCGAGTTGCTGCGATACCTGGAGCAGAACGGTTTCACCTGCTACATCGTCTCGGGCGGCGATCGCGACTTCATGCGCCCCATGACGAGCGACTACTACGGCATTCCCCCCGAGCACGTCGTCGGCTCTGCCTTGGGGCTGCGGTACGACGAGGACTCCGCAGAGGTGCGCTACGGCACGTCGTTCTCGTACATGGACGACGGCCCCGAGAAGCCCGTGCGCATCTGGAGCCGCATCGGTCGCCGGCCGGTGTTCGCGGGCGGCAACTCCAACGGCGACGTCCAGATGCTCGACTTCGCCCACCACGGTGGCGCGGGCTTCGCGCTGCTCGTGCACCACGACGACGACACCGAGCGTGGGGATGCTCCGTACGACAAGGGAGCCGAGGTCGCCCTCGCCGCGGCAGCCGATCGCGGCTACACCGTCGTGAGCGTGAAGAACGACTGGAGCAACGTCTTCGACGAGCCGGCGGATGGCACGGCCTAGGCTCCGAGAATGACGACGATCACGCCGCCGCGCCGCCGATTCCTGCTGCCGACCCTCGCCGGCTACCAACGCGCCTGGATCGGGCGCGACGTGCTCGCCGGCCTCACGGCGGGTGCCGTCGTCATCCCGCAGGCGATGGCGTACGCGACCATCGCCAACCTTCCGGTACAGGCGGGCCTGTACACCTGCATCGTGCCGATGATCGTCTACGCACTGCTCGGCGGGTCACGGGCGATGAGCGTCTCCACGACCTCGACGATCGCGACCCTCGTTGCGACGACGCTCGTCTCGGCGGGGGTCGTCGCGTCGTCGACCGACATCCCGGGCGACCTGCTGACTCTCACCCTGATGGTCGGCGTCATCCTGCTGCTCGCACGACTGCTGCGGCTCGGCGGACTCGTCGAGATCATCAACCGCCCCACCCTCATCGGGGTGCAGATCGGCGTCGGTGCGACCGTGGCCGTCGGCCAGTTGCCGAAGCTCCTCGGCGAGACCACCAATGTCTCGGGGGAGGGTTTCATCCGGGCGATTCTCGAAGTCCTCGCCGCCGTACCCGGTGCGAACCTTCCGACGATCGTGCTCTCGGTCTGCTCGGTCGCTGCGCTCCTGCTGTTCAAGCGTTTCCTCCCGCGGGTGCCCGCGGCACTCATCGTCGTGGCGGCCGGCATCGTGCTCGTGGCGTTCACCGGTATCGCGGATGCCGGGGTGCAGCGGATCGCTCCTGTCCCGCAGGGCTTTCCGCTGCCGGCCCTTCCGACCTTCGACCACATCGCGGCCCTCGTGCCGGGTGCCCTCGCCATCGCGGTGATGGCGTTCCTGGAGACCGCCGCGGTCGCCCGTGCCATCCGTGACCCCGGTGACACCGTGATCGACAGCAATCGTGAGCTGTTCGCGGCGGGGGCAGCGAGCACCGTCGGCTCGTTCTTCCAGGTACTGCCCGCCGCCGGCGGATTCTCGCAGAGCGCCGTCAACAAGAACGCGGGGGCACGGTCGCAACTGGCAGGACTCGTCACGGTCGTTTTGGCGCTTCTGGTCGGGCTGTTCCTCGGGCCCGTGCTCAGTCAGCTTCCCCAGGCGACCCTCGCCGCGCTCGTCTTCGTCGCCGTGCTCGGCCTCATCGACATCCCGGCTCTCACGCGGCTGTGGCGCATCAGCAGGCGGGACTTCTGGATCGCCCTGTTCACCGCGGCGGTCGGCCTCACCGCGGGGCTGCTCGCGGCGGTCGCGGTCGGCGTGGTGCTCACGCTCATCCTCATCCTGATGACGCTCAACAAGGTGCGGATCGCACGCACGCACGACGGTGGCGGCGTCATCGGCGTGAAGCTGCTGGCCCCCGTGTACACCGCCAACGTGCTGGCAACGGAGCAGGCGGTGCTCGCGCAAGCGGCATCCGTGGCCGACCTGCGGGTGCTCGTGCTCGATGCGGCGCGCATCGAGGAGGTCTCGATCACGGTGCTGGAGGCCTTCACCGACCTGGACCACGAGTTGGCCGGCTCGGGCGTACAGCTGCGCATCGCAGGCCTGCCGAAGGATGCCCTGGCGGTGGCGCGGCGGACCAGCTGGTATCAGGGCGTCGAGTCGTCGGGACGGGCGTTCGCGACGATGGACGAGGCGCTGGCTGCGCCACTGCCGGCGCAAGCGGTAGCCGGTGGAGAACTCCCGGCAGACGGTCGGCCCGTCTGAGCCGACCCCGGCTGCGCCGGGGTCCGCGGGGGCCTACAGCAGCGCCGTGAGCGCCTTCTGGAGCTGCAGCACGCCGACGACGAGGAGCAGGGCGGCGTTGAGAGCGCCGGTGTGGCCGGCGATCCACCGCCGAGTGGCGTCGAGGAACGGCTGGGCCTTCTCACCGAGAACGAGCACGTACAGCACCGGCACCGCGATGGGCAGGATGCCGAGCACGGCGAAGAGCGTGCCGGCGACGGTGGCTTCGGAATCGGTGACCGATGCCAGCGAGAGGTCCAGACCGGCGATGATCGCGCAGGTCGCGTCAACCGGGTTGAGCACGAAGATGCCGAGTCCGAGCAGGCCGGAACGCACGGGGGTGAAGGTATCGACCGCCTGCAGCCACCCCGGCAGTTGCGGAGCTGCGGCGGCGACCTCACGGGGTGTGTTCGCTTTGCTCATCGTGCGCACGTGCGTCGCACCGCGACGGTAGACCCAGACGGCCCCGCCGACGAGGAAGAGGCCGAGCACGAGCCTCAGGATCGACACCCACACCGGGGGATCGCCGAGCGGCTGCACGTCGAGCAGGCCGAAGACCCAGATGGAGAGCGCGAGCACTCCGACCACGCCGATCGCCCAGCCGATGAGGTAGGCGAAGCCGTTCACGCGCGCAAGCCTCGACAGCAGCACGGCGATGAGAGCCATGTAGGCGAGCGGGCTGAACAAGACGCCGACCGCCAGCGGCACCAGCTCGAGGATGAGATCGCCCACGGCGTCAGGGTATCGCTAGGGCAGGTCCCTCACGCAGCGGAAGCCGATGTGCGTCGTGGCCGTGTCGTCGGCCTGCGGAGAACGAGCGGCCGGGCGGTATCGCAGGCAGTAGTCGGGGGAGCACAGGTGCGATCCGCCCTTGAGGGCACGGCGGGGGATGCGGGAACCGGGCTCGGCGCTCGCCGCGGCCAGCAGGTTGGGCCGGGCACCGGCATCCGCGAAGGAACTGCCCGGAACCACGTGCCGCTCGGTGTAGAAGTCGGTGGTCCACTCCCACACGTTGCCGGCGCAGTCATAGAGCCCGTAGCCGTTGGGGGCGAAGGTCATCACGGGCGAGGTGCCGACCCAGCCCGCGGCGCCGGTGTTGCGATAGGGGAATGAGCCCTGCCAGCGGTTTGCCATGAGCTCCCCGTTCGGGCGCTCATCGTCGCCCCAGACGAAGCGGGCGCCATCCAGGCCGCCGCGGGCCGCGAACTCCCACTCCGCCTCGGTGGGCAGGCGCTTGCCCGCCCAGGCGGCATAGGCCTGGGCGTCTTCGAAGCTCACCTGCACGACCGGGTGATCGCCGCGGCCGTCGATGCCCGAATCGGCGCCGAACGGATGCAGCCAGCTAGCGCCCTCGCCCCACCGCCACCACTGGCGCCAGTCGCGCAGGTCGACCGGACCCGGCGTCGGCGTGAACACGAGACCGCCGGGAACGAGATCGGCCGGGTCGGCTCCGGGGAAGTCGGCAGGGTCGAGCGCCCGCTCCGCCACGGTCACGTAGCCGGTGTCCTCGACGAACGCGGCGAACTGGTCGGTCGTGACGGGGTGGATGTCGATCTCGAAGGCCTCGACGCTGCGCTCGTGCACGGGCGTCTCATCCGCGTAGAACTCGGTCGAGCCCATGCGGAAGGTGCCGCCCTCGATCCTCACCATGCGCGTCGCATCCCTCACACTTCGAGCCTATGACGAGCTCAGCGCGCATCCCCTGTCGAGTTGCCACTTTCTGCGGGTGCGCGCGCGCGGGAACCCGCGAAAAGTGGCAAGTCGGCCAAAGGGGAGGCTAGGGGAGCAGGCGGGTCGGGCCGCGGAACAGGTACGTGGTCTCGCGGATGGAGGACTCGCCGAGCATGAGCATCAGCACGCGCGCGAGGCCCATGCCGAAGCCGCCGTGCGCCGGCACTCCGTAGCGGAAGAAATCGAGGTAGAACCCCAGCTCCTCGGGCTCGAGTCCCTTCTCCTTCGCCTGCTCGACGAGCACGTCGACGCGGTGCTCGCGCTGGGCTCCGGTCGAGATTTCCACGCCGTTGTAGATGAGGTCGTACGAGTTCGTGATGCTCGGGTCGCCCTCGCGACGCATGTGGTAGAACGGCCGGATGCTCGAGGCGTAGTCGGTGAGGAAGACGAAGTCGTGGCCGTAGGTCTCCTTGACGTAGGCCGAGATGCGGCGCTCGCCCTCGGGGTCCATGTCGTCGTCGGCGCGGGGGATGACGTAGCCGTTCTCGGCCACGATGCGCTTGGCCTCGGCGAGCGGGATGCGCGGGAACGGGGTCGTGGGAACCTCGAGCTCGATGCCGAACAACTCGGCGATCTCGGCGCCGTGCTTCTGCTTCACGGCCGTGAAACCGGCGACCATGAGCTCCTCGTGCAGGGCCATGACGTCTTCGTGGGAGTCGATCCAGCTGATCTCGGTGTCGACGCTCGTGAACTCGGTGGCGTGCCGGCTCGTGAACGACGGGTCGGCGCGGAACGCCGGGCCCACCTCGAAGACGCCGCCGAAGCCGGCGGCCTGGGCCATCTGCTTGAAGAACTGGGGGCTCTGGGCCAGGAACGCCTTGCCCTCGAAGTACTCCACCTCGAACAGCTCGGCGCGGGACTCCGACGGGCTCGCCATGAGCTTGGGGGTCTGGATCTCGATGAGCCCCTTCTCGACCCAGACGCCGCGCAGCGCGTGCAGGAAGGTGGTCTGGATGCGGAAGATGAGGTTCTGCTTGGGCTGGCGCAGGTCGAGGAATCGCCAGTCCATGCGCTTGTCGAGGCTCGAGTCGGCCGCGATGGGCGTCTCGGGGCTGGCCGCGGTGACGACCTCGAGCGCGCCGATCTTCACCTCGAGTCCGCCGAGCTTCACGCGCTCGTCGTGCTTCAGCTCTCCGGTCACCGTGAGGAAGGAGCCGTGGGTGAGCGCCGAGATGGACTCGGTCGTCGCGAGCGCCTCGGCAGCGCCGACGCTCACGCCTTCGGGGTCGAGTTCGCGAACGGCGGGGTTCACGAGCTGAACCGCACCCGACTCATCGCGAAGGATGACGAACTGCACCTTCTTCTGATCGCGGACGGTCTCGACCCATCCGGAGACGGTGACGGGACCGTCGGGCAGGGCGGCGAGGTTCTTGACGAGGGTACGGGTGCTCACCTGTGGATTCTACCGGCTGAGCACTCGGCGAACTCCGAGCGAGCCGCTCCGTACACTTGGGGGGTGGCTGCATCCCGTATCCACCTCGTGCGGCACGGCGAGGTGGCCAACCCCGAGCGCGTGATCTACGGACGCCTCGAGGGCTTCGGCCTCTCCGAACTCGGGCAGCGGATGGCCCGCGCCGCCGCCGATGAGCTTGTGGCCATGGGCCGCCCGGTGACGGGTCTGTTCGCCTCCCCTCTGCTGCGCACGCGGCAGTCGGCCGCCCCCATCGCCGAGGCATTCTCGCTGCCGATCCAGGTCGACGAGCGCTTCATCGAGCCCACCAACGCCTTCGAGGGCATGCGGATGCGCGGCCCGGGGGGCGCGCTGCGGCGCCCCCGCAACTGGCCCCTTCTGCGCAACCCGCTGCGCCCGAGCTGGGGAGAGCCCTTCGCGCAGATCGCCGCCCGGGCCATGGCGGGCATGGATGCGGCAGCGGCATCCGTCGACGATGGCGATGTGGTCATCGTCAGCCACCAGTCCCCGATCTGGATGATCGCGCGTACGGTGGCGGGCAAGCCGCTCGCCCACAACGTGAGCAGCCGACGCTGCGACCTGTCGAGCATCACCTCCATGGAACGGCGCGACGGCCGCTGGGTCGAGGTCGCCTACTCCGATCCCGCCGCGCACCTCGGCGGCGCGGCCACCGACGTCGGGGCGGTCTGATGTCGCTGCCCTCCTCACGTCGTGTTCGCCGTGCGGCCTCGGTTGCCGCGCTGGGTCTCGTGGCCGCGCTCGCGCTCACGGGCTGCTCGAACGACGCGCTCGCCGACCAGTACAAGTCGGGCAGCGGTAAGAACTACGTGGCCGGAGACGGCAGCGTCACCGAGATCCACCCCGACGATCGCGCCGACGCCGTCGAGTTCGCCGGCACGACCGAGGACGGCACCGCCTTCGACTCCACCGAGCACGCCGGCGAGGTGCTCGTGGTCAACTTCTGGTACGCCGGTTGCGCGCCGTGCCGCGCCGAGGCGGCCGACCTCGAGGCCGTCAACGAGGAGTTCGACGGAAAGGGCGCCACGTTCGTCGGAGTGAACGTACGCGACCAGGCGGCGACCGCGTCATCGTTCGAGCAGACCTACGACGTGGGGTACGGCTCGATCATCGACGCCAACGACGGCGCCGTCCAGCTCGCCTTCGCCGGAACCGTTCCGCCCAACGCCGTGCCGACGACGCTCGTACTCGATGCCAAGCACCGGGTGGCGGCGCGTGTGCTCGGCCAGCTCGAGGACCGCTCCATCCTCGAGACGCTCGTGCGCGACACCATCGCCGAGACCGAGTGATGGGCGGCATCGGCGACATCGTGGCCAGCGGGCAACTGCTCGCCGCCATTCCCATCGCCCTCGCCGCGGGCCTGGTCTCCTTCCTCTCGCCGTGCGTGCTTCCGCTGGTGCCGGGGTACCTCGGCTACATCGGCGGGTTCACCGACGCGTCGACGGATGCCGGCCAGGAGCGCCGCTACCGTGCGCGCCTGCTGCTCGGCGTCGCCCTCTTCGTGCTCGGCTTCACGGTCGTCTTCGTCGCCTTCTCGGCGCTCGTCGGAGCGGTGGGCATCTGGCTCAAGGTCTACTCCGACCTCATCACGCGCGTCCTCGGCGTCGTCGTCATTCTCATGGGCCTCGTCTTCGTCGGCCAGTTCACGCTCTTCCAGCGCACGCTGAAGCCGAGATGGCGGCCGGCCACCGGTCTCATCGGAGCGCCGCTGCTCGGCATCGTCTTCGGCCTCGGCTGGACGCCCTGCATCGGTCCGACCCTCGCGGCCGTGTTCAGCCTGAGCCTGGATTCGGGATCCGCGTGGCGGGGCGCACTGCTCGGCGTGGTCTACTGCATCGGGCTCGGCGTTCCATTCCTGCTCGTCGCTCTCGGACTCTCGTGGGTCACCGGCGCCGTCGCATTCTTCAAGCGGCATATCCGAACGATCAACATCGTGGGCGGACTCCTGCTCATCGCGGTCGGCGTTCTCATGGTGACGGGAGTGTGGGCGATGTGGATCTCGTCACTTCAGGCGGTGATCGGCGGCTTTGACCTCATCCTCTAAGCACCCCGAGAACGACGCCGAGGCGGGGCTCGCCCGGCCCGATGACCACGTCGACTCCGTGGTCTCCACCGACATCACCCAGCCCAAGCTCGGGCTCGTCGGCTGGCTGCGCTGGTTCTGGCGCCAGCTCACGAGCATGCGCACGGCCCTCTTCCTGTTGCTGCTGCTCGCCATCGCCGCCGTGCCCGGCAGCCTCGTTCCCCAGCGGTCGAGCGACCCGAACGGCGTCTCGCAGTACTTCCGCGACAACCCCGACCTCGCGCCGGTGCTCGACAAGCTGCAGGCGTTCGACGTGTACACCTCGGCGTGGTTCTCGGCGATCTACCTGCTGCTGTTCATCTCCCTCATCGGATGCGTGATCCCGCGCACCAAGCACCACTTCGACGCCCTGCGCGCCAAGCCGCCCAAGACGCCCGCCCGGCTCTCGCGCCTCGCCGGCTTCACCGAACGGCGCGCATCCGGCTCGGTCGACGCCGCGGTCGAGGCCGCCCGCTCGCAGCTGCGCTCCGCGGGCTACCGCGTCGCTCTCTACGAGAGCCGGGGCGAACGCTCGGTCTCGGCCGAGCGCGGCTACCTGCGCGAGACCGGCAACCTCGTCTTCCACACCGCGCTCGTCGGCATCCTCTTCGCCGTGGGGTTCGGCGGCGGATTCGGGTTCCAGGGCCAGCGGGTCATCGTGCAGGGCCAGACCTTCGTCAATACCCTCTCGGCCTACGACTCGTTCAACCCGGGGCGCTTCTTCAACCCCGATTCCCTGGATCCGTACGCGCTCACGCTGAACGAGTTCGACGTGACCTATGAGCAGAAGAATGCCAAGGCGCTCGGCCAGCCCATCGACTACACCGCGCATGTGACGGTCGAGCACAAGGGCCAGGAGCCCGAGAAGCAGCAGATCAAGGTGAACGAGCCGCTGCGCACGGGCGACACCGACATCTACCTGCTCGGCAACGGCTACGCGCCCACGATCACGGTGAAGGACCCGAGCGGGGCAGTGGTCTTCCACGACTCCATCGCGTTCCTGCCGCAGGATGCGCAGCTCACCTCGATCGGCATCATCAAGGTGCCCGACGGCCTGTCGAAGCAGCTCGGCATGATCGGACTGTTCTACCCGACGCAGGGAGCGCAGAAGCCCCCGTTCTTCTCGAGCTACCCCGACCTCGAATATCCCGTGCTGACTCTCCAGGTCTTCCAGGGCGACCTCGGCCTCGACGCCGGCAAGGCGACATCCGTCTACGCGCTCGACACCGACGACATGACGCAGATCGCCGGCCCGCAGGCCGACGCCAAGGCCCTGCAGTTGATGCCAGGACAGACCCAGGAGCTGCCCAACGGTCTTGGCTCGGTGACCTTCGACTCGGCGGATCCCGGTGCCGCGCAGAACGACTTCTCGCACTCGGTGCTGCGGTTCGCCTCACTCGACCTGCACCACGATCCCACTCAGGGGTGGGTGGCGCTCTTCGCCGCACTGGTGGTCGCCGGGCTCATCACCTCGCTGTTCATCCCGCGCCGCCGCGTGTGGGTGAAGGTCACGGGGAATGACGGCGACCTGCGCATCGAATACGCTGGACTGGCACGCGGAGAAGACCCCGGCCTGGAGGCCGCCGTCGCCGCGGTCGCCGACAAGCACGCGGGTGGCTTGCCCCCGACGCCCGCACCCCGGTCCGGCGAATCCGCCCAGGAATCGACACAGCAATCGCCCGAAGAATCGATGGACACGCATGACGAACTTCGATGAACTCTCGGTGATCGCCCTCTACTCGGCGATGGCCGTGTACGCGCTCGCCTTCATCGCCTACGCGGTCGACCTCGCCCGGCGTTCGGCCGCCTCCCGGGCGACCGCCGCTGCCGCTGCTCCGGCACTCGCCACCGCGCGCGTGGCGGGAGTGCAGGCGGCAAGAACGACCGACACCCTCGTTCGCGAGCCGGCCGCCCCCGCAACGCCGGGCGACTACGGGCGCTCACCGTCGCTGCGGGTCGGCGTCGCCCTCACCGTTCTCGCCTGGGCGCTCCACCTCGGTGCGGAGGTGCTGCGCGGCATCGCCGCCGGCCGCGTGCCGTGGGCAAACATGTACGAGTTCGCCATGACCGGCACGCTCGTCATCGTCACCGTCTACCTGGTCGTGAACCTCAAGGTCGACGTGCGCTGGCTCGGCACCTTCATCACCGGCCTGGTGCTCATCCTGCTGGGGCTGGCATCCGTCAACTTCTACGTCGCCGTCACCCCGCTGCCCCCGGCGCTGCAATCGGTGTGGCTCGTCATCCACGTCTTCGTGGCCACGACCGGCGTCGGCTTCTTCGCCATCGGGTTCGGGCTCTCGGTCGCGCAGCTGCTGCAGGCACGCCGCGAAGCCGCGGTCGCCGCCGGCAAGCCGGCCGGACTACGGTTGCTCGCGACCCTCCCCGACGCCGTGAAGCTCGAGGCGCTCGCCTACCGCATCAACATCATCGGCTTCATCCTGTGGACCTTCACCCTCATGGCCGGCGCCATCTGGGCCGAGAAGGCCTGGGGCCGCTACTGGGGCTGGGACACCAAGGAAGTCTGGACGTTCATCATCTGGGTGATCTACGCCGGCTACATCCACGCGCGGGCGACGCGCGGATGGCGTGGGTCGCGTGCCGCATCCCTCGCCATCATCGGATTCACGGCCGTGCTGTTCAACTTCACGATCGTGAACCTGTTCTTCAAGGGCCTGCACGCCTACTCGGGCCTCTGATCCCCGACCTCGCGCGGCATCCTCTTCCTCGCCTCTGAACCATTTGGTGCCCGTTGATCCGCCAGGCGCGGATCAACGGCGACGAAATGGTTCAACGGCGAGGTGACGCGGCGAGGTGAGGGCGGCGCGGTCAGAGCAGCTTGTAGCAGCGCGCCAGGCGGTCGAGCCACCACCGTCGGCGGTCATCGGATGCGGCGTTCGCATCGAGCAGGTCAGGATCGGGAACGACGCGGCGCACCGCGATCGAGCCGTCCTCGACCACGAGTGGCGAGCGCGCGACATCCGTCGCCAGAAGCTCGGCCGTGCCCAGCCCGCAGTCGTATTCCGGATCGGGAATGGCCGCTGCGAGGTGTGCGCCCATCGAGAGGCCGACGCTCGTGTCGATGGCGCTGGAGACGACCACGGGCAACCCGGCTGCGCGCACGATCTCGAGCGCACGACGGATGCCGCCGAGCGGCTGCGCCTTGACGATGATGAGGTCGGCCGCCCCGGCCTGCGCGACGGCGAGGGGATCCTCGGCCTTCCGCACGCTCTCGTCGGCGGCGATCGGAACATCGAGGTACGCGGTGCGCCGACGGATCTCCGCCAGCTCCGCCACCGTCTCGCAGGGCTGCTCGACGTACTCGAGGTCGAACGGCGCGAGCGCGTGGATGGCATGCTCGGCCTCGTCGAGATTCCAGTTGCCGTTGGCGTCCACGCGGATGCGGCCCTCCGCGCCCAGCGCATTCCGCACCGCCGCGACGCGGGCCACGTCCTCGGCAAGCGTCGAGTCCGAGCCGGCCACCTTGACCTTCGCGGTGCGTGCGCCGGCGTAGCGGGCCAGCACCCCGGGCACCTCCTCGGGCCCCACCGCGGGCACCGTGGCGTTGACCGGAATGCGTTCCCGCAGCGTCGGCGGCGTCGGCCGCCAACCGAAGTCGAGCGCGGCCGAGAGCCACGCGGAGGACTCGTGGTCGTCGTACTCGACGAACGGCGAGAACTCCGTCCACCCGGACGGTCCCTCGAACAGCATCGCCTCCCGCACGTCGATGCCGCGGAACCGGGTGAGCAGCGGAAGGGCCACCACGCGAGCGGTCGCGCGCAGTTCATCGAGCGGGGGCAGGGGCATGCGCCCATCCTTGCACCGCCACCCGCCGCCGGGGCGGGATGCCTCCGCCGAAGTAGGCTGGAAGCATGAGCGCAGAGGTCTCCCAGCTGTTCGACGCCGGGCAGTGGAGAGCCGTCGCCGGCTTCGAGCGACTGAGCGACATCACCTACCACCACTCGACCGACGGGCGCATCGCCCGCATCGCCTTCGATCGTCCCGAGGTGCGCAACGCCTTCCGCCCGCACACCGTCGACGAGCTCTACCGCGCCCTCGACGACGCCCGCATGAATCCGGCGATCGGAGTCGTGCTCCTCACGGGCAACGGCCCGAGTCCCAAAGACGGCGGCTGGGCGTTCTGCTCGGGAGGCGACCAGCGCATTCGTGGCCGCGACGGCTACAAGTACTCCGACGCCGAGACGGGCATCGTTCAGGGTGCCTCGACGGCATCCGGCGCAGCGGCGGGCCGGCTGCACATCCTGGAGGTGCAGCGCCTCATCCGCTTCATGCCCAAGGTCGTCATCGCGCTGGTCCCCGGTTGGGCCGCCGGCGGCGGGCACTCCCTGCACGTGGTCTGCGACCTCACCATCGCCAGTCGGGAGCACGGCCGCTTCAAGCAGACGGATGCCGACGTCGGCTCGTTCGACGCGGGTTACGGCAGCGCGTACTTCGCCCGCCAGATCGGGCAGAAGGCGGCTCGGGAGGTGTTCTTCCTCGCCCGCGAGTACTCGGCCGAACGCGCCTACGAGCTGGGCGCCGTGAACGCCGTCGTTCCCCACGAGCAGCTCGAGAGCACGGGAATCGAGTGGGCGCGCGAGATCCTCACCAAGTCGCCGACGGCCATCCGCATGCTCAAGTTCGCCTTCAACGCGGTGGATGACGGGCTCGTCGGCCAGCAGGTCTTCGCCGGCGAGGCGACGCGCCTGGCCTACGGCACCGACGAGGCCGTGGAGGGCCGCGACGCGTTCCTCGAGAAGCGCGACCCCGACTGGTCGCCCTTCCCCTGGCAGTTCTGAGCATGACGCGGCCGCTGGCCCGCATCGACGGCACCGACCCGGATGCCGTCATGCGCTCGCTGCGCGACGCGCTGACGGGCGAGGGTCCGGCCCTCTTTCCGGCCGCCGCCGGCGCGAGCCCGCATCCGCTTCCCGAGCACGTTCCCCGAGCCACCGCACTGGTCGTGGAGACGAGCGGCTCGACGGGCGCGCCGAAGCGCGTCGCCCTCTCGACGGATGCGCTGCTGGCCTCGGCCGCGGCCAGCGCCGTCGCCCTCGGCGGAGCGGGTCAGTGGCTGCTCGCCGTTCCGGCCCACTACATCGCCGGCGCGCAGGTGCTCGTGCGCTCGATCGCCGCCGGGACCGATCCCGTGCTGCTGCCGGCCGGCCACTTCGAGGCCCGGGCCTTCGCTGCCGCGGCGGATCGCCTCGACGCCGACCTGCGCTTCACCTCGCTCGTCCCCGCCCAACTCGCGCGGGTGGTCGAGGCCGCCGCGTCCGATGCGGCCGTGCAGGCCTCCGTCGCCCGCTTCGCCCGCATCCTCGTGGGAGGCCAAGCCGCACCGCAGGCCCTCATCGACCGGGCCGCCTCCCTCGGCATCGCCGTCACCCGCACCTACGGCTCGAGCGAGACGGCGGGTGGATGCGTCTACGACGGCGTGCCCATCGGCGACACCCGCGCGGCCATCGTCGACGGAGTCGTCGAGCTGTCGGGCTCATCGCTCGCGCTCGGCTACCTCGATGACGACGACCGCACGCGCGCCGCCTTTCCCGAACACGACGGGCGGCGGTGGTATCGCACGGGCGACCTCGGCGAGTTCCTGCCCGACGGGCGCCTCCGCGTCACCGGCCGGGCCGACGACGTCATCATCTCGGGAGGCGAGAAGGTCTCGCTCGGGGCGGTCGAGCGCATCGTGCGGTCGCTGCCCGGGCTCGAGGATGCCGTGGTGCTCGCCGCGCCGAGCCCGGAGTGGGGACAGGTTCCCGTCGTCGTCGCGGCGCCCCCGGCGGCGCATGCCGAGCTGCCCGAGATCCGCGAGGCGGTCGCTGCCCGGTCCGGAGCCGCCGCCCGACCGGCGCGGCTCGAGCTGCTCGCTGCGTTTCCGGTGCTGTCGTCGGGCAAGCCGGATCGCCGCGCCCTGGCACGGATGCTCGCCGAGGGCTGAAAACGCAGGACGAGCGGCACGGCGCCCCCTCCTGAGCCTCGCCGAGCCGCTCATCCTGCAGATCGCACCGGTTGCTGATCACCCGGCCCAAGCAAGCGCCCCTAAAATGCTCCCCGTGGCACAGAATCGACAGGCACGGCCCTCGCAGGCGAAACCGGTGACGAACGGGACCCCGGCGGCGCGCCGGCCCAACGCGGCCCGCAGCGGAAACCCGGCCAAGCGCGCCGCGGCGACCCAGGCGTACAGCGGCCCCGTCGGTGCGGCCGCGTGGATCGCCGGCGCCCGCATCCGCACCCTCACCCTCGCCATCGCGCCCGTCGCAGCGGGAACCGGGGCCGCGGTCGTCTTCGCCGGTCCCGGCGTCTACCACTGGGTGCGTGCGCTGCTCTGCCTCGTCGTGGCGCTCGCACTGCAGATCGGCGTCAACTACGCCAACGACTACTCCGACGGCATCCGCGGCACGGATGCCTACCGCGTCGGGCCGGCCCGCCTCACCGGCTCGGGTGCGGTGAATCCGCGACGTGTGCTCATCGTCGCACTGGTCTTCTTCGGGATCGCGGCCGTCGCCGGTCTCGTCCTCGTGGTGCTGACGCAGCAGTGGTGGCTGCTCGCTGTCGGCGCCGTGGCTCTCGTCGCCGCCTGGTTCTACACCGGGGGCAAGCGCCCGTACGGCTACTACGGCCTCGGCGAGGTGGCGGTCTTCGTCTTCTTCGGCCTCGTGGCCACGGCCGGAACCACCTATGTGCAGGTTCTCGCCGTGCCCACCGAGAGCTGGCTCTCCGGCGTCGCCATCGGGCTCGTCGCCTGCGCGGTGCTCATGGTGAACAACCTGCGCGACCGCGAGCAGGACAAGCTCGCTGGGAAGCGCACGCTCTCGGTGCTCATCGGCGCGACCGCGTCGAAGGTGGCGTTCTGCATCCTGCTGCTCGCGCCGTTCGTGATCGTGGCGCTGTTCGCCCTGATCTACCCGATCGCCTGGCTGACGCTGTTCGGCCTGCTCATCGCCCTGCCGGCCTGCCTCATCACGGTGACGGCGCGAACCTCAGCGGAGCTCGTCCTCGCCCTCAAGCTGACGAGCCTCGTGGGCCTGGTCGTCGGCGTGGGACTCGGCGCGGCGTTCGCGCTGTAGCGGAACGGTGGATGCGGCGGCGCTTCCGGGCGCCGCGGTCGGGGCAGTAGGGGAAGCGGCTGCGGTGGCGGCGGCAGCGTCGATCGCCGCATCCTCGGTCTCATCGTCGGGGTGCACGAGGGGCGTCTCGCGATGGCGGCGCTCGTAGATGGCGCCGGCCACCTGCTCGCGGGGGCGCCGCAGGAAGATGTACGAGATGCAGAAGCCCACGACCGCGGCGACGAGGGCGGAGACCCACGGGTTCACGTTCAGGAGCAGCAGAACGGCGAGCGGCACGAAGAAGGCGAGCAGCCGCAGCACCGTGAACGCGACCAGCGATGAGGTTTTCACGAGCGCCAAGTCTACGTTCGACGCCTGAGTGCCCGCCGCAACGGGTGGCTCGGATCGGGCTCGACGGGCCGGGCAGAACCCCCGGTGATCTTCAGGTAAACAGACCTACACTTAGGGCATGACCCGCTTGCTCGTCGGCCTCGTTGTGGCGGCCGTCGTGTTCATGATCTACACGCTCATCGATTGTGCGCTGTTCGATCGGTCGCGCATCCGCGGGTTGCCGCGCGCCGTCTGGATCCTCGTCATCCTCTTCGTCCCCCTCATCGGCGGCGTGCTCTGGCTCGTGGTGGGCCGCGGACGCAACGACCCCCAGCGCGCGCGCCCTCTCGCGCCGGACGACGACCCCGCCTTCCTCGGCCAGCTCGGCCGCGATGCCGCCCAGGAGGAGCGCATCCGGCGCATCGAGCAGGAACTCGCCGAACTGGACGACGAGCCCCCGAGCGACACCGAACCGCACGAGCACCCCACCGACCACCGATCCGACGGCGACAAGCCCGGCCGTACGGATGCCTGACGCCCCGTCGGGCGTTGCGGTGACGGAAGGGACACCCGAGCACGACCCAGCGCGACCGGCGACGCGCGATGCCCGGCAGAGCCCGGCCACGGACGCCGCCTTCGCCCTGCTGCTCGCCTTCGCCGACCTCGGGGTGCGCGATGTCGTGGTGAGCCCGGGTTCCCGGTCGCAGGCCCTCGCCCTCGCGGCGGCCCGGTTGCACGAGGCCGGCCGGATGCGCCTGCACGTGCGCATCGACGAGCGCGGCGGCGCCTTCTTCGCGCTCGGGGCGGCCCGCGAATCGGGCGTCCCGACGCTCGTGGTCACCACCTCGGGCACCGCCGTCGCGAACCTGCACCCCGCAGTGCTCGAAGCGCACCACTCCGGCATCCCCCTCATCGCGCTGACCGCGGACCGGCCGGAGGAACTGCGCGGCATCCGCGCGAACCAGACCACCCGCCAGCCGGGCATCTTCGGCACCGCGGTGCGACTCGGCATCGACGTGCCGGCGCCGACGGCCGGCGACGACAGCACCGCGGATGCGCGAGCGCTCGCCGAACGCGCCGTCTCCGGGGCGACCGACCCCCGCAATCCGGGACCCGTGCACCTGAACCTGCAGTACCGCGAGCCGTTGTCGTCGGCGGGCCCGACGCGGCCGCTTCCCGAGGCTGCATCGACGTCGCCTGAGGCGTCCCCGGAGCACTCGACGGCGAGCGCCGGGCGCCCGAGCGCCGCGGCGCGGGAACACGACGAGCCGCTGCTGCTCGCGCACGGCCCGCGCACCGTCGTCATCGCCGGGGCCGACGCCGGAGAGGACGCGGAGGCTCTGGCGCGCGAGGCGGACTGGCCCCTCATCGCCGAGGTCACGAGCGGCGCGCACTTCGGCCCCAACCTCGTCGTCGGTTACCGGGAACTGCTCGCTCACCCCGAGTTCGGGGGCGCGGTCGAGCGTGTCATCGTGTTCGGTCACCCGACCCTCAGCCGGGAGGTTCCCGCTCTCGTGCAGCGCGACGACGTCGATGCCGTCGTCGTCGCGCCGGCGGATGCCGAGCAGTACAACCCGGGCAGGCGCGTGCGCCGCTTCGTGCGGGCCGTGCGCGTGCACGAGGCGCAGCGCCCCGACGAGCGTCGCTGGACCCGTCGCTGGGTCATGACCAGCCGAGCCCTGCTCGACGAGGATTCGCCCGAGACGCCGATCCTCCCGATGAGCGGCGGCAGGCAGAACCGGCGCGCGTTCCTCGAGGCCGAGATGGCCGTCGTGCGCACTCCGGTCGATCGCCGCATGCTCGCCGCAGCGGTCTGGAACGCCACGTGGCCGCACGATCGCCTGGTCTTCGGAGCCAGCCGCATCATCCGCGAGGCCGACCGCAGCGTGCCCGGCAAGCGCATCCGGGCCGTCGCGAACCGGGGCCTCGCCGGCATCGACGGAACGATCGCCACGACGCTCGGCGTCGCCTCGGCCAGCCAGGCGGCCGGTGAACCGGGAACCACGCGCGCCCTCATCGGCGACGTGACGCTGCTGCACGACGCCGGCTCGCTGCACATCGCCCCGGGCGAGCCGCGTCCGCGGGTGCTCGTGGTCGTCGGAAACGACGGCGGCGGAACCATCTTCGACACCCTCGAGGTCGCAGCATCGGCGGATGCCGCATCCTTCGACCGCGTGCTGTACACGCCGCACACGGTCGACATCGCCGCCCTCGCGGCGGCCTACGGCTGGCAGTACCGGCGGGCGCAGACCCGCGGCGAGCTCAACGACGCCCTCACCGCCCCCGTGACGGAGCCGACGATCCTCGAGGTGCCGCTCCCGCGCTGAGCCCTCGCGGACGCCTCGCGGACGCCTCGAGGGTGCAGGATGGGGTGATCACGAGCGAGGAGGCGTCTGTGGCGGGCATTGAGAGCTTCTGGAACGACGATCCGACGAACCTGCTGCGGGTGCAGCCGGGGTTCCGGCTGAGCGACGTGGATGCGTCGGCGACTCCCGGCATCGACATCTCCAAGCGCGACCAGACCAAGGCGCTCGTGGAGGGTGGCGACATCCTCGGCGAGCTGCAGGAGCAGCTGTTCGCGTCGGCGACGGTCGGCGGCGGGCAGAAGTCGATCCTGCTCGTGCTGCAGGCCATGGACACGGCCGGCAAGGGCGGTGCCGTGAAGCACGTGATGAGTTCCGCGAACCCGGCCGGGGTGCGCTATCACGGTTTCAAGGCGCCCACCGATGAGGAACGCAGGCACGACTTCCTCTGGCGGGTGCGCCCGCAACTCCCGGCACCGGGCTACATCGGCATCTTCGACCGTTCCCACTACGAAGACGTGCTGATCGCACGGGTGCACGAGATCGTCCCGCTCGAGGAGATCGACGCACGCTACGACCTCATCAACGCCTTCGAGCGCGAGATCGTCGACGCCGGCACCACGATCGTGAAGGTGATGCTGCATATCTCGGCCGATGAGCAGCGCAAGCGGCTGCAGGACCGCCTCGACAAGCCGCGCAAGCAGTGGAAGTACAACCCCGGCGACGTGACGGAGCGCCTGCGCTGGAACGACTACCAGGACGCCTACCAGCGCGTCTTCGAGACGACCACGACCAACTGGGCGCCGTGGTACGTCGTTCCCGCGAACCACAAGCGCTACGCCCGGCTCGCCGTGCAGCACCTGCTCATCGACGCGCTCCGCAGTCTCGACCTCGAGTGGCCGACGCCCGACTACGACGTCCAGGTCGAGAAGGGCCGGCTCGCCGCGAGCTGATCCCGCGATCGGTCGAGCACGTGCCTCAGGCGAACGCCTCGACGACCGGGCGGAACTTGATGCGCGACTCCGTCAGTTCGGCCGCGGGTTCGGAACTCGCGACGATGCCGCAGCCGGCATACGCCCGCACCGTGTCATCGTCGGCGACCTGTGCGCACCGCAGGCCGATGGCCCATTCGCCGTCGCCGGCGCCGTTGATCCATCCGACGGGACCGGCGTAGCGTCCCCGGTCGAAGGGCTCGAGTTCGCGGATGATGGCGAGGGCGGCATCCGTCGGCGTTCCGGCGACCGCGGCGGTGGGATGCATCGCGGCGACCAGGTCGAGCGAGGTCGAGCCGTCGCCCAGCACGCCTTCGACATCGGTGGCGAGGTGCCAGAGGTTGGGCAGTTCCAGGGTGAAGGGATCGGAGTTCTGCAGCCGGCGGGTGTGCGGGCCGAGGGTTGCGAGCACGCTGCGCACGGCGAAGCCGTGCTCCTGCACGTTCTTGGGCGAGCCCGCCAGGGAGCGTGCCGCTTCGGCGTCGGAGAGCAGGTCGCGCCCGCGGGGAGTCGTTCCGGCGAGCACCCGCGCCGAGACCGTTCCCTTCTGCGAGCGCACGAGGGTCTCGGGGCTCGAGCCGAGGAAGCCGTCGACGGCGAAGGTCCAGCAGTCGGGGTAGCCCAGGGCGAGCTCCGCGAGCACCCGGCGCAGGTCGGCGCCGGCGGGCACGCGGCCGATCAGGTCGCGCGCGAGCACCACCTTCTCGGCCGCTCCGCCCCGGATGCGCTCGACGGCGGCCGCGACGGCGTCGCTGAAACCGGGTGCGGTCTGCTGCGCTGCCCGGAACGAGACCCGGTAGTCGCTTCCGAAGGCGTGCTCCACCGGATCAGGGGTCTGCTCATCGCCCACACGGATGCGGGTGAGCCACGACCTCGTCCCACGGCGCCCGACGATCACCCGCGGAACGATGAGCACGCTGGTCGCCGAGGAGGCGTCGTCGAAGGCGAAGGTTCCGAAACCCACGAGACCCGTTCCGGGAAGGTCGACCGCGTCTTCGACCCGAGCGGCCGCGCTGATCTCGGCCCAGGCCGCTGCGGCATCCGTGAACCGCCGTGGGCCGCTGAATTCGAGGCGCACCGCCTCGCCGTAACCGGCGAATCCCTCGCCGCCGCGCATCCACACCAGCGGATGCCGCGGCTCGGTGAGGAACACGAGCGACCGCGGACCGGAGACGGCTGTGGTCTCGACGCGCAGTGCCGGGCTGGTCACCGAACCAGCCTACGCTGGCGCGCAGCGCGGCCGGTCGGCAGGGGGATGCAGCGGGATCAGCGGGTGATCTCGACGCCGCGCCAGAAGGCGACGTAACCGGTGATCTGTTTCGCTGCGGAGAGGGGCGTCGGGTAGACCCAGGCGGCGTCGGGATTGCGCTCGCCGTCGACCTCGACGTGGTAGTAGCTCGCCGTGCCCTTCCACGGGCACACCGAGTGACGCTGGCTGTCGCTGAAGTACTCGCGGTTCAGGGCGTTCGGAGGAAAGTACTGGTTGCCCTCGATCTCGATGGTCTCGTCGGACTCGGCGAGCACCGTTCCGTTCCAGATGGCCTTCATGTCTCTCCTTCTCCCGTCGCACGCGCGGCCCTTCGAGGGGCGCATGCAGGGCGGCGGAAGGGGGAGTCCGCCGCCTGCACTCGAGACAACGGACGGATGCCTGCCGCCATTCCCGGTCTCAGGGCTCTCACCGGCGCCGCACCTAGAATCGAGAGCATGACGCGAGCCGATCTGAACAAGCAGCCCGAGAGCGTGGCGGCGATGTTCGACGAGGTCGCCGCCCAGTACGACCGCACCAACACCGTGCTGTCCGTTGGCAACGCCGCCCTGTGGCGGGCGGCCACGACGAAGGCCGTCGCACCCAAGCAGGGCGAGGCCATCCTCGACGTCGCCGCCGGCACCGGAACCTCGAGCGCCTCGCTCGCGCGCTCCGGCGCATCCGTCGTCGCCGCCGACTTCTCGCCCGGAATGCTCGAGGTGGGCAGGAGGCGCCAGGCCGGTGTCCCCAACATCGTCTTCCTGCAGGCGGATGCGACGGCACTGCCCTTCGACGACGACCACTTCGACGCCGTGACCATCTCGTTCGGGCTGCGAAACGTGGTCGAGCCGCAGAAGGCGCTCAGTGAGTTCTTCCGGGTGCTGAAGCCCGGCGGCCGTGTGGTGATCTGCGAGTTCTCCACCCCGCCGAACGGCCTCGTACGCACCGGCTACTCCGTCTACCAGCGCTACGTGATGCCGCCGCTCGTGCGGCTCTCGAGCTCCAACGATGCGGCCTACGAGTACCTCAACGACTCCATCAACGCCTGGCCCGATCAGCCGAAGCTCGCCGCCTGGCTGCGCGAAGCCGGGTTCATCGACGTCGCCTGGCGCAACCTCACGGCGGGTGTTGTTGCCCTGCACCGTGGCGTCAAGCCGACGGCCTGAGACCGGAATGCCCGACATGTCGCACTGGGTAGGCTAGAGGAGTGAATTCTCCGGCCGTCCGGCGCAGCCATGCCCTCGCAGACCAGCTGGGCCTCGGCGACCGTCTGCGCGCGACTCCGGCCGATCGCGACTTCGCCCGTGCCGTCGAAGCCGGCCTCGACGAGGTCGAGGTGCAGCTGCTGAAGCAGGTGGAGTTCGCCGACGAGATCGCCGATGTCACCACCCGCTACCTGTTGAACGCCGGCGGCAAGCGCGTGCGCCCCATGCTCACCCTCCTCACCTCGCACCTCGGCGACGGCATCACCGACGACGTGATCACGGCGGCGACGGCCATCGAGGTCACCCATCTTGCGAGCCTCTACCACGACGACGTGATGGACGATGCCGACAAGCGTCGCGGGGTTCCCAGCGCCCAGACCGTCTGGGGCAACTCCGTCGCCATCCTCGCGGGCGACCTGCTCTTCGCGCGCGCCAGCCAGCTGATGGCAGGCCTGGGCGAGGGCGCGATCCGCCTGCAGGCGGCCACCTTCGAACGCCTCGTGCTCGGACAGTTGCACGAGACGAACGGCCCCAAGGCCGGTGATGACCAGGTCGCGCATTACATCCAGGTGCTGGCCGACAAGACGGGCTCCCTCATCGCCGCTGCCGCGCAGTCCGGCGTGATCTTCTCGAACGCCCCCGCCGAGTACGAGGAGCCGATCGTCGCCTACGGCGAGCGCATCGGCATCGCCTTCCAGCTCATCGACGACGTGATCGACCTCTCGCCGCAGCCGCGCAAGACCGGCAAGGTTCCCGGAACAGACCTGCGCGCCGGCGTCGTCACGCTTCCCCTGCTTCGGCTGCGGGAGCGCGCCGAGACCGACGCGGCATCCGCACGGCTGCTCGAGCGCCTCGAGGCCGAGGTGATCGGCGTCGAGACCCCCAGCGACACCGCCGACGTGCTGATCGCCGAGCTTCGCGACCACCCGGTGACCGCCGCGACACGCGACGAGGCGCACGCCTGGGCGCGCCACGCGGTCGACGCCCTCGCCGTGCTTCCCGACGGCCAGGTGGTCAAGGCCCTCACCCGTTTCGCCGACTCGATCGTCGAGCGCAGCAGTTAGCCCCGACAGAAGGAACCCGATGACAAAGCTCCGCCTGGCGATCATCGGTGCCGGCCCGGCCGGCATCTATGCCGCCGACATCCTGCTCAAAGCCGAGCGGAACTTCGACGTCTCGATCGACCTGTTCGACCACCTGCCCGCGCCCTATGGACTCGTGCGCTACGGCGTCGCTCCCGACCACCCGCGCATCAAGGGCATCATCACCGCGCTGCGCGAGGTGCTCGATCGCGGCGACATCCGCATCTTCGGCAACGTGCGCTTCGGCGAGGACATCACGCTCGATGACCTGAAGAAGCACTACAACGCCGTCATCTTCGCGACCGGTGCCGTGAAGGATGCCGACCTCGCCATTCCGGGCATCGGCCTGGAGGGTTCCTACGGCGCGGCCGACTTCGTCAGCTGGTACGACGGCCACCCCGACTACCCGCGCGAGTGGCCGCTCGAGGCCGAGTCGGTCGCCGTGATCGGCAACGGCAACGTGGCGCTCGACGTCGCTCGCATCCTCGCCAAGCACGCCGACGACCTGCTGCCCACCGAGATTCCGGCGAACGTCTACGAGGGCCTCAAGGCCTCTCCCGTGACCGACGTGCACGTCTTCGGGCGCCGCGGACCCACCTCGGTCAAGTTCACGCCGCTCGAGCTGCGGGAGCTCGGCGAACTGCGCGACGTCGACATGATCGTCTACGACGAGGACTTCGACTACGACGACGCCGCACGCGCAGCCGTTGCGGGCAACAAGCAGGTCTTCGTGATCGACAAGGTTCTGCAGCAGTGGCGTCAGCGCGAGGTGGGCGCAGCATCCCGCCGCCTGCACCTGCACTTCTTCGCCAAGCCGATCTCGGTGCTGGATGACGGCAGCGGTCACGTCGGCGCCATCAGCTACGAGCGCACGAAGCCCGACGGCGAGGGCGGGGTCGTCGGCACCGGCGAGCTGCGCCGCGTTCCCGTGCAGGCCGTGTACCGCGCGGTGGGCTACTTCGGCTCGCCGCTGCCCGGCATCCCGTTCGACAAGAAGTTCGGCGTGATCCCGAATCACGAGGGCCAGGTGCTCATCCGCGACAAGACGAGCGGGGAGTTCCGGCAGATGTACGGCGTCTATGCCACCGGGTGGATCAAGCGCGGGCCGGTGGGCCTGATCGGGCACACCAAGTCGGATGCGATGGAGACCGTGCGGCACCTCATCAACGACCTCGGCAACTGGTGGCAGCCCGAGTCGCCGTCGGAGCAGAGCGTGGTCGACCTGCTCGATTCCCGCGGCATCGCCTACACCGACCTCGACGGCTGGCACAACCTCGACCAGCACGAGCAGCGCCTCGGTGCCGACGAGGGCCGGACGCGCATCAAGGTCGTTCCGCGCGAGGACATGGTCGCCATCTCCCGCGCCTGAGCTCGCCTCGTGGTGCTGCGACGGCACCGACGGCCGGGTTTCCTCCGCGGAATGGGCGGACGTCATACGCTGATCGGGTGACGCGAGCCGAGGACTGGAAGCCCGACATCCTCGGCCGCGGTTTTCAGCAGTGCACCCTGCAGCTGGAGCCCGACCATGAGGGTGAGGTCGTCGCCACGCTCGTGCGGCACCACGAGCCGCTCGCCGACCCGTTCCGTCGCGGGGCCGCCGCCGGCCTCGACGTGCTCTACGTGCACGGATGGTCGGACTACTTCTTCCAGCGCCACCTCGCGGAGTTCTGGACGGGACAGGGCGCCCACTTCTACGCGCTCGACCTGCGCAAGTACGGTCGGAGCCTGCGGCCGCACCAGACGCCGGGCTTCACGCGCGACCTGCGCACATACGACGAAGACATCGAGGCCGCGCTGGATCGCATCGAGCACGGCAAGACAGACCTGCTGAGCGAGCGCCCACTCGTGCTCATGGGCCACTCCACCGGCGGGCTCGTGCTCAGCCTGTGGGCGGCGCACCATCCCGTGCGCACCGCCGCCGTCGTGCTCAACAGTCCGTGGCTCGAGTTCCAGGCGCACGCCATCGCCCGGGAGGCGATCGCTCCGATCGAGCGGGTGCGGGCGCAGTTCGATCCGCTGGGCGCGCATCCCAAGGTCGACCTCGGCTTCTACACGCGCTCGGTGTCACGGGCGCTCGGCGGTGAGTGGGACTACGACTCCACCTGGCGGCCCGAGCGCGGCTTCGCCACGCATCCGGCCTGGCTGTCGGCCATCTTCGCCGGACAGGCCGAGGTGGCCGCCGGCCTGGCCATCACCGCGCCGGTGCTCACGCTGCTCTCGAGCCGATCGACCCTCTCACCACGTTGGTCGCCCGCGATGATGACGAGCGACGTCGTTCTCGACGTCGACGACATCGCCCGCGCCGCGCTGAGACTCGGGTCGACGGTGACCGTCGCGCGCATCGACGGCGCCCTGCACGACGTGACCCTCTCGGCGCCCGGACCCCGGGAGGCAGCCTTCCAGGCCGTGACGCGCTGGCTGCGGGGGTACCGGCCGGGCTGATGCCGCCCTGCCCGGCGGCGAAATGCAGGATCAGCGGCGCAGCATCCGCTCCACGGCTCTGCTGTGCCGCTCATCCTGCGTTTGTGCGTCCGGCGGCGGCGGCGCGACCCAGCGGCGAAACGCAGGATGAGCGGCTCAGCATCCGCTCTGCAGCCCCGCTGTGCGGCTGGTCCTGCGTTTGTGCGCCCGGCGGCGGTCAGCGGGATGCGGAGAACGGGCCCGAGAGCGCGGCCCACTGCAGCAGCATGATGGTCTTCGCGTCGATGATGTCGCGGCCGATCCGCGCAAGGGCGTCGTCGACGTCGAGTTCGAGCAGCTCGATGTCCTCGCCTTCGTCCTGCAGCCCTCCGCCTGCGCCGGTGGAGGTGTCGCTCGTGTACGGCGCCGCGTAGAAATGCAGCTTCTCGGTGACCGATCCGGGGCTCATGTAGGCGTCGAAGACGTGCTCGACCTCGCCCACCCGGTGTCCCGTCTCCTCCTCGGCCTCGCGGCGGATGGCGGTCTCGGGATCGTCATCGTCGAGAAGTCCCGCAGCCGCCTCGATGAGCATGCCATCGGGATGCGCATTGACGTACGCCGGAAAACGGAACTGGCGAGTGAGCAGCACGGTTCGCCGCTCGCGGTCGTACAACAGGATGCAGGCGCCGTTTCCGCGGTCGTAGGTCTCGCGCTCCTCGGTCGACCACCTGCCGTCGCGGTGCTGGAAGTCGAACGTCGTCGTGCGGGTGACGTACCAGTTGGAGGCGAGCACGCGAACATCGCGCACTCGTACCCGCGGGTTCCCGTCCAGGTCGCGTCCGACGCGATCCAGGCCGGTGCGGCCGCGACGGTCGGGGGTCTCGTCGGCCATCTGCGGCGCCGGTCTCAGCGGAAGTTGATGAACTGCACGGCCACGTCGAGGTCTTTGCCCTTCAGCAGTGCGATCGTCTGCTGAAGGTCGTCGCGGCTCTTCGAATTCACCCTTAGCTCGTCGCCCTGAATCTGGCTCTTGACGGTCTTCGGGGCCTCCTCGCGGATGATCTTGGAGATCTTCTTCGCGTTGTCGCTGTCGATGCCGTTCTTCAGCCCGACCTCGATGCGGAACTCCTTGCCCGAGGGGTAGGGCTCACCCTCGTCGAGGGAGCGCAGCGTGATGCCGCGCTTGATGAACTTCGACTCGACGACCTCGAGCACGGCCTTCACGCGCTCTTCGGTGTTCGCCTTCAGCAGGATCTTCTCGCCGCTCCACTCGACGGATGCGCCGACGTTCTTGAAGTCGTAGCGCTGCTCGACTTCTTTGCGGGCCTGGTTGACCGCGTTGTCGGCCTCCATCTTGTCGACCTTCGAGACGATGTCAAACGAGGAATCAGCCATGGCGAAATCCTACCCGCGCAGCCGCGCCCGATGACTACTGCGGCCGGGCGGTGCTCGAGCGCACGATCAACTCGTGGGGCAGGGCGGCGCTGGCCGGCTCCGCATCCGTCGACGCCGGTCGCAGCACCTCGAGCAGCATCTCCACGGCCTGTTCCCCCTGTCGTTGCGGGAACTGGGCGACCGTGGTGAGCCCGAAGAACTCGGAGAGGTCGTGGTCGTCGATGCCGATGATCGAGACGTCGCGGGGCACCGAGAGGCCGAGGTCGCGCGCGGCGAGGATGGCTCCGATCCCCATCTCGTCGGACGCCGCGAAGATGGCACTCGGCCGCCCCCGTGGAACGCCGAGCAGTTGCTTGGCCGCATGGTAGCCGCCGCCGATCGTGAAGTCGGCCGAGGCGAACAGGCTCGCGTCCACCTCGATGCCCGCATCCCGCAGCGACTGCTCGTAGGCGAGGCGGCGGTTGGTGGGCAGGTGGAAGTCCAGGTCGAACTCGTGGGTACCGCCGATGTGCGCGATGCGGGTGTGGCCGAGTCCGATGAGGTGCTCCGTCGCCAGCCGCGCCATCGAGAGGTCGTCGATGCGCAGCGTCGGCACGCCCGGAATGGGTCCTCCGACGCCGACGAGCGGCTTCTTCATCTGGTGCAGGCGCAGCACCTCGGCCTCGGTGAGCTCGAGGGATACCGCGATGACGGCATCCACGCGCTGCCGCAGCAGGAAGTGCTCGAAGACGCTCTGGCGCTCGTCGCCCTCTCCCGAGAGGTTGTAGAGCGTGAGGTCGTACCCGTTGCGCAGCAGAGCGCGCTGGGCGCCCTCGAGCACCGAGGTGAAGTACCAGCGACCGAGGAACGGCACGACGACGCCGATGTTGCGGGTGCGGCCGGATGCGAGACTCGAGGCGTTCGACGAGACGACGTAGTCGAGCTGGAGTGCGGCATCCTGAACGCGCTGCTTGGTGGCCGGCGAGACGTTCACGCTGCCGCTGAGCGCGCGCGAGACCGTCGCTGTCGACACGCCCGCGAGCTTGGCGACTTCGTCGATGCCGGCCATGGATGCTGCCTCCGAGAGTCTCGGCACGATACTACCGGCGGGGCATGCCGCGGCCGCCCGGTAGGCGCGCCGACGGACGGGCGGGTCCGATTTCTCGGCAGGGTCGCCGCCGGGTATCCTTATGACGCGTCTTCGGTCATGTGAATCACGTGGGCGGGTGCGCACTGGCGAGTTACCCAAGCGGCCAAAGGGATCTGACTGTAAATCAGACTGCTCAGCATTCGGGGGTTCGAATCCCTCACTCGCCACTGTCAACGGCCTCCTGCGGGAGGCCGTTTTCGCGTCCGCGGTCCGGCGCTTCGACAGGCTCAGCGAGCACCGGGCTGGGTCTCGCTCGCTCGTTCCCTGAGCTTGTCGAAGGGGGCGGTCCGCAGGTCGGCGTGCGGCGCTTCGACAGGCTCAGCGAACGCGGGGCTGGGTCTCTCGCGCTCGTTCCCTGAGCTTGTCGAAGGGTGGCGACCCACAGGTCGGCGTGCGGCGCTTCGACAGGCTCAGCGAACGCGGGGCTGGGTTCCACACGCCGGCGCGCGCTTCGACGCACTCAGCGCGCGGCGGCGCGGCCGCGCTAGCGTTGCGGCATGAGCGCCGAACTGCTGACCCTTGCCCGCGGCATCGCCGAGTCGGCTGCCGAGCTCGCGGCGCGGCGGCGATCCGAGGGCATCGAGATCGCGGCGAGCAAGTCCGCGCCCGAAGACATCGTGACCTTCACCGATCGCGAGGTCGAACAGCACATCCGCTCCCTCATCGCCGACGCCCGCCCCGATGACGGCTTCCTCGGCGAGGAGTCGGATGCCACGGGCGGCACGAGCGGACTGACCTGGGTCGTCGATCCGATCGACGGTACGGTCAACTTCCTCTACGGCGTACCGGCGTGGGCCATCAGCATCGCCGTCGTCGAGGGCGAACCCGACCCGTCCACGTGGAGCGCCCTGGCCGGTGTGGTCATCAACCCCACCAGCGGCGAGGTGTTCACGGCGAGCGCCGGCGAAGGCGCCTGGCACCAGGGTCGCCGCCTCGAGGTGAACCGCGGCGTGCAGTTGCCGCTCGCGCTGGTCGGAACCGGCTTCTCCTACTCCTCGCAGACGCGCGGGTGGCAGGCGCAGGTGCTGAACACCGTTCTACCGAACGTGCGGGACATCCGTCGCATCGGTTCGGCCGCACTCGACCTGTGCAACGTGGCGGCCGGCCGGCTCGACGCCCACTTCGAACGCGGCCTCAACGCCTGGGACCACGCGGCGGGCGCGCTGATCGCGCGCGAGGCGGGTGCCAGGGTCGGCGGCTTCCGTGGGGCTGCCGAGAGCAAGGCCATGACCATCGCGGCCGAGTCTGAGCTGTTCGAAGCGCTCGAGAGGCTGCTCATCGAATCCGGCGCCGACGCGGTCTGAGCGCACCACTCCCTGACAACCCTCATTCGGGGGTGACTTGTTACGCATTCATAGAGTTTTCAGGGAGGGTTCGTTAGCCTCTTTACCAATCCGTTACGCGCTTACCCCGGCAGGTGACGGTTCCCTACGTTCCCTGTGCCGAAGGTTTTAGACGCGTGCTCGATGACTCCCTAGCCCCAGCTGTGTCTGGGGACGGCGAGCCCGCACTCACCAGGCGGCAGTTGCGCGAACGGGAGAGGGCCGCCAACGAGGCGTCATCGACGACGGATGCGCCGCCCGCGGCCGGAGTCGCCGTACCTCTCGAGGACGCGCCCACCGCCTCCGTGGAGGATGAGACGCTCGTCGTCGTGGAGCCCGCCGCTCCCGCCGTGCACGCCACCGAAGAGCACCCCGTCGTCGTGGTCGAAGAGCAGCAGCCGACCAGTCGGGCACGCAACCGCGAGGCGCTGCGTCGCACCACGGCCGATCTCACCAGCGACGACCTTCCGCCGGCACCGCCGCGTTCGCGGCGTGAGGCCCGTACCAACCCGGTCGACGAGGTGACGGCACAGGCACGCCGCTCCGCGCACTCCGACGCCGTCACGACTCGCGCCAAGCTCACGACGCAGAGCGTTCCCGTCGTCACGGCGGCTCCTAAGAAGCCCTCGCGCCACTCGGCGAAGAAGGGCCTGGCCACGACCCTCGTCATGGGCGTCGTCGCGCTCATCGCGATCGCCACCTCGGTTCCGGCCAACGCCCTGCTCTCGCCTGCCGACGTTCAGGCCGCAGCCGCGGTGACGAACGTCACCGCGAAGGGCGAGGCCCAATCGGTTCACGTGAGCGACGCCGTCGGCGAGACGTCGGTGCAGCGCGACGGCTACGGTGCCGAGTCGCTCGCCCAGGTGGCCGCATCCAGTGGCATCCGGCCCGAGTCCGCCACCTTCACGAACGACCCCAACGGCACGGTGCAGTGGCCGTTCATGGTGGGCGTGCACATCGGCGACCGCTTCGGCTACCGCAACTGCGCCGGCTGCTCGGAGGACCACCACGGTCAGGACTTCAACCCCGGGCTCGGCGCCGACATCCAGGCCATCGCCGACGGCGTGGTCAGCTTCGCGGAGGACGGCGACGGCGACCTCGGCGTGCACATGATGATCACCCACCAGATCAACGGCCAGACGGTCACGTCGGTGTACGCGCACATGCAGCACGGTTCCATGCGCTTCAAGGTCGGCGACCAGGTCAAGGTGGGCGACATCATCGGAACCGTCGGCACGACCGGCATGTCGACCGGTCCGCACCTGCACTTCGAGATCCGTCTCGGCGGCATCAACGGCCCGTGGACCGATCCGCTCGTGTGGCTGTACGCCAACACCAACTGAGCGTCGAGACCGACCTGACGCAAGAACGCCTCCTCCCCATCCGGCGATGGGAAGGAGGCGTTCTTCGTTCGCCCTACTCGGCGAGCCAGACCGTCGTGTCGGCCGGCACCTCGTCGCCCTCCAGCGGTGCCGAACTGAGCAGCACCTCTCCCGAAGGCAGCGGCACGGATGCGCCGCTCACGTTGGCGATCACTCGAACGCCGCCGTTGCGGAAGGCCACCACGTTCTCGCCGAAGCCGTCCAGCCACTCGAGCGTTCCGACGCCCAGGCCCTCCTGCCGGCGAACCAGAAGCGCCCGCTTGTAGAGCTCGAGGGTCGAGCCGGCGTCGCCCTCCTGCGCGTCCCGCGCGTACTGCGCCCAGATGGCGGGCTGCGGAAGCCACGACGCCGAGGAGGGGCCGAAGCCGAACGACGGCGCATCCGTCTGCCAGGGCAGCGGCACGCGGCAGCCGTCGCGGCCGTAGCGCTCACCGTGGGTGCGGAACCAGGTCGGATCCTGGCGCGCCTCATCGGGCAGGTCGATCGCCTCGGGCAGTCCGAGTTCCTCGCCCTGGTAGACGTAGGCCGAGCCCGGCAGGGCGAGCATGAGTGCCGTGGCCGCTCGCGCGCGTCGCAGGCCGAGCACCGGGTCGGGCAGGCCGGGGGTGTTGGGCCCGATGCCGTGTCCCTGCAGGTTGTCGGCCGTCAGCGCCAGGCGGGAGGCGTGTCGCACGACGTCGTGGTTCGAGAGCACCCACGTGCTCGGCGCACCGACGGTCGCGAAGGCCTCGAGCGAGCGGTCGATGACCTCGCGCAGGGGAGCGGCCTTCCAGGGCGTCTCGAGGTAGGCGAAGTTGAAGGCCTGGTGCATCTCATCGGGGCGCACCCACTTGGCCAGCTGCGAGAGCGGGTCGACCCAGGCCTCGGCGCACAGCACCCGATCTCCGGGGTAGGCGGCGAGCACGCGGTGCCAGTCGCGGTAGATCTCGTGCACGCCCTCCTGCGCCCAGTAGGGCGGCCGGTCCTCGTGCTCGGATGCGACACCGGGCTCGAGCGGCGTGGCCGCACCGCCCATGCTGCCTCCCGCCTCCGGGGGCGTGTAGTCGGGCAGTCCATCGGCCTTGATCAGGCCGTGCGCCACGTCGACACGGAAGCCGTCAACGCCGCGATCCAGCCAGAACCGCAGGATGTCGCGGAACTGCTCGCGCACCCACTCGTCGTTCCAATCCAGGTCGGGCTGCGAGCTGTCGAACAGGTGCAGGTACCACTGGCCCGGCGTGCCGTCGGCTTCGGTGATGCGGGTCCAGGCCGGCCCGCCGAACACCGATTCCCAGTTGTTCGGGGGCAGCTCGCCGTTCTCGCCGCGGCCCTCACGGAACATGTAGTGCGAGCGCTCGACGCTGCCCGGCCCTGCTGCGAGAGCGGCCGTGAACCAGGCGTGCTCACTCGAGGTGTGGTTGGGAACGAGGTCGACGATCACGCGGATGCCGAGCGCGTGCGAGCGCGCCAGCATGCTGTCGAAGTCCGCGAGGGTTCCGAACCGCGGGTCGACGTCGCAATAATCGGCCACGTCGTAGCCCGCATCCTTCTGCGGCGACGTGAAGAACGGTGAGAGCCAGATGGCGTCCACGCCGAGCTCGCTGAGCGCGTCCAGCCGGCCGGTGATGCCCGAGAGGTCGCCCATGCCGTCGCCATCGGCATCGGCGAAGGAGCGGGGGTAGATCTGGTAGATGACGGCCGAACGCCACCACTCCGACGGCCGTGCGTCCGAGTGATCGCGCGACGCGCTTGCGGGCGCGATGAGGGTGGTCTCGATACTCATGAGCGACACCCTACGCGATCTGAGCTGTGCAAGCGTTTACAACCGGCTGCCGACCGACTGCACGCGCCGATGATCGCGCTCTCCATATCGCTTCGGTAACACCGGTTTGCCTCGACACCGTTCTGCCGGTATACATGAAACCGCTTGCATTCACATGCGCGCCGGAGAACGGGCTCCACACGTGGCTCACTGCGGTGCCACACAGAAAGGAATCACCGATGAAGGTGAATTCACGTCGCATCGCGGCCGCTGTCGCGGTCGTCGCGGTCGGTGCGCTCGGCCTCACGGCCTGCTCATCGTCGAACTCCGGCGACAAGGACTCCGATAAGGGCTCGAGCCAGCCCATCACGCTGTGGGTGGACACCGAGCGTGCGCCGGCCCTCAAGGAGGTCGCCGCCTCGTTCAAGGAAGACACCGGCATCGAGGTCAAGCTCGTCGTCAAGGACTTCGCCACGGTCGACCAGGACTTCATCAGCCAGGTTCCCACCGGCAAGGGCCCCGACATCATCGTCAGCCCCCACGACAAGCTCGGCGCCTACGTGGCCGCCGGCGTCGTTGCTCCCCTCGAGCTCGGCAAGGTGCAGGATGAGTTCGCCGAGTCCGCCGTGCAGGCCATGACCTACGACGGCAAGGTCTACGGCGTGCCGTACTCGATCGAGAACGTCGCCCTCGTGCGCAACACCGCCCTCGTGCCCGACGCTTCCGCCGACTTCAGCGACGTGCTCGCCAAGGGCCAGGCGTGGGCAGCCGGTCAGCCCGACAAGTACCCCTTCCTTCTCGGCCTCTCGCCCGACCAGGGAGACCCGTACCACCTCTACCCGCTGCAGACCTCGTTCGGTTCGCAGGTGTTCGCGCAGAACGCCGACGGCAGCTACGACGCCTCCAAGCTCGTTCTCGGTGATGAGGCCGGGCAGAAGTTCGCCGCAGCGCTGAAGGACTGGGGTGCCGCGGGCGTCCTGAACGCCAACATCGACGGCGATAAGGCCAAGCAGTTCTTCATCGACGGACAGTCGCCGTACTACCTCACGGGCCCGTGGAACATCCCGGACATCAAGGCGGCAGGCATCCAATACGCCATCGACCCGCTTCCGAGCGCCGGTGGCCAGCCTGCCCGCCCCTTCATCGGCGTGAACGGCTTCTTCCTCTCGAGCAAGTCGAAGAACGCGGTGGCTGCCACCAACTTCATCGTCAACTACCTCTCGACCGAGGCCGCGCAGACCAGCCTCTACAAGGTCGGCGGACGCCCGCCGGCACTGAAGGCCGCCTACGACAAGGCCGCGAAGGAAGACGCCGACATCAAGGCCTTCGGTTCGATCGGCCTGACCGGCGCTCCGATGCCGGCCATCCCCGAGATGGGCTCCGTGTGGGCCGACTGGGGTAACGCCGAGCTGCAGCTCATCAAGGGCGAGGGCGACCCCACCCAGGTGTGGACGACGGCAGCGACCAACATCCAGGCGAAGATCGCCGGCTAGACGGATGCCGCGGGTGGGGCAGCAAACGCCCCACCCGCGCATTCTCCGTCGTTCCGAGCACCACGAGGGGTACCCGCAGATGACCGAAGTGACGCAGAAGCCGGCGCTCGCGCCCGCTCCCAAGAGGGCCCGAGCCGAGGGCTCGGCGCCTCCGCCGCCCCGCGGATCCCGCGGCGGCATGCTCGCCCTCGTGATCAAGGTGGTGCTACTCGGCCTGCTCGACGCGGCCGTGGTGTTCGCCCTCTTCGTGCTCGCCGTCAAGGAGCAGTGGCTGACGGCCGTCGTGGTGGCCGCGGTCGCCATCCTCATCAACGTCATCTACCTCAAGCGCGGGCTGCTGCCGGCGAAGTACCTCACCCCGGGGCTCATCTTCCTCGCCGTCTTCCAGATCTTCGTCGTTGTCTACACCGGCTACATCGCCTTCACGAACTACGGCGACCAGCACAACGGCTCCAAGGAGGATGCGGTCGCGCAGATCATCCGCACCTCGCAGGAGCGTGTTCCCGACTCGCCGCAGTACACGGTCTCGATCGTGCGGCAGGGCGACACCTTCGGCATGCTCGTGGCCGACCCCGACGGCGACGTGGAGTTCGGCACGAACGACACGCCCCTGAAGAAGGTCGACAGCGAGCTGAACGGGCTCGGCGCCCCCAAGGGCATCGACGGCTGGGACACCCTCAACCTCAATCAGGTCGTTCGCTACCAGGACCAAGTGCTCGCCCTGTCGGTGCCGATCTCATCCGACCCGAACGACGGCACCATCCGCAGCCCAGACGGCTCGTCGGCCTTCGTCTTCACGAGCAGCCTCGCGTTCGACCAGAAGGCCGACACCTTCACGAACGAGAAGACCGGCACCGTATACGCCGATGACGGCCGCGGCACGTTCCGCTCCGACGCCGGGGAGGCGCTGACGCCGGGCTGGCGGGTGTGGATCGGGTTCGACAACTTCGCGCAGGCCTTCACCAATGAGCAGATCCGCGACCCGCTCATCCGCGTCGTCATCTGGACGTTCGCTTTCGCGATCCTCTCGGTGCTCTCCACCTTCGCCCTCGGGCTCTTCCTCGCGCTCGTCTTCAACCACCCGAACGTGCGGGGCAAGAAGTTCTACCGCGTGCTCGTGATCCTGCCCTACGCGTTCCCCGCCTTCCTCGGCGGCCTGGTCTGGGCGGGCCTGCTGAATCCGGAGTTCGGGTTCATCAACCAGGTCTTCTTCGGTGGTGCGCAGATACCCTGGCTCTCCGATCCGTGGCTCGCACGATTCAGCGTGCTGCTCGTGAACCTGTGGCTCGGATACCCCTATATGTTCCTCGTCTGCACGGGTGCACTGCAGTCGCTGCCCGACGACGTGGTCGAGGCCGCGAAGATGGACGGCGCGAGCGCCTGGCGCACCTTCCGGTCGGTCAAGCTGCCGCTGCTGTTCGTCTCGGTCGCGCCGCTGCTCATCGCGTCGTTCGCGTTCAACTTCAACAACTTCAACGTCATCTTCATGCTGACCCGCGGATGGCCGCGGTTCACCGACACCACGCTCGACATCGGCTCCACCGACCTGCTCATCACGCTCGTCTACAAGGTGGCCTTCGGTGGCGGCGGCGGGCGGGACTACGGCCTCGCGAGCGCCTTCGCCATCCTCATCTTCATCATCGTTGCGGTCGTCTCGGCGATCAGCTTCAAGCGCACCCGCGCACTGGAGGACCTGAACTGATGTCTGACTCGAACACTCCCGCACTGGTCGAGGCCGCGATCGAGGATGAGGTGCTTCCGAACCGTGGTGGGCGCGGCCTCCATGACGACGAGCGCGCCATTCCCACCCATCGCAGGCAGCGCCCGGGCCGCTGGTTCGCCGAGGTCGGCTGGCGCCACGTGATCGGCCTGGCCGCCGTTGCGTTCTCGATCTTCCCGCTGCTCTACGTTGTCTCGGTCTCGCTGAGCTCGACGGGCACCCTCACCGGGTCCAATCGCCTGTTCGCATCCATCGATGTGCAGAACTACGTCGACCTGCTCTCGAACCCCGACCTGCCGTTCGCCAAGTGGTTCCTCAACACGCTCGTCATCGGCCTCGTGACCGGCTTCGCGACGGTCTTCCTCGGTGCTCTCGCGGCGTACGCCTTCTCCCGCATGCGGTTCACCGGTCGGCGCGTGGGCCTTCTCACCCTGCTGCTCGTGCAGATGTTCCCGCAGTTCCTGGCCGTGGTGGCGATCTTCCTGCTCATGGTCTCGATCTCCGACGTGTTCCCGGCCATCGGCCTGGGCACGCAGATCGGCCTGATCATGATCTACCTCGGTGGCGCCCTCGGGGTGAACACCTTCCTCATGTACGGCTTCTTCAACACCATCCCGACCTCCATCGACGAGGCGGCGAAGATCGACGGCGCGGGCCACGCCCGCACCTTCTTCACGATCGTGCTTCCGCTGGTCGTGCCGATCCTCGCGGTCGTCGGCCTGCTCTCGTTCATCGGAACCACGAGCGAGTTCGTCATCGCCTCGGTCATGCTCACCGACCCCGACTCGCAGACCCTCGCGGTCGGTCTCTACACCTTCGTGTCGCAGGCCCAGTCCAAGAACTGGGGCGTCTTCGCCGCCGGCGCCGTGCTCGCCGCGCTGCCGGTCATGCTGCTGTTCCTCTTCCTGCAGCGCTACATCGTCAGCGGAATGACCGCGGGCAGCGTGAAGTGAGCACGGATGCGGCCGTCGGCCCGCTCCCGCACCACGACGGCTCGCCGTTGCACGTCTCCACGCTGACGCCGCAGCTGGGCGACGAGGTGGCGGTGCGGCTGCGCGTTCCGGAGGGCTACCGGCCGCTCGCAGCCGTGCGCATCCGTTCCAATCCCGACCACGAGCCGCACTGGGACGAGGCGCGGCCTCTGGGCTCGGTCGACGGGTGGCAGTGGTGGCAGGGCTCGACCGTCGTGCGCAACCCACGGCACGGCTACCGGTTCCTGCTCGAGCACGCCGATGGCACGATCGAGTGGCTGAACCAGACCGGGGTGCATCGCACCGAGACGCTCGACGCCGAGGACTTCGCGCTCGTCGCCGGCAACGAGCCACCGGCCTGGCTGGGCGATGCGGTGATGTACCAGGTCTTCCCCGATCGGTTCGCGCGCTCCGCCTCGGCCGATGTCTGGCCCGCGCCCGATTGGGCACTTCCGGCGCAGTGGCACGAGCCGGTCGACGCCGTTCCGCCCGGCCGTTCGCAGCAGTTCTACGGTGGAGACCTCGACGGCATCCTCGACCACCTCGATCACCTCGATGAGCTGGGCGTGACGCTCATCTACCTCACGCCCATCTTCCCCGGCGCCTCGAACCACCGTTACGACGCGGCGAGCTTCTCCCACGTCGACCCGCTGCTCGGCGGAGACGAGGCGCTCGTGCGGTTGGTGCAGGCGGCGCACGCCCGCGGCATCCGCGTGATCGGAGACCTCACGAGCAATCATTCGGGGCATCGGCACGAGTGGTTCGAGTCGGCGTTCCGGCAGCCGCACGCCCCTGAGAGCGGCTTCTACTACTTCGAGGATGCCGACAACGAGCGCTACAACGCTTGGCTCGGCGTGCCCAGCCTGCCCAAGTTCAACTGGAAGTCGGGGGAGCTGCGACGCCGGTTCATCGAGGGCCCGGAGTCCATCGTCGGCCGCTGGCTGCAGCCGCCGTTCGAGCTGGACGGCTGGCGCATCGACGTGGCGAACATGACCGGCCGCCTCGGAGCCGAGGACCTGAACGCCGAGGTGCGCCAGCTCATCCGGCGCACCATGCAAGAAGTCGATCGAGAGACGATCCTGCTGGCCGAGTCGACGAACGACGCCGCGAGCGACTTCCAGGGCGACGCCTGGCACGGCGCCATGACGTATCCCGCCTTCACCCGGCCTGTGTGGGGATGGCTCAGCGAGCCGGCGCGTGGCGCGTGGTTCTTCGGGCAGCCGACCGGCGGCATCCCCCAGTACACCGGGGAGGACCTGGTGCAGATGCAGACCCGTTTCACCGCAGGGCTGCCTTGGCGGGTGCGACTCGGGTCGATGAACGCTCTGGACACGCACGACACCGCCCGGTTCGCGACGCATGCGCGCCCGGGAACTGTTCCCGTCGCCGTGGGACTGGCCGTGACGCTGCCGGGGATCCCGGTCGTGTTCGCCGGCGACGAGTTCGGGCTGGTCGGCGAAGACGGCGAGGCCTCGCGCTCGCCGATTCCGTGGGATCGTTCCGAGCAGCCCGAGGTGGCGGAACGCACCGCGCTCTACCGCGACCTCATCGCATTGCGGCACGCGCATCCCGCACTGGCCACGGGCGGCCTGCGCTGGTTGCACGTGGGGGAGGACGCGCTCGTGTACGTGCGCGAGAGCGTGGGGGAGTCGGTGCTGTGCGTCGCCGCCCGGGGTCCGTTCAGTGTCACGGTCACGGATGCCACCCTCCCCGGGCTCGCGGCGGCGAAGCGGCTCTACGGTGACGTCGCCCTTGAGCCGGTGGCAGGCGGCGTCGCGCTCGGCGGCGCGGGTCCGTCGTTCGCGGCGTGGCGGCTGCCGCCGTTGCGCGTGCCGGAGGAAGCCTGACTCCGGGTCTATCGTTCGCCGCTGTTCGCTGAGCCTGTCGAAGCGTCGTGAGGTGCGCTCCCGGCCCTTCGACAGGCTCAGGGACCGGGCTTTTCGAGGCGTGTTGCGGCGCTGTTCGCTGAGCTTGTCGAAGCGTCGTGAGGTGTGCTCCCGGCCCTTCGACAGGCTCAGGGACCGGGGTCGAAGCGTCGTGAGGCGTGCTCCCGGCCCTTCGACGGGCTCAGGGACCGGGCTTTTCGAGGCGTGTTGCGGCGCTTTTCGCTGAGCTTGTCGAAGCGTCGTGAGGCGTGCTCCCGGCCCTTCGACAGGCTCAGGGACCGGGCCTTTCGAGGCCTGTCGCGGTGCGCTGTTCGCTGTGCTTGTCGAAGCGTCGTAAGGTGTGCTCCCGGCCCTTCGACCGGCTCAGGGACCGGGCCTTTCGCGGCCGGTGCTCCGGCGCTCAGCCGCCGATGATGACCGTCGGGCAACCCGGGCCCGGCACGATCGGTGAGCCGTGCATGCTCAGGTCGGCCAGCCGCGCGGCCGGAAACCCCCCGATGAGCACCGTCATGCTTCCCATCGCGATGCCGTTCGGTGCCGGCGAGACGCACACGATGCCGCCCGGCATGGCGTTGGCCACGGCAGCAGGCATCCCGCCGATCATCACAGTCGGTACGGTCGCCGCGGGCGTGATCGGTCCGCCCACGTGGGGCTTCGGCCCGTCCATCAGCGGGCAGAGCGCCATGTCTCCCGCGCGCAGTGCCGGCCCGGTCGGCATGATCAGTGGGTCGTCACGACGACGCCGGTGACGAGCACCTGGCTCGAGCACGTGGTCGGTGCCGCTGTTCCGGGCGGTGGGGTGCCGACGGCCGCGCAGGTGAGCCGGCTGAAGAGATTGTCGCCCGCCTGAACCTCGATCGGCGTGACGAAGTGGAAGTCGAGGTCGCGGAAGTTCTCCAGGCCCGACGTGAAGATGGGAGCCACGGTGTCCTGGTTCTCCAGGGTCACCTTTCCGAAGTCCCCCTGCGGATTGCTGATCACGACGTCGGTGATCTTCAGCACGGAGTTCGCAGGGATGGCGAAGTTCGCGCTCTTGCCGGTAGCGCCGGGCCCGACCGTCACCGTGAGGCGCAGGTCGACGTTGTCGGTACTCACCGTTGGACCGGGCGCGACCGGCGCCACCGGTTCGGTGGGCTGACCGACGGCCGCTTTGGCCTCGTTCGCGCTCGCCGCAGCCTTGTCGGCCTGCTGGGCGGCCGCATCCGATCGCCGGTTCGCGTCGGCCACAGGGCCGTCGATCGCCTGCTTGGCCGTCGCCTCGATGGCCGGCTTGAACACGAGGAACCACAGCGCCACGAGCGCGGCGAGCAGCAGCAGCAGCGCCAGCAGCACCTTCCACAGCCACCGCGGGAAGACCCGCTGCTGCGTGTAGCTGCCGTTCAGCTCGATCGGCGCCTGCTCACCCTCGGGCACGACGGTGATGCCGAACGGATGCGTGACATCCGAGCCCTTCCACACCCGGGCCCGGGGGACCAGGTCGATGTCGACGAACACGGCGTGTCCGGGGTCGACCACGACGTCGGGGGTCGCGGTGGTGATGGCCAGGGCATCCGAACTCGTGCCGGCGATGCTCGCGACGAGCGGTGTGTTGCCCTGGTTGTCGACGGCCACCCGCACGCGCTTGCGACCTCGCCCCCGGCTGAGACGGGGGATCAGCTCGGCGTTGACGGATGAGAACGGCAGGATGCTCAGGGTCGCTTCCGCCGAGGCGGCGAAGTCCGGCTGCTCGGCCGGCTGCGCATGCACCCCCACCGCGACGTCGCCGGTGACGGCCTCCGCCGCGCGCGGCGGCGACACCGTGAGGGTCGTCGTCTCGGTCTTGCCCGGGTAGATCGTGAGCTCGACCGGATCGATCGTGGTCCATGCTGAAACCGGTCCGACCGGTGTCAGGGTGTAGGACTCCACGATGAGGGAGTCGTTCGTGACGCTCGCGGTGAACACGGCGTGTTCCCCGGGCACGACGGACAGCGTGATCGGATCGAGGTGCGCAACCGTGGCCATGTCGCAACGGTAGGAGCGGATGCGCGCTGCCGACCTGACCGAGCGCGCGATCGCGGGTGCAGAATCTCTGCCCGTTGAGTCTTTGTTTACTGCGCGAAGAGTGCAGCCCCTCACAATGCTCGTGTTGCCCTACCCGACCACGTGGGCACACCCATCAGGAGGAATCATGACCCGAACAACCGTGCGCGTCTACGCACGTGATCCCATCTCCGAAGCCGGACTCTCGAGCCAGCTTCGACCGCGTCCCGAGGTGCGCATCGTCGCTGCCGACGAAGAGGATGCCCCAGAGGTCGTTCTCGTCATCGTCGAGCACGTCGACGACGAGGCCCTGAACACCCTGCGCTTCCTGCGGCGCAACGGCGACTCGCGTGTGGTGCTGATCGCATCCCAGCTCGACGACAAAGACCTCGTTCGCGCCGTCGAGAGCGGCGTCGTCGGCTTGGTGCGCAGAACGGATGCCACACCGGACAGGCTCGTCTCGGTCATCGCCGCTGCCGCGGAGGGCGAGGGCACCGTTCCTCCAGACCTGCTCGGGCGCTTGCTCGACCAGGTCGGGCGGCTGCAGCGCACGGTGCTCGACCCGCGCGGAATCGCGTTCACCGGACTGGCCGCGCGTGAAGTCGAGGTGCTGAAGCTCGTCGCCGACGGCTGGGACACGGCCCAGATCGCCACCAAGCTCTGCTATTCGGAACGCACGGTGAAGAACGTGCTGCACGACGTGACGACCCGCCTGCAGCTGCGCAACCGTTCGCACGCCGTCGCGTACGCCATGCGCGAGGGCCTGATCTGACCTCACCCCGCGAGCGGATGCCCGGCCGCTGCCCGAGAGGGAAGCGCCCGGTGCCCGCAAGGGTGCCCGCGCTGCGGCGCGAGCGGCATCCGTCGTACGCAGAGTGAGGAGAGGTTCGAGAGGAGCATCGTGAGACTCGTGCGCTCGATCGTGGCCGCGGCGGCATCCATCGCCGTCGTGCTCGGCGGGGTGACCGCCCTCGGAGCAGGTATGGCGGCTGCGCTCGCCGACGGCCCGGCGGCCGCCGGAGTGACCGGCCCGTCGTTCAGCGTCGACGTCTCGAACTCGGCGCCCCAGCTGGCCTCAGGCGGAACGATGACGACGCGCATCACGGTGCATCACGACCCGCTGTTCGCCACGACCCTGGCCGCCGGCACGCTGATCGCGGTGCAGGTGAGCTGGCCCGGCATGCTGAGGGGCGGCCAGGTGACCGACGTCACGGGATGCGCGGGCTGGACCCAGCACGGCGGAGCGAACGCGCTCGTGCCCGCCTCGGGCGGCTTCAACATCGACATCCCGAACGGCGGAGACTGCCTGGTGCCCGGTCTTGCCGCGCCCGGATCGAGCACCGTGATCACGCTGGCCTTCCACGTGGACCTCGCGCCCCCGTACGCGGGCGACGTGAGCGCTGCGGCCTCACGCGGCGTCATCCTGCACGCCGACAATACGGTGACGGGCGCGTCGGTGGGAACTGCCACGCTCGGTTCGGGAGCCCAGCGCTTCGTGGTCGAACTGCACCCCTTCCATGTGGAGCTCACCCTGTCGCCGAATACCGGATGGCCGGGCGGGCCGGCATCCGTCGCGACCGTGAAGCTCATCCACCTGGCAGGCACGGCCGACTTCGCTGACGCCGTCGTCACGCTGCGGCTGTCGTGGCCTGCCTTCCTGCCGCCACCGAGCATCGCCGGCTGCGACATTCTGACCCAGGGAGCCGCAGACGCCCAGTGCACCCTCGGCGCTCTCGGCCCCGCCGGCGCCCCGCCGCGCGAGGTCACGATGACGCTCGGCATGCCAGCCGATGCCGTCGGCGAGGGCATGGTGCGGGCCGAAGGGTTCAGCGGCGCGATCACGCCGCCGCCCGGCCCGATCATCTCGCTCGCGCGGGGCGGCGCCCGAGGCGGCATGCTCGCCGCGACACGTGCCGCTGTCGTACCCGCCGAGGTCACGAGCTATCCGATGCCGCTCGAGTGGATCGACAGCGCCGCCGAGCGACTGGTCGTCGACCGCGACGTCTTCACGGTGCACGTCGCCCTCGACCGCGACGTGAGCTGGCCCACAGGGCCCGACCTGGTCGCCACGGTCACCGTCCGCTACGACCACGGGCTCAAGGTGAGCGCCGACCGGCCGTTCCTGGGCTTGGCCCTGGCCTGGCCTGCGTTCCTGCCCGCCGCTGCAGTGACCGGGTGCGATGACCTCACCGACGGTGTCTGCACCCTCGAAGGGTGGGAGAGCGTCGGACAGGAGAAGACCCTCACCCTGACCTTCGCGATGGCGACGGCGGGCGTGGGTACGGGCGCCATCTCGGCGACGGCGGCTTTTCTGCGCAACGGCGTGCCGGGCGATGCCGGCGACCTGCCGACGGCCTGGGTGGGTTCGGATGCCCAGCCGTTCACCTCGAAGGATGCCGCCTTCCCCGTCGACCTCGTGCTCGATCACAACCCCGGCTACACCGGCGGCAAGCAGCTCGTGGCCACCACGACGATCAGCCATGCACCCGGAACGGCATCCGCCGACGACGGGTACGACCCGACCTTCCCCGACCTGAGCGTGGGGTTGGACTTCACCTGGCCCGCCTTCCTCACGCCCGTCTCGACGACGGGCTGCGACACCTTCACCGCGGGAACCTGCGTTCTCACCGGGCTGGATGCGGTGGGAGCGTCGAAGCAGGTGGTGATGGTCTTCGACATTCCGGCGGCCGGACCTCCGCGCGACGCACAGGTCGGCGACCTCACCGTGAGCGCCTCCGCACTGTTCTACGCGCCCCCGCCCCCGGTGGAAGAGGAGCCGCCCCCCGCTGACTGCGCGCCGGGCGAGGAATTCTGCGAGCCGACGCCGACCCCGACGCCGACCCCGACGCCGACCCCGACGCCGACCCCGACGCCCACTCCGACGCCCACCGCCGGGGTTCCGACGCCCACGCCCACGCCCACGCCGACGCCGACTCCCGGCCCTGGGGCGGAGCCGCCGGACCTCGCCCTCCCGCTGTCCTGGGTCGCATCCGACCGCGAGGGCTTCACCGTCCTGCAGCCCGCCATCGTGCTCGCGCCGGGCATCGGCAAGCCGGGCGACGTGGTCACGGCATTCGCGACGAACCTGCCGCCCGGTGAGCAATTGCGGTTCGGCTGGTCGGCCAAGGGATCGTTCAGCGCGGCTGTGACGTTCCCCATCCCGATCACCGTGCCGGCGGATGCGACCGCGACGCGCTGGCCGGTGCTGCTGCTGCGCCGGGCGACGCCCGGAGAACGGTTCCTGTTCGTGCACAGCGTCAACGGACTCTTCGGTGACATCGAGACGGCCAATCCACTGCTCGTCGTGCCGCGGCAGGCCTCGGCGCCCAACCTCGTGGGGAGAGGCGGATGATCGGCGAGATCGACGATGCCATGCGATCGCTCGTGCGCGAGGCGCCCGGCATCGGCAAGGACATCGACGTCGCGCTCGAGGCGCCGACCAAGGACTGGGCCGCGCGGCGGAACGCCCCGACGGTCAACCTGTTCCTCTACGACATCCGTGAAGACACCAAGCGGCGCTCCCAGGGCTTTCTCGAACGACGCGACGAGAAGGGCATCGTGACCGAGCGCACGCCTCCTCCCCGGTACTTCAAGCTCAGCTATCTGGTCACCGCGTGGACCCAACGCCCCGACGACGAGCACCGCCTGCTCGACGCCCTCATGCGCTGCTTCCTGCGCTTCGACGCCATCCCCGAGGCCTTCGTGGTCGACACCATCGCCGAGACCGGCCTTCCGGCCTGGATCTCGGTGGCGCTGCCGCCGCCCGAGGACCGCGCCTTCGCCGACGTCTGGTCATCGCTCGGCGGCGAGCTGAAGCCGTCGCTCGACGTGGTCGTCACCGCCCCCATCTCGACGGGCGTCGTCTACCGGGTCGGACCGCCCGTGACCGTCGGGCTCAAGGGCAACTTCGAATGGATCGGGCTCGACGTGAGCGAATCCCGCTCGTGGCGCTCGCCGAAGAAGCCGGCAGAGGCCCCGGCCCGCAGCCGAGGACGCTGACATGATCGCCGACCCCAGCGTGACCCACCTGCTCGGCCGTCTCGGCGTGATCGAGGACCGCATCCGTCGTCTCGTCGCAGCCCGTCGCAGCGTGGACCCGCAGCCCGATGACCCGTTCCGCGGTCTGTATCTCAGCGATGAGATGATCGACCGGCTGCTCGCCGAGGTGCCGCCGATTCACGACTGGTCGGATGCGTCGGCGCGGCTCGCCGCCTGCGAGCAGGGGGCCGACATGGCCGAGGCCGCCGGGCACCGGCTGCGCCTGCGGGAGCTCACGACGACGTTCGGGCTCAACGCCCTCGACATCGACCTTCTCGTCGTGGCGCTCGCCGCCGACCTCGACGCCAGGTTCGAGCGGTTCTTCGGCTACCTCAACGACGACGTGGGCAGGCGCCGCCCCTCTGTTGTCGTCGCCATGGAGCTGTGCGGGGTGCCGCTGACCTCGCCGGCCGACCGGGCGCGCCTGGTCGACGGGCCGCTCGTGTCACGCGGACTGCTCATCGTCGAAGACCTCGACAGGCCGCTTCCGAGCCGGGCGGTGCGCGCGCCCGATCGGGTGGTGGGCCACCTGCTCGGCGACGACTCCGCCGACCGCGCTCTCGACGGCGTGCTGCGAAACCCCGCCGCCGTGGCCTGGGGAGATGAACGCAGCGTCGCGCGAGCCTTGGCCGCCGGCATCCGTCTGCTGTACCTGCGCGAATCGGCGACCGGTTCGGGGCAGGCGGTCGCCGTGCGCGCCCTGCGCGCGAGCGGACTGGATGCCCTGCACGTCGACCTGTCCCGACTCGGATCCGACGAGGACTCCGCGACACTCGCCCGTCTCGCCGCGCGGGAGGCGCGGCTGCGGCGCTGCGGGCTCATCGCCTCTCCGGTCGGTCGTGACGTGCGTCCGAGCCTGCTGGAGGCCCTTGACGCGAGCCCGCAGCCCACCATCCTCATCGGTGAGTCGATGTGGGATCCAGGCTGGTCGGGCACCCTCCCCGCCATGGATGAGGTGCGAGCGAGCACGAGTGAGGAACGCGGCGAGCTGTGGCTGCAGGCGCTCGGCGGCACCGCCGGTGGCATCGACGTCGCGGCGACGACCGCCCAGTTCCGGCTGCGACCCGAGCAGGTGCAGCGGGCGGCATCCACGGCGCTCAGCCAGGCCGCGCTGACGCCGAGCGGCGTGATCACTCCCGAGCATCTCGCGGCGGGCGCGCGCGCCGAGAACGGATCGGCCCTCGACCGGCTGGCGCGCCGGGTGAGCCCGGCCGTCGGATGGCGCGACCTCGTGCTGCCCCCGGCCACGATGAACGCGCTGCACGAGATCGAGTTGCGCGCGCGGCACCGCGAGCGGGTGCTCGGAGACTGGGGCATGCGGCCGGGCGGAGGGCGTGGGCACGGTGTCGTGGCGCTGTTCGCGGGCGACTCCGGGACGGGCAAGACGATGTCGGCAGAGGTCGTGGCCGGCGAACTCGGACTCGACCTCTACGTGGTCGACCTCTCCACGGTGGTCGACAAGTACATCGGCGAGACCGAGAAGAACCTCGACCGCATCTTCACGGCGGCCGCGGGAACGAACGCGGTGCTGCTGTTCGATGAGGCGGATGCGGTGTTCGGCAAGCGCAGCGAGGTCAAGGACTCCCACGACCGCTACGCCAACGTCGAGAGCGCGTTCCTGCTGCAGCGGATGGAGACCTTCGACGGGCTCGCGATCCTCGCCACCAACCTTCGCGCCAACATCGACGAGGCCTTCACCCGCCGTCTCGACGTCATCGTCGACTTCCCCATGCCCGATGCGGAGCACCGCAGCGCGCTGTGGGACCGCTGCCTGGGTCGCGCGCTCGAGCGCGCTCCCGACGTGGACCTCGAGTTCCTCGGCCGCTCGTTCGAGCTCGCCGGGGGCGGCATCCGTTCTGCCGCGGTCACGGCCGCGTACCTCGCTGCCGCCGACGGTGCCGTCGTACGGATGCTGCACCTCGTGCTCGCGGTCGAGCGCGAATACCGCAAGCTCGGCCGGCTCGTGGTGGAGCGCGAATTCGGCGCCTTCTGGCAGGAGGTGTCCGCGTGAGCCGCCATCCGGCCCCGCCGTCGGGCCCCCACCTTTCTTCTTCGCCGTTGAACTATTTGGTGCCCGTTGATCCGCCTGTAGCGGCTCAACGGCGACGAAATGGTTCAACGGCGGAAGGTGTCGTGAAGCAATGCGTCGTGAAGCAGGAAATGGAGGTGCGTCATGCACACGCACGATTTCGACGGACTCGACCTCGAGGTCGGCCGTCGCGGTAAAGAGGGAGCCGGGCCCGAACAGGCCGGTCTCGCCGGCGTGGCCGAGCACCGGCCCGACGTGCTCGGCCGCAGCGGCCTGCTGCAGTTGCAGCGGGATGCCGGCAACGAGGCGGTGAGCGACCTCGTCGAACAGCAGCGGTCGCCGGTGCTCGACGTCGTGAATTCCGGCGGCGGTACGCCGCTGCAGGCCGACGTGCGGGCCGACATGGAAGGCCGGCTGGGCGCCGACTTCTCCGACGTGCGGGTGCACACGGGGTCCGACGCCCACGAGTCGGCGCGGTCGGTGGGCGCTCACGCCTATACGGTCGGCACCAACGTCGTGTTCCAGCGCGATGCCTTCGACCCCTCGTCGGATGCGGGCCGCACGACCCTCGCGCACGAACTGACCCACGTCATCCAGCAGCGCTCCGGACCGGTCGACGGCACGCCGACCGCCTCGGGAGTGAGCGTGAGCAATCCGGGTGATCGGTACGAGAGGGCGGCCGCGGAGAACGCCACCCGGGTCATGAGCGCCGCGGCGCCGGCGGCAGCGTCCGCGGCACCTGTGCAGCGCGACTCGGCCGGTGCGGATGCCGGCGCCTCGGTGCAGCGCGCCCAGGCGACCGAGGAGGATGAAGAGGAATCGCTGCAGGGCTCCTTCGTACAGCGTGAGGAGGCGCCGACGGAGGAAGACGAAGAACTCGGCGCCTGAGATATCCGCATGCCGCCCACCCCCGCAGATGCATCGCACGAGCAGTCGGCGACCCTCGGCGTCGCCCGACCGGCCGCGTCCGCGCGCTCCGAGGGAGGGTCGGCAGCGGCATCCGCTGTCGGTGGCCGGTTGGTCGCACTGCAGCGCGCGAGCGGAAACCACGCCGTGGCCGCCCTCGTGGCTTCGCGGCTGAAGGTGCCGGGTACGGAAGCGGTCGTTCAGCGCGATGACGAGAAGAAGACCTTCGGCGAGGTACTCGAGGGCGACGACCCCGACGCTCTGAAGCCGTTCCGGCCGTTCCCGCCACTGTCCGTGCCCCAGCTGCGCAAGATCTGCCGACTGGTGATCGACAAGAACCGCTGGGTCGGGCCAGACGACGAGGTCACCATCGAATCAGCCTGGCGGGCCGTTGCGGGGGACCGCTCGCACCTCGAGGAGAGCGACTGGGCGCTCTGGAAGGAGTGCGACAACTACGGCGCCGAGATGGCCCTCATCCCGTGGATGCGCGATTTGCGCACGACGTTCGCCGACCGGGTCAGGGAGTCGGCGACCACGAGCGTCGACAAGAACTCCGCAGCCATCACGGCGGAGGCCAAGCGGCTCGGCATCGCCGTGGACGGCAGCCCGGTGCAGCCCTCGGCGCAGGCCGATGAGGCCGTCGCCCAGCAACGCGGCGTCGCCATGCAGATTCGGGATGCCAATGCCAAGCTCAAGCAGCTGCGCACCATCCCGGTGGGGTACGGGCCGCCCAGCTGGGGCACCGCCGGCGGGGGAAAGGCGCCGGCCCTTCCACCCGGCGGAACGCCCGACATCGAGCCGAAGAAGATCGCGACCTTCGATCCCGACAAGCCGCCTCTCGAGCGCTCGGACCCCGACCCCAACCCGGGCGCCGGAATCGGCAAGTACGAGGCCGTCAAGGCTGTGCACGAGTCGATCACCACGGCTGTCGGCGAGTTGCTCAACGCCAATCCGGCTCTGTACGCCATGGCGGCTCGGGGCGGAACGGATGCCGCCCTCGAGGGCAGCACGGATGCGGTGCGGGCGAAGATGTCCGAGGCGCTGCTCGACGTGATGCGCAACGCCACGAAGACGCGCTCCGACATCCAGGACCGCTCTCTGAGTTTCAGCGAGATGCAGCCCGTTCACCGCACGGTGTTGGCAGGCGATCCGCAGTTCCGCGACGGTTTCTCGAAGAAGGTCGCGGCCGACTATGTGACCGAGGAGGGCGGGGCCGAAGCCGCGGCGAGCAAGCTCGTGAGCCTGCTGACCATCGCGCTCATCACGACTGTTGAGGTGGCATCGGGCGGAACCGCGACGCCTGTGGTGGGGGCGCTCATCAGCCTCGCCGCATCCGCCGGTACGACAGCGGCCAGCTGGAACGACTGGAGCAAGCTCGAAGCTGCGGCGAAGTCGACCGTGAGCGACAAGAACGCGATCGTCACCCAGGACCAGGCGGATGCCGCCCAACTCGGCGCCCTCATCTCGACGGCGGCCGCCCTGCTCGACGTCTACGGCGTCGGCAAGGCCGTCAAGGCCGCGTCGACCGCGAGCAAGGCGGCGGTGTCCGCCCTCGAGGGACGGGTCTCGGATGCGGCGGCCTTGCGCAAGGTGGCCCAGGGCGCTGCGGTCGCCGATGCGCGCGCCGTGGTGACGCGCTCGGTCGATTCCATCGGACCCGCGGCCACCGCGAAGGCGTTCGGCAACTGGCAGAAGCTCGTGGGAACCGCCGAGCCGGGCGCCGTGGCCAAGCTCACCGGCTGGCGGACGGGCGTCTTCCAGGCGGCCGAGGCCAGTGCGGTGAAGGCCGCAGCCGGGCAGGAGGGGTCGGCCGCGCGCGCCGCACTCGCCATCGCGAGCGGCATCGAACAGGCGGCCATGGGCGAGGCCCTCGATGCCGTCATCGAGATCATCGGCGGAGGCGGCAGCGAGGAGATGGGGTACGTGGGATTCGGCGGCAAGGCTGCCGACTTCAGCGCCGCGATCAACGCGCAGGTCGAGTCCATGGCACCCGCCTCACCGGTGCAGAAGAGCCTGCAGCGCAGCATGGTCGAGATCGTCGAGGTGCCCTTCAGCGAGCTCAAGCTCGCCTCGATGTCGCCTGCCGAATTCGAGCGCATCATCCGGCAGGGCAGCGCATCCGGCTACTTCAGCCAGCAGGGGTTGCCCCGCATGACGGTGATCGACGCCAAGCTGCACGGCGGTGGCCACGGCTACGACGGTCTCGGCATCGCGAAGCAGGGCGACCTCATCCAGCTCTACAACCTCGAGTGCAAGCACATCGCGGGCGACTCGAACCACGTGCCCTCGCTGAGCGCGACCGACTTCGGCACCCAGGGTGGGCTGCGGTGGAACGAGTCGAAGGCGCGCTCGCTGCTGCACGCCGACAACCCCTTCGCCGAGGAGACCCGGGCGATGCTCACGAAGGCGCTGAAGCAGCGCGTGGGCGCCTTCGACGAGCGCATCCTGGAAGACACGCTCGCGGGAGCGCTGCGGCGTTCGCACTTCTACGCGTTCGCTCCGGTGTGGGCGAAGACGGAGCACCTCCTCGCCCAGATGCGGGGGCTCGCCAGTTCGGGCCTGTCGGTCGGCAAGCTCATCCGGGTGAAGCCGCGCGGCTGGTGAGCGCTGGCGCGCTTCGCGCTGCCGGCCCCGCAGTTTCGCTGGGTTGCGTCACGCCGAGCCCGCAATGGATGTGGGTGTTGCGGGCTCACGACCCACCGTTTCTGCGGGTTGGGTTCCCTTCGACAGGCTCAGGGAACGGCTCCTTAGGAACCCTGCCATCCGCTCGGCGCTTGGGTTCCCTTCGACAGGCTCAGGGAACGGTTTCCGGGGAACCCGCCCGTCCGCTCGCTGAGCTTGTCGAAGCGCGGTGACGGCGTCTACGAGTGCCGCGTGCGGCATCGATCCCGCAGTTTCGGTGCGTTGCCTCACGCCGAGCCCGCAATGGATGCGGGTGTCCCGGGCTCGCAACCCACCGTTTCTGCGGGTTGGGTTCCCTTCGACAGGATCAGGGAACGGCTCCCGGAGAACGCAGCCATCCGCTCGCAACGCGCGCCGCGAAGCGCGGCCCGCACCGTGCCCCATCGTGCAGCCAACGCTTCCCCCGCGGCAGGCCGCGCAGACTGAGGGCGCCCTCGGCATCCGTTCGATGCTTGCAGCACGCATGCAGTTCATCGAAGGAGCAGCCGATGCCCACCTATCTTTCACCCGGTGTATATGTGCAGGAGATCGACGCCGCGACGCGGCCGATCGAGGGCGTCGGCACCGCGGTCGCCGCATTCATCGGGCTCGCCCCGACCGGCCCTGAGAACTCTCCGACCCTCGTGTCCAACTGGACGCAGTACGTCGAGCAGTTCGGCGGGCTCTACCCCGGTTCCTACCTCGCGTACGCCGTCTACGGCTACTTCCTCAACGGAGGCGGCAACTGCTACATCGTGCGGATCGGCACGGCGGCGGCCAGCGCCAAGGGGAGTCGCCGGGAGGCCAAGCCCGTATCGGCGGAGCCGCAGCAACTCACGATCGGCAACTACCGGCTGATCGCCAAGAACGCCTCGCCGAACGCCAAGCCCGTGAAGGTCGAGATCGGTGCGGCCGACGGCGAGAACCCACCCGACGACGAGTTCAAGCTCACCGTCGTGGTCGAGGGCCGCCAGCCCGAGGTCTGGGGCAACCTGTCCACGAAGCCGGGCAACGACAACTACGTCGTCACCAAGCTGTCGTCGGAGTCCAAGCTGCTCACCGCGGAAGAGGCCGCCCCCTCGACACCGCCCGTGAAGCCGGCCGTCGGAACGTTCGACCTCGCGGTGCCCGAACCGGCACCCGAGCCGCTCGCCCTCGACAAGCTGTCGGCCGCGAACTACATCGGCGACGCCGCGGAGCGCACCGGCTTCAGCGGCCTCGAAGAGATCGAAGACATCACCATGGTGTCGGTTCCCGACCTCATGGCCGCCTACGAAGCGGGTGCCATCGACCTCGAGACGGTCAAGGCCGTGCAACTGGCGGTGATCGCGCACTGCGAGCTCATGGGCGACCGGATGGCGATCCTCGATCCCCCTCCCGGCCTGAACGCCCAGGAGATCGGCGACTGGCGGCGCAACGGCGCCGGCTACGACTCCAAGTTCGCCGCCCTCTACTACCCGTGGGTGAAGGTGCTCGACCCGATCACCGGAACCAACCGCTTCGTGCCGCCGTCGGGTCACCTCGCCGGCATCTGGGCCCGCAACGACTCCGAACGCGGCGTCTTCAAGGCGCCGGCGAACGAGATCATCCGCGGCGCGGTCGCTGTGCAGACCCAACTCACCCGCACGGAGCAGGAACTGCTCAACCCCATCGGCATCAACGCCCTGCGGTTCTTCCCGGGCCGCGGCATCCGTGTCTGGGGAGCCCGCACGCTCTCGAGCGATCCGGCCTGGCGCTACATCAACATCCGTCGGCTGTTCAACTACATCGAGAAGTCGGTGCTGAACGCCACCCAGTTCGCGGTCTTCGAGCCCAACGACCCCGCCCTGTGGGGCAAGCTGCGCCGCTCGATCTCGTCGTTCCTCATCGGGGAGTGGCGCAAGGGCGCGCTGTTCGGCCGCACTCCGGAAGAGGCCTTCTACGTCAAGTGCGACGACGAGACCAACCCCGCGGATGTGATCGACTCCGGCCAGGTGGTCTGCCAGATCGGCATCGCTCCGGTGAAGCCCGCGGAATTCGTGGTCTTCGAACTCTCGCAATTCTCCGGTGGCACCAGCCTCGTCACCGAATGACCCATCACTAGGAGGACACCATGCCACTCGCCGACGCCTTCGACTCCGCACCGGCCTACGGCTTCACCGTCACCATCGACAGTGTCGAGATACCCAAGGTCATCGAGGTCTCGGGGCTCAAGAACGAGGTCGACAAGATCGAGCTCAAGCAGCAGACCAAGGATGGCAAGTACATCGTGCGCCAGCTCATCGGCCGCCCCAAGGCGGGCGAGTTCACGGTGACGCGCGGTCTCACCGACAGCAAGACCGTCACCGACTGGCTCAAGGTCGTGATGGAAGGCGACGTGGCCGGTGCCCGCAAGACGGCATCCGTCGCCCTGCTCGACTACAAGGGCGAGACGCTGAAGACCTACGAGTTCAAGAACTGCTGGGTACGCAGCGTCGAGCTCAACTCCCTCAAGGCCGGTGCGGCCGAGCAGGCGACCGAGAAGTTCACCGTCTGCTACGACGAGTCGACGGTGTCGTGATGCAACGGGTCATCGCCACGCGCCCGAGCACAACGGATGCGCCGGAGTCGCCGGCCGCAGACGACGGGGTGATGCGCACCGAGTTCGCGTTCGAGCTGCCGCGAGGCTACCTCGGACCGGACGGCCGGGTGCACCGCCGCGGTGTGATGCGCCTGGCGACGGCCCGCGACGAGCTGCTGCCGCTGTACGACGCCCGGGTTCAGGAGAACGCGGCCTACACGACCGTGGTTCTGCTGGCCCGGGTGATCACCTCGCTCGGCGAGCTCGGCCACGTCGACGGCTCGGTGATCGAGAACATGTTCGCCTCCGACGTCGCCTTCCTGCAGGACTTCTACCGCCGCATCAACGCCGAGGGCCACACCCGCATCGCGGTGACGTGCCCGGAGTGCTCGCACCAGTTCACGGCCGATCTCGCGGGTGGGCGCCTGGGGGAATCATGACGTACGCGGCCGACCGCATCCATGAGGAGGTCGCGTACGTCGCCTATCACTTCCATTGGTCGCTCGAGGACATCCTCGACATGGAGCACCCGACGCGCCTGCGCTACGTGCACGAGATCGCGGCCATCAACACCCGACTCTCCGAGGAGCGCTGAGCCATGCGCTGGCCCTGGCAGCGGAACGAGCCGACGCGGCATCCGTCGCACTCCCCGACGGATGCCGCGCCATCCGCACCGGCGCCCGCGGGCTGGGCGTTCCTTCCGCCGCTGCAGCGCGAGGTCGACCGCACGCCGCCGCGCGCGATGCCGGCCACGTTTCTCGACCGGCTTCCGACCAGGGTGAACCCCACCTTCCTCGGAACCATGGGCCACCTGCTCGATCCCTCTGCGCCCGCCGGAACCGTCGCCCGAGACGAAGCCGCCTTGAGCCTCCCGGTTCAGCGCGCGGAGCCCGCCGAGTTCCCGCTGCACGCACCGCGCGAGGATCGTGCGGTCGGCGGTCGGGGGCGCGTGACGGCCCAGCGCGTCGAGGCCGGGGCGTCGCCTCTCGTGAACGAGGGCACGCCGCTGCTCGACGCAGCTGTCGACGGCGCGCCGTTCGAGGCCGCGGTCGATTCCTCCGCCAGTGAGCCGTCTGCTGCCATGGGCGCCTCCGCGATGCCCGGCGCCCCGGTGCAGCGGTCGCCGCAGCGCTCCACGCTCGGGGCGACGGATGCGTCGGGCCCCTCCGTCGCGCGGCCGGACGCAGGTGCGCACGCCACTCCCGCAGCGGCGAAGCCGACCTCAACCCCGGCCGAGGGGGCCTCGATGCCGCTTCCGCATCCGGAGCCGACCGCGGCCCCGTCTTCCTCGTCCGCAGCTCCGGCGGTGCAGCGCGTTTCGGCCGCATCCGCAGCTGCGAGCACGGGAGGAGCCGGCGCATCCTCGGCGGCAGTCGGTTCCCCTCCCTCCGGCAACGCGGCGACCGCGCCCGCCCCGGAGGCAGCCGCACCGACGACGACGCCGCCGACCCCACGGGCGGCGGCTCCGACCCTGGGAACGGCGGATGCACCTGCCGGGGCTCACGTGCAACGGCAGGCAGGAACGGCGCCGTCCGCGCCGGCGTCGCCGCCGCGCCGACTCGGCCTCGGGGCGCCCCTGCCCACCTCGACCTCCGCTTCGCCGGGACGATCGGCCCTGCCGGTGCAGCGCAGCGCGGACCAGTCGGCGGCATCCGGTTCGACGTCATCGCATTCGTCGCGGTCGCCCGCGTCCCCTACGTGGACCCCGTCCTTGCCCTCGACCGCAGCCGCGCCTTCGTTCGCATCCCCGCATCCCGCCGACCCGACCGCCCAGGACGCCGGGCTCCTCCTCCCGACGCTATCCCGCGGATCCGGCTCGGATCTGCAGCAGGGACTGCTCGGCGAGCGTGCCCTCGAGCCGGCGCTCGGAGCCGAACCGTCCGAGTCCGACGACTCTCCTGCCTCCCCGTCGTCGATCGGTCAGGCACTCCCGCCTCTCGTGCAGCGCTTCGTCGATGAAGCCGGTGCGCACGTGCTTCCGGTTGGCGCGATTCCGGGGTCTTCCGCGGGCGGCAGTCCCTTGGCGGCGGCAGGACCGTCGAACGCGCCCACCGGCACGTCGATGACGCTCGCTGCGGGAGGCGGAACGGCCGGCTTTCTCGGCAGATCCTCGCTCCCGGCAGTGCAGCGCTCAACCGAGGGCGGCACCCGCACAGCGCGCCCGTCCGTTCCGCTTCTCGTCGCCCTGGCGCCCTCCCTCGGCGCTCCTCTCGGCGTCCCGCCCGCACGAGCGTCCGTGCAACGTACCTCCGCGGCACCGGGCACCTCCGGCCACAGCACCTCCTCCCAGACGGTCAGCGCGCGCGTGCTGGTTCCGCAGCCGACGCTGCCGGATGCCGCGGGCGCCCGGGCCGACCACGTCGTCTCGACGACGGTCGAGCCGAGCGAGAGCGTCGCGATGCCCACCGTTCAGCGGCAGGAGTCCGCGCCCAGCACGGCGCCGTCTTCCGGCGCACCTCGCGGGGGAGCGATGCCGGTCGCCGTGCCGGCACCGCGCACGGTGGTGGCGAGCGCCGAGGCCGAACCGGCCACCGCGGCTGTCCGCGAGATCGTCGTGCAGCGCGCCGAGGAACCCGGCGACGGGGAGGCCTCGGCGCCATCCGCCCCCGCGCCCTCGGCGGCTGCGGGCACCGCAAGCACGGCACCGGCAGCCGCCGCCTCGTCGCCGGAGGAGCTCGAGAAACTCGCCGCCCGCCTGTACGCGCCACTCGTTCGGCGCATCAAGTCCGAGATGCTGCTCGATCGTGAACGCCGCGGCGTTCGCATCGACGGATTGTGAGGCCGCTCGTGATCGAAGACACCCAGACCGCGGTGAGCGTCTGCTACCGCGTGGAGCTCGACACCTCAAAGCTCGGTGAGTTCTCGAGCTGCGAGGGGCTCGGCGTCGAGGTCGTGCTGGAGAGCAGGGAGGAGGGCGGCAACAACGCCTTCGTCTGGCAGTTCCCCACGCGGCTGAAGTATCCCAACATCAAGTTGTCGCGGCCGATCGGGCCGGAGACCTCGGAGAAGATCATCAACTGGATCCTCGCGACGACGACGGGCATGCAACGCAGCACGGGCAAGATCGAGGCGATGACCGCCCACGGCGACGTGATCGCCACCTGGGAGCTCAACGACGTCATCCCGGTGCGGTGGACCGGTCCGGCCCTCACGTCCGACAGCCCCAAGGTGCTCACCGAGACCCTCGAGATCGCCCATCACGGGTTCAGCAAGACCGGCGCGAAGTTCTAGGCCACGACGATGCCCATCACCCAGACCGCAGCCGACACGACCAAGCTCGTCCACGCCTCACTCGAGTTGCTCGAGCCAGGCCAGAGCGCCGGCGCGCCGGGCCCGGTGCTCAGCACGCTGAAGTTCCAGATCAATCCCAAAGAGCTCACGATGGCCAAGGGCGCCAAGTGGGACAAGAAGAACCAGAAGAAGGCCAGCTCGGCCCCGCCGGCGAGCTACCTCGGCCCCGAGCCGCAGAAGATGAGCATCGAGATGTACTTCGACGCCTCGCTCTCCCGCGACAACAGCGTGGTCGAGAACGTGGAGGCGCTGTTCAAGGCGACCGCTCCGACCGACAAGTCCAAGAGCACGAAGACCCCGTCCGCGCCCTGGGTGCGCTTCACGTGGGGCGGCCTGACCGGATTCGTCGGCTACATCACGAGCGTCTCGGCGAAGTACACGCTGTTCTCTCCGGCAGGTTCCCCCCTGCGGGCCGTCTGCACCGTCGCGATGGAGGAGATGGCGGCCGAGCCCGGCAAGCAGAACCCGACCTCGGGTGGCCTGCAACCCCGTCGCGTGCACGTCGTCCGCGAGGGCGACACCCTGCCCGCGATCGCCTACCGCGAATACGGCAATGCGGCGCTGTGGCGAGCGGTCGCCGATGTGAACGGCATCGACGATCCGCAGCGCATCCGACCGGGAACCAGCATCCTGCTGCCGACCCAGGAGGAATTCCGCGGCCCGCGCGAAGCCGTGCGAGAGGAGCTGGCCCGTGCCCTCCGCTGATGTCTACACGAGTCTCATGCTCGTCGCCGTGAACGGCGCCCAGCTCGACGCGCAGCTCTCCGGCCTGCTGACGCACGGCCGCGTGACGGATGCCGCGAGCCTGCCCGACGGCTTCGATCTCGAGTTCACCGACAGTGCAGGCGACCTGCTCACCAAGGCGCGCATCCAGATCGGTTCCACGGTCACGATCTCGGTCTCGGAGAACGGGCCCGAGAGCCCGACCGTGCTCGTCGACGGCGAGGTGACCGCGCTGGAACGCGAAGACATCGGGGGAGCGCTCATCACCCGGGTGCGGGGCCTCGACAAGAGCCACCGGCTCTTCCGCGGTCGCAGGGTGCGCGCCTTCATCGACAGCACCATCTCGGATGTGGTGCAGAAGGTGGCCACCGATGCCGGCATCACGACGGCGACCGTCTCGACGACATCGCAGGTGTACGCCAAGATCAGCCAGGACAACGTGAGCGACTGGGTCTTCCTCAAGCGGCTCTCCGACATGGTGGGATACAGCTTCTCGGTGAGCCAGGGAAAGCTGAGCTTCGAGAAGCCCACCGATGCCGCGGATGCGCCATCGGGCTCGGAGGGTGCGCGCAGCGATCCGGTCGTGATCGAGCACGGCATGAACACCCTCTACCTGCACTCCACCATCACGAGTGCCGAGCAGGTTCCCCAGGTCGAGGTGCGCGGCTGGAACGTGAAGGACAAGAAGACCGTGCTCTCCAAGGCACCGGCCAAGACGCGTAGCGCCGAGCTCTCGATCACGCCGGCGAAGATCGCCGACGTGTTCAAGAGTCCGTCGTACGTGCTCTCCGTCGGGGACGGCGAGGCCAAGTCGCAGGACGGGCTCGCCGCCGCGGTGGCCGAGCGCATCGCCGGCGGATTCGCCGAACTCGAGGCGCTCGTGCTGGGAACGGCGCGCATCCGCTCGGGCACCGCCGTCAAGCTCAAGGGCTTCGGCGACCCGTTCGACGGCCGGTACTCGGTGACCGAGACCGTGCACGACTTCAGTCCAGAGGTCGGGTACACGACCAAGGCGATCGTGAGCAATGCCTCCGATCGTTCCCTGTACGGCATCACGACCGCCGGGGGCCTCGGCGCCGCGATCGGCACCTCGCCGATGCACGGCGTCGTACCGGCCGTGGTCACGGCGCACGGCGACAGCAGCGGCTCCGTGAACGCAGACGGGATGGTCAAGGTGACCTTCCCCACGCTCTCCGACGACTACGAGAGTTCGTGGGCGCGCCCCGTTCAGCTCGGCGCGGGCGGCGACCGGGGAACGGTGGTGCTGCCCGAGGTGGGCGATGAGGTGCTCGTCGCCTTCGAGAACGGCTCGCTCGACCGCCCCTTCGTGCTCGGCGGGCTCTACAACGGCAAGGACCTTCCGAAAGGCGGCTGGGCGGCATCCGTGAAGTCGGGAACGCCCTTCCGTCGCTCGTTCACCTCGCGTACCGGAATGCTCGTCGAACTCTCCGAAGACACGGGCTCAGAGTTCGTGCAGATCTCGACCAACGAGGGCGCCCAGCGCGTCACCCTCACGCAGACGGCCAGCAAGGGCATCGAGATCATCTCCGAAGGTCCGGTGCAGGTGACCGCGAAGACGGATGCGACGGTGACGGCCGATTCCGGCACCATCACGCTCTCGGGCAAGACCGTCGAGATCAAGGCCACCACCGACCTGAAGCTCTCCGCCGGAGGCAACGTCGACGTGCAGGGCGTCGGCATCAAGCTCGCCGGTACGGGCAAGGCCGAGGTCTCCGGCGCATCCCTGTCCCTCAAGGCCCAGGCGACGGCGGAACTCTCGGGCAGCGCGATGACCACCATCAGCGGTGGCATGGTCAAGATCAACTGAGGCGGCGATCACGATGGCGCAGGAGTTCGTCGGGCGGGGCTGGGCATTCCCGATCCACGCTGATGACACGGGCCGGATCGCGCTCTCGAGCAACGAGCGCGAGATCGAGGAGAGCATCCGCCTGATTCTCGCGACGGCGCCCGGCGAGCGGCCGATGCGCCCCGAGTTCGGCTGCGCGGTGCACGACTACGTCTTCGCGCCGGCCGACGCCACCACCGCCGGCGCGATCGGCGCCGCCGTGCGCTCGTCGCTGCAGTTCTGGGAGCCGCGCATCGCCGTGACCGGCATCAGCGTCTCGTTCGACGGTGTCGACGGGGGAACCCTGCTCATCAGCATCGGCTACGTGATCCTCGGCACGAACGACCCCCGCAACCTCGTCTTCCCCTTCTACATCATTCCCCGCGACGAATCGGAGGCCGTCTCATGACGCTGCCCGTTCCCAACCTCGACGATCGTCGCTTTCAAGACCTCGTCGACGACGCGAAGCGCCTCGTCGCGCTGCGTTGCCCCGAGTGGAGCGACCACAACGTCTCCGATCCCGGCGTGACGCTCATCGAGACGTTCGCCTTCATGACGGATGAGCTCTTCTACCGACTCAACCGCGTTCCCGACAAGCTCTACGTCAGTTTTCTCGAACTGCTCGGCGTGCAGTTGTTCCCGCCGACGGCCGCGACGGCCGACGTGGTGATGTGGCTCTCCGCTCCGCTCAAGGAGACCGTCACGGTTCCGGCGCGCACCGAGGTGGGCACGCCGCGCACGGAGGAGAACGCGGCCATCGTCTTCTCCACGCTGCGGGCGCTCGAGATCCCTCCACGCACCGTCGATTTCGTGGGCACGGCGCCGGCGACGGGTGAGCCATGGGTGCGCACCGCCCGGTTGGGTGAGGAGAGCATCGACGCCTTCTCGGCGAAGCCGCAGGTGGGCGACGCCCTGCTCATCGGGCTGGATGCCGCTGCGCCGAACCTGGCGATCTGCGTGCGCCTGGATTGCCTGGTGCGCGGAGTCGGCGTCGACCCGCTCGACCCGCCGATCGTGTGGGAGGCGTGGAACGGCGCCCGTTGGGTCGCCTGCGACCTCGTCTCCGACGGGACGGGCGGCCTCAACAAGGCCGGCGACGTGGTGGTCATCGTGCCGCGCGACCACGTCGCATCCGTTCTCGCGGGCAACCGAGCGGGATGGCTGCGCTGCCGGCTCGTCGAGGTTCCCCTCGGAACGCCGACGTATTCGGCCTCTCCCTTGATCAGGTCGGTGTCGGGATCGACGGTCGGCGGTGTGACGAGCGCCATCCATGCCGCAACGGTCGACGACGAGATCCTCGGACTCTCCGAGGGGGTGCCCGGCCAGCATTTCGAGCTCGCCGCGCATCCCGTGTTGAACGACGGCGAGGCGTTCCTCGTCGACGTGGGCAACGGCGGCGGCTGGGACGAGTGGCGCGAGGTGGATTCCTTCGCCGGCGCGGATGCCGCGGACCAGGTCGTGCAGGTGGACCGCACTCGGGGCATCGTCACCTTCCCGCCCGCGGTGAGGGAGGCGGACGGGTCGCTCGTGCACTACGGAGCCGTGCCGCCGAAGGGCGCGCCGCTGCGCGTGCCGCGGTACAGGGTGGGCGGAGGCCGGGCGGGCAACGTCTCGGCCGGGGCGCTCAGCGTTCTGCGCTCGACGGTTCCCTTCGTCAGCGGAACGATCAACCGGGTGGCCGCGCACGACGGCACCGACGGCGAGTCGATCGATGAGGCGAAGGTGCGCGGGCCGCTCGCCCTGCGCACGCGCGATCGCGCCGTCACCGCGGCCGACTACGAGCAACTCGCCAAGCGGGCGGCCCCGGGAATCGCGCGGGCTCGGTGCGTGCCGGCGCGGGCGGAGGGCGAGGCGCTCGGCGTGCGGTTGCTCGTCGTTCCGAATGCCGCCGTCGGCGGCGACGGGCGACGGGACTTCGCCGACCTCATCCCGTCGGACGAGGTGCTGCGCACCATCGCGGACGACCTGGATGGCCGCCGGCCCGTGGGCTCCCGGTTGCTCATCGAGCCGCCGCTGTACCAGGGGGTCACCGTGGTGGCGAAGCTCATCGCTCGGCCGCGAGTGGCGGTCGACACCCTGCGCTCGCAGGCCCTCGACGCCCTCTACCGCCATTTCGATCCGGTCTACGGCGGTGCGGATGGCGGCGGCTGGCCGTTCGGACGCCCTGTCCTGGCGGGCGAGGTCTACGCCGTCCTGCAGGCGCTGCCGGGAACCGAGCTCGTCGACGAGGTGCTGCTGTTCGCCGCCGACCCCGTGACCGGCAAGCGCGGGGAGCCGGCCCAGCGCATCCCGCTCGATGCCAACTCGCTCGTGTTCAGCTTCGAGCACCGGGTGCGGGTCGCGGCGGGGGTGTGAGATGCGCGGCATCGTTCCCGGACTGGTGAGCCCATCGCCGTTCATCACGCGTGTTCCGGCCATCCTGCAGGACGATGACTTCCTGCAGCGGATGCTGCCCGCCTTCGACGACACGCTCGCGCCGGTGTTCGCGGTGCTCGACAACCTGACGGCCTACATCGACCCGCAGCTGGCGCCCGCCGACTTCCTCGAGTGGATCGGGGGCTGGGTCGACATCGCCGTCGACGAGGCGTGGTCCCAGCAGCAACGGCGCGACATCATCGCCGGCGCGGCCGCGCTGCATCACCGGTTGGGAACCGCCTCGGGCATCCGTGACGCCGTGCGACTGGCCGCCGGACCGGAGGCATCCGTCGACGTGGAGGAATCGGGCGGGACGGCATCGTCGCGCACCCCCGGCGGAGCGCTTCCGGGTTCTGATGCGCCTGGAGTGCGGGTGAGGGTGGGCGTTGCCGAGGGCGACGTCGACGCGCTGCAGCACCGGCTGGAACGGGTGGCGATGAGCCTCGTGCCGGCCCACGTCCCGTGCACCGTCGTGGTGCAGGGCCCGGGCAAGGAGCCGGCCGGCGCCACGGCGCCCGCCGAGACGTTGCCCGACGTGGCGCCCGTCACTCCGGCCGAGGCGCCTCCGGATGCTGTGGCAGCCGCTGATGAGGCGGCGAAGCCGCCGGCGGAGCCGGACGACGAGGGACGCTCGACGTGACCGCGACGCTGATCACCTGTCCCGAGTGCGGTACCAAGAACCCGGCGGGTGATGACTTCTGCGGCAACTGCGGCTCCTACCTCGCCTGGGAGGAGGTCGAGGCGCCCGATGCGCCCGATGCGACCGATGCGCCCGATGGCCCCGATCCGACTGGGGCGCCGCTCGACGCAGGCCAAGCTCCCGTGGCCCAGGCGCCTCTCGCGACGGCCTCGGCATCCGTGGAGCACTCGGCACCAAAGGAGCACGCCCCTCAGGTCGACGACGTGACCACGCACATCGCCGACTTCTTCGTCCCGCCATCCGCGGAACCCGAGACGATCGAGCTGACTGAGCCTCCGAGCGATACGGAGTTCGAGCCGTTCGCCGCCGATGCCGTGCCGATCCAAGCCCTCAGGCCCCAACCTGAGCAGGCGCAGCAACCACCGGCGCAGAGACCGCAGCCATCGGTCGCCGAGGAACCTGCCGCTCGCCGCCCGGTCGCCACCGCACCTCGCACGTTCGAGGTGCACGTCAGGCCCGAAGACGCTCCGAAGCCCGGCGACGTGGTGTGCCCGCGATGCGGAGCGGGAAACCCTCCCGGCCGCAACTTCTGCCGCCGCTGTGCCATGCAGCTCACGGCGACGGCGAACCGCACGCTCGCGCCCTCGAGCCAGCCGGTCGCGGGGGCGCGTCCTCTCGCCAAGCGCAGCCGGATGCGACCGGCCTTCATCGTGGTACCGGTGCTCATCCTCGTTCTCGCGGCGGCGGCCTGGCTGGGACGCGACGCGATCGCGAGCCTGACGGCGTCGCTCATCGACCGGGTGGCGGCGGCGACCCCTGTGAGCCCCAACCAGCTGACCGCGTCCTCCTCGATGGACGGTCGTGGAGCGGAACTCGCCTACGACGGTTTCTCGAACACCTCGTGGGCGCCGGCAGCGGCCGGCCCGGCCGCGGGGGAATTCATCGAGGCCACGTTCGCCAAGCCGTTCCGACTGGTGTCGCTGCAGATGATCGCGGGGGCATCCGACAAGCCGGCGGACTTCCTCGCTGACGGGCGCCCGGACACCGTGCTGGTCACGCTGACCCGGGCCAGCGGCGGCACGGTCGAGAAGACGATCACCGTCGCCGACGAGCCCGGCTCGCAGTCATGGGATATGGGGGTCGACGACGTGAAGGCAGTGCGGCTGACGCTGGCCACCGCACACGGCGCGACGGACGCGACCCATGTGGGTATCGCGGAACTCGCCTTCCGGGGTCGGTGAGCCGCGTTCCGGAAACCCCCGTTCCCTGAGCCTGTCGAAGGGACGGCGCCCGCTGGGTGTCGCGTTCGCTTCGACAGGCTCAGCGAACAGGCTCCCGGAACCTCCGCTCGCGAAGCTGCGCCCTACACACCCAGCGCTACGCGCATGCGGCGGTACCCTTGCTGCGCTCGCCGGGAGGCCACGACGTCACCCGAGGTCTGATGAACCGCCACGAGGGTGCGCCACGACTCGTCGAGCCACGGGTCGATCTCGACCGAACGCTCCGCCGCGGCCACCGCGGCTCGGCGGTCCCCGAAGTGCAGTTCGAGCTGGGCGAGTGATGCCGCAGCCTCCGCCGCCCGCGTGCGGTAGCGGTCGCGGGCACCGATGGCCCACTCGGCAGGCCCGTCCTCCGGCAGTACCTCGCCCACGTAGAGGCCGACCGCGTGCCGCAGCCCTTCAGCGGTGAGTTGCGCCTCGCCGCGTGCCTTCGCGACGCCGGCATCCGCGAGGCTGGCGTCGAAATCGATGAGGTCGCAGTCGCGGCGGTTCGCCAGTCGCAATTGGTACGCCTCGCCTGCCCGTTCGACCATGGGGACGGATGCGTCGGCGCCGAGGGCGCGTCGAAGGCTCGAGATGCTCACATGCAGGGCGTGCACCGCCGACGAGGTACCGAGGTCGCCCCACAGCAGGTCGGCGATGATCTCGCGATGCACGGGACTGCCGGCATTGAGCGCGAGCATGCGCAGCAGCGTCCGGGCCTGAGGGCGCACGCCCCGCAGGTCGAGGTCGGTGCCGTCGATCGTGAGCCGGAATCCGCCGAAGCATCCGATCGTCATGCGAGGCAGACGGAGGGTGGTCTGAGCCGCGCCCGCGTTGGCGCGCGGCGGTGCAGGCAACGAGCCCGGGATGCGCGGCAGCCCGACCTCCCGGGCCGTCCGCCTGGCCGTGAGGAGGCGGCGGGCCGCCTCCTCGGGGTGCAGGAACGCTCGGGCCGCATCGAGGAAGACGTGGATCGCCGGAATGCCGGCCGTGATGGCGGCCGATTCCGCCGAGGTCAGCAGGGCGCGGGCGTGCGGCGACGCGTGCTCGGCCGCGATCAGCGCGGCGACGGCCTGCACCCATGCCGCGGCATCCGTGCGATGGCCCCGCGTGAAGCGATCGGCCAGTTCCACCGCGTGCGCCAGTGGCGCTCGTCCTTCGCGCAGTCGCACGAGCAGATGCATCGCCGAGACGATCGCGGCGCCATCGTCGTCTGCGGCGGCCTCGCACTCGGAGACGACTCCGGCGACCGCGCTGGCATCCGCGTCGTTCAGATGGGCGGCGATCGCACCCCGCACCAGGCGGGCGAGGCCGCTGAGTCCGTTCTCGAGGGCATCGCGTTCGAGAAGGCAGAGCGCTGTCATCGTCGCCGGGCGCGGGGCGGTGGCCGCCCGAAGAACGATGAGCGTGAGACGGGCCGAGATGCACACGGATGCGGTCGCCGAGCGCGCGTGCACGGCGCGCTGCAGAAGCGGTACGGCTCCGACCACGTCGCCCAACCGCAGTCGCCCGACGGCGGCCGCGAACGTTCCGTCGGGCGTCAGGCGGGCTCCCGGCAAATGACGTCTGGCCGGGGGCGTGGCCGGTTCCAGTTCGATGCTCAATTGAGCGGCGACGTGGCTGAGGTCGGCGAGGTCGACGTGCGTCAGCGCCTCGCGGGCATCGACGAGGGCGCGGTCATCGATCAGTGCCCGAACCTGAGCGAGTGCGATGCTCTCGTGTCGCGAAACGGCCGGCGAGAGGTGCAGCGCCCACGGGCAGCTGCCCGGGCTCAGCATCAACTCTGGGGTGCTGTTCAGCTGCTCGGCGAGCGGCACCCACGCCGCGGCGCTCGCGAGGGCCGCCGTCGCCCCACGCACGTCGCCGGCTGTGAGCAGTGCGCTCGAGGTCTCGATGGCGCGCCTCGTGCGAGCGGATGCGTTGAGGTGCCGGGCGACATGGCGCTGCAGCATGCGTGGCAGCACCCGAAGTTGCCCCCGGCCCAGCCGGTTCACGAGCTGTCCGGAGTCCAGAGCCGCGATGAGGGCTCGGGCACGTTCACCGCCTAAGAGGCTTGCGCACGTCTCAGGGTCGATCGCCGGAGTCAGGCAGGAATGCTCGAGCGCGTCGCGTACCGTCGGATCGAGTTCCTCGAGCAGTGCATCGAAGAACGGCGTCGCGACGTCGCCGAAGATGGCGGCGTCGATGGCGGAATCCATCCCGTCCGCGTCGACACCGCGCACAGCGCGGGCGACGAGGCCGACGAGAGCCGGCCATCCCCCTGTCTCGGTGAGGACCCGTGAGGCGCATTCCAGCCCGATGGCCTGACCCGTCGCGGCGCGAACGGCACCGACGATCTCGGGAAGCCGCAGCGCGAGGGCTCTGACGTCGATGACCTCGGTCGATCCGAGTTCGGAGTGGTTCACCCCGTGACGCGGCGTGGTTCGGGAGGCGATGATCACGCGGCCGGGGGCTTCGCTGATGAGGCCCTCGAGCACCGATTCCGCTTCGGTTCCGATCGCCCAGCCGGCATCGTCGATGATGACCGTGTCACTGGTCGTCATCGGAAGCCGCTGAAGCGTAGCCGCGAGAGCGGCAGGCGAAGAGTGCTGCGGCCCCAGTCGCAGCGGTTCGACGCCGGCGGAGGCGGCGAACTGCTGCAGCAGGGCCGACTTGCCGCTCCCCATGGCTCCGATCACGAATACGCGCCGTGAGCCGAAGTGCTCCAGCAGGCGCGGTCGGAGAATGTCGGTTGATGCTCCGGCGAGCGGACTCGCGCTGATCGCGCCCATCATCACCCCAATAGCGACGGGATTCCACATCGAGGGACTCTGTGGATGATGCTCACGCTACGCCGCCCGCACGCGACGGTTATCGGTACCAGCCCTCAACCTGGGCCGGGGGCGAGCCCCTGCCGAGGACAGGGCGGTCCCGGTGGCATGCTGCTCGGAAAGGGCACGCAGCGGCATCCGCTCGGCCGAGACCGCACGTCTCGTGGCTGTCTTCGGCCCCGTTGCGGGGATGCTATTCTCTACTGGTGCCAAATCGCGGTGACGCGATGGGGGACGCGCCCCGATAGCTCAGTGGTAGAGCACTTCCATGGTAAGGAAGGGGTCGTCAGTTCAATCCTGACTCGGGGCTCCGGCTTTGCGCGATGTTCGCGTCGAGGCTGCGGCGGGATAGCTCAGGTGGTTAGAGCACACGGCTCATAATCGTGGTGTCGCGGGTTCAAGTCCCGCTCCCGCTACTTTCAGGGGCTTGTCTAAGCTGCCCTCGGCAGTTGTTCTTAGAACTGGCTTAAAGAAGAGGCCTCCGGTGTTCCGGGGGCCTTTTGTCGTCTGTTCCGTGTGGTCTGGCACTTCTGCAGAGGATCTTTTTCGAGGTCGGTACCCTCTGAACGCCCGATTCCCTGTTTTTGGGCGCGTCGAATTGTTCGGTTAGTCGGTACGCGGGGGGTGTCGGGAGCTGCTGAGAGCGGCCGGGTCAGTCTGGCGGTGGCTCGATGAACCGACTGGCCGGAAGCGGCCAGCCCTTCTTGTAGTTGCTGCAGTTGGTGAATCGGCCTGACTTTCGTTCCGTTCTTCAAGCAAGGATGGAACTCGATGAATACGAAGTACTCGCCGGAGATGCGTGAGCGGGCGTTGCGGATGCTCGCGGAGGCACGGCAGGATCACCCGAACATGATGAGTGCGGTCCGGCACGTCGCGGGGCTGATTGGGATGAGCGCTGAGACGTTGCGGTTGTGGCAGCGCCGTTATGAGGTCGATGCCGGGGCGAAGCCCGGGCTGAGCACGGACGCAGCGGCGAAGATCAAACGTCTGAAGAAGGAGAACGCCGAGCTGCGGAAGGCGAACGAGATCCTCAAGGCTGCGAGCGTGCTTTTCGCGAAGGAGCTCGACCGCCCCTGACTGAGATGATCCGGTTCATCGACGTGCACCGGGATCGTTTCGGGGTCGAGCTCATCTGCCGGGTCCTCAGGCCGGCAGTCACGGGGTTCCTCACCGCGCGCGGCTACCGTGCCGCGAGCACTCGTGCGCCGTCGGCACGACAGCTGCGCGACGATCTCCTCCTCCCGGAAGTCGCGCGGCTGCATGCGGAGAACTACGGCGTGTACGGGCGCCGCAAGATGCACGCGTTGATGCGACGGCAGGGCTGGGACATCGGCCGCGACCAAACCGAACGACTCATGCGCCTGGCCGGGGTGCGCGGGGTGAAGAAGTCCAAGCGGGTCTTCACGACAAAGACCGACCCGACGCAATCCCGGCCGAAGGACCTAGTCAATCGCCGCTTCACCGCTGATGCCCCGCGCCGACTCTGGGTTGCCGACATCACCTATGTGGCGACGTGGTCCGGGTTCGCGTACGTCGCGTTCGTCACGGACGTCTACTCGAGCCGCATCGTGGGTTGGAACGTTGCCGCGACCCTGAAGGCCGAGATCCTGCTGTTGCAGGCCTTCGACATGGCCGCGTGGGACGCGGGCGGTGACCTGACCGGGCTGACGCATCACTCCGACCACGGCTCGAACTACATGGCGATGGTCTACACCGACCGGATCGTCGAACTCGGGGCGATCCCGTCCAGGGGAACGGTCGGCGACAGCTATGACAACGCGTTGGCTGAGGCGATCAATAACCTCTACAAGACCGAGTTGATCCGTCAGCGCGCCCCTGGCGCACGGTCGAGCAGGTCGAACTCGCAACCCTCGAGTACGTCTGGTGGTGGAACAACCAGTGGTTGCACGGCGAGCTGGACATGCGCACCCCACTCGAGGTCGAGCAGGCGCACTACGCTGACCTGGAATCAGCCCAACCGGCACCTGTCGGACAAGGCTCCCGATAGGAACGAAAGTCAGGCCGATTCAGTTCTGCGAACGAGACGTCTTCTGGTCGACGCCGTGTGCGGGCTGGACATGACGCGCCGTCCTGCGCTTCGGTGAATCTCTGTGCCGAAACTTGGTCGCTGGCCAGTTCCGTATGATGTTCGGTTGTGAGTTCATGGCATGAGGCACTGCAGGACGTGACTGGTTCGCCGGTCCGAGTGTGGATCGGGGTTGCCCGGTTCGAGTCGATCCCGGGGGGCGGTGACATCGTTGCACCGTTGCTAACGGCGGCGGTGGCAAGAGATCACGGATCCCGATCCGGCGCCGTTCCGGCGATCGGCGAGTTGCAGACTGCCGGGGCGGTACCACCCTTCGAACCTATGCAGTACGTGTACTCGGACAAGAGCGGTCGTCAGTACGCCGAGGTGCTGAAAGTCCTCGACTCAGCCGCGCGTCAGCTTTTCGGCGAGAATGGGTTCAACGCCGAACCGGACCAAGCACCTCCGTTCCCGGTCGAGGTTGACCTGGCGGATGGCGGCCGCATGGTGATGTTCGCCTTTTGGGTTTCGCGCGCCTGACCTGGCCGGGTCACGCTGCGCATGACTTCTTGCGATGAAGCGCTCGGTAGCGAGAGCTTGCTGGGCGACGAGCGCGAGCGCTGACACCCTCGGAGTGAACACCCCGCTTGGCTGAGCTGCGATCTTCCCCTTGATGTGGATCGAGTGTCGTCGCAGCCACGGTCGACAGATCTAGGCCCACTTCGTCGGCTTGTTGAACGTCGTCGAGCCCACCGAGAAAGAGGGAGGTAGTTGTGCTTTTCTTACCCGGTCACGGCCGATCTGGAACGAGGCCGGCATTAGGGCCTTCAGCTCATTCGAGTAGCGCTCCGGCGGAAAGGCGGCCGCGATGAACGTGTTCTGTTGCAGATTCTTCGCCATTCGAACGGCTGGAGCCAGATCGCTGTCCGCACTGATCAGCAGGGCTGCGTCCATGTGCCGCTGTGCTGCATCACTCACCAGACTTACCGCGATATTGACGTCGGTTTCCTTCTCCTCGCGAACCTGCCGCGGCGCATTGCACTTGAAACAGGTCACTGTCTTTGTCTGGTAGCGTCCCTGGGTTACTTCGAAGAGTGTGGGGTACTTCGCGAGCAAGGCGGCCTGATGGTGCGCCTGCCGGCTGAGCCCACCCGGATCATCGAGGACGGGCGCGGTGAAGTATTTCACCGCGACAAGGCGACTGCGTGGCCTGAGGAGCTTGGCGAGTTGGACGAAGTCGATCCAGAGCGCGCTCCGGCCGCTTGCGTCATGCATGCCGTGATAGAGGTTGAAGCCATCGATGTAGACGATCAGGCGATCGGCCGGCCTATGTGGTTTGGCTGGTAAACTGGTCAATTCGCACCTCGACACGCCCGGGACTCCAAATGGACTGGCGCCCCGGATCCGGGGGCTATAGCATTCTTACACCCCGCCTGGTTGGTTCACGCCAACCATGGCCCGACGGCCCCGCAAGGGGCCGTCTTTGTTTATGGACTAGCTGGTAGCTGTGCTATCCGAGCGCGGCAACCACCTGCGGCCACGGGATCCGCTCCTGCTCGAGCCGTACCTTGTCGCCATGGGTTCCGTCGATCAACGACCGGTACACCTTCTGCTCTTCCGCCGTCAGTTCGGTCAACTCTCCGATGGTCTGGTTCTCCTCCCTCACCCACATGCCAGGGTTTGCGAGCAGGGTCGTCTCGTCCATCAGCACGGAGCGGGCATTCCGCATGTGGCCACGGAATAGGTTCAAGATCCGGAACCCGTACGTGTCGATGTCGCCCCAGTACAGCACTTCCGCGTCCCTGACCCAAGGGAACTCAGCGAACCGGGCGACGTCGTTGCCTTTGCCGGCAAGGACGGCGGTGCCGGAGCGGTCCGTGAACGAATACCCGTTCGACAGGTTTTCGCAGATGATCACCTGCCGGGGGGTGACCTGCAGTTTCTCGAGCTCGGACGGCGGCGCCCAGAAGAGCCCCAGACCGCCGGCCTGGACGCGGAGGTCGTCGTCGAGGAGTCGGACGAACGTTACCGTCTCCACCGCCCGCACCTCACCGATCGGCTGGCTGTTCCGGCGAACACCGAGTCCGGCGAGCAGCTTGACCGTGGGCCACAGCCGTTGCACCTGCTTGGTATCCAGGCCTTCTATCGCCACCATCCTGGGCAGTAGCCCGTCGACATCGTGGTCTTCCGACCAGCGGAGCGCGGTCAGGAGTCGCTGCCATTCGTCCTCCGGGAACCCGGTGAGCAGGTTTAGGACACCGCGGCGGATCTCCTGTGTTTCCGGCCATTCGTCGCGGAGGTCAGTCACCCGCCGGTAGGCGAGATCCCATATCTCGTCGGCGCGGGCGAACCGGCTGGCGTCGGCGGCCGAGGTGAACACTATGTACCGAGGTATGTCGATGACACCGGTGGCCCGCCAACGCCTCCGGGCGAAGTTCACCTCGCCATGGCCGGTATGACCGTGGTAGGCCTGCACCCGCGCGAGCGTCTGATCCCAGTCGGCGATGGCGTCCGTCTCCGACACCCCCGTGATCGGGATGCGGAGAGAGAATTCTTGCCCGGTCACCGCGGTGTGCACCCATTCCGCCAGGTTGCGGTTCAGTTTTCTAAACGTCTCCCGGCGGACCGGGGCGAACGGGTCGGTCATGCGGACTCCGGGAGCTCGTCGGTGGAGATGTGGTGCACGGAGCTCTGGTTCGTCATGTCGGACCGGTCGACGATGGTGACCCCGCCGACGTAGTGCTGGAACGTCATCAGCATCTTGTTCGGGGTGGCGAGGATCAGCTGGAACCCGAACGTGCGGAACACTTCCAACGACTGCTCGGTGAACCCGTGGTCAGCCTTCGCGAACGCCTCGTCGATGATGACGGCGGCGAACAGCGGCTTGTCGGAGCCGGGCTGGCTGAGCTGGTACTTCAGCGCGGCCGCGAGCGTGAACGTCACCAGCTTGACCCGCTGGCCGCCGGAGCGGCCGGTGCCGGAGGTGTGGACGTCGATGATCTCCTCGCCGCGGTACTCGTTGGCGACGAACCGGACGTGCTTGCGGACGTCCAGCGCCGCCTGCTTCCACTGCACCGCCTCGCGGTCCTCGGAGGAGAGCTTCCCGATGATCTGGTCCAGCTTCTCGTACCGCTCCTCGGCGGTGTCCTCCGCCGCCCGGATCGACAGCTGCATGAACTCGTGCAGCATCCGCTTGAACTCGTTCAGCGGCTCCACGGTCACCTTCTTCACCTCGATCTGCAGGTGGGTTCCGCGGTTGAAGGACGTCTCGGACAGCGCCCGGTTGATCGGCTCGATCCTCCGGTCGATCAGCTTCCGCTCCTCTTCGAGCCGGTGGATCAGGTCGGTGAGGTGCCGGGTCGGGCCTTCCTGCATGAGCCGGCGGAACTCCCGCTCGAACTCCGGCAGTCGGTCCCGCTCGATCCGATCCAGCAGCGCGAGGAAGTCCGGCAGCGAGTCGATGCTCTCGTCCAGGTCGGCGCCCACGTCGGGGTAGTCGCGGAGGAACTTCGAGAACACCTTCGTCATGTGCGCGAGGGTGAAGGTGAGCTTCGCACGAGCCTTGTCCTCATCCTCGGTGATCTGGGCGGCGATCTGCCGGGCCACGTCGGTGAGCAAATCCATGTCGGAGCAGTCCTCCGCAGCGAACCGGGCGTCGATCGCTGCCAGGGTCTCTGGGTCCGCTTCCGGCTCCCCGGTGAGACGGCGCTGCTCGGCGGCCAGGCTGACGGCGAGGCGCTCCCGGTCTCGGGTTGCGGCTGCCACGATCCCGGCTGCCTCCTCGCGGGCTTCAGCCTGCTTGTCGCTCAGCTTCTTCACGGCGTCCAACTGCTTGGCGATAGCGGCGAGGTCGGTGTTGTCGTTCAGGATGGAGTCCCGGGTCATGGTCAACGAGTCCATGTCGTCGACGGCGCCGAGGACGTCCACGTCAGCCCAGTCCTGGGCGATGACGGAGCGGAGCTTCCCCTCGCGGGCACGTCGAGCCTCCTGCTCCGCCTCCACCAGGGTGCGAGCGTCGACCGCTTTCTCGAGCAGGCCGCGGAGCTCGATGACTCGCGCTTCGACCAGGCCCCGCTTGGAGGTGTTCTCGAACCCGAGCACCCACCGGCTCCGGTCGTTGATGTTGTGACGGTCGCGCTTGGCGAACCGGTCCCCGGGGGAGGACTCGAGGCCCTCCCGGGTGACGGCGAGACGGTTTCCGCCCAGCTCGTCGACGCTGTCGACGCAGTGGTAGTTCAGGTTGCTCCGGAGCCGGTCCAGGATCCACCCGCGGAACCGGTGGTCGGCGACGTCCAACTTCCGGATGATGCTGTCCGCGGAGTAGTCGGTGCGCTCCTGGACGTCGCGGTTGTGCACGGAGATGAAGAACACGTCCCGGCCGAGGTGACGGCCGTTCGCGTAGCGGGACACCTTCGAGGCGTGCTCGGACGGCACGAGGATCGAGGTGGCGAACGAACGGAGAACCCGCTCGATCGCGCCGGCCCAGTCGGACTCGGATCCCTTGACCTGCATCAGTTCGGCAGCGAACGGGAGGTCAGACGGGTCGAGGTCGCAGGCTCGGGCGATCACGTCGCGAAGGTCAACGTCCCGGTCGTCGATGTTGGAATGACGCTTCTGCAGCGAGGCGAGCTCCCGCTCGGCGTTCCGCAGCTCGCCGCCCAGCTTCGCCACGCGCTCGTGGGCGGAGTACGCCTCGCCGCGGCTGTCCTTGTGCTGCTGGTCGATCCCGTCGAGTTCGGCCTGGGCTGCGGCCACGACGGCGGCGTGCTCGTCCGCGTCGGACGGGAGCGGCAGACCGAGTCCAGCGAGTGTGGAGTGGAAGGTGCGGCATGCGGCAGACCGTGCCGACTTCTCGCGCGCCGCTCGGTCGATCAGGGTGTCCAGCTCCTTCAGCTGGTCGCCGCCGGCGCCGTCGTACGCAGCCTGCAGACCACGGACCTGGGTGTCGTACTGCTCGAACAGGCGGGCAGCCGTCTTGGCGTCCTTCTTCGCGGTGGCCTCCTCGGTCTCCGCCGTGCGGATGCCTTCGGTGAGGAGGTTGACCGCACGTCCGATGCGAGCGCGTTCCACGGCGGAGGACTGCTTTTCGAGGGTGGCGATTGCTTCGATTGCCTCCTCGCGGTCCTTTGCGATCCCGACGATGGGGCGGAGGTGGTCCCGCTGCGCCTTCGCGGTGACGACGGAGGTGTGCGCCGCCTTCAGGTCGGTGAACTGGGTGACGGCGCGGTCGGAGATCACGAACGTCTGCGGGGTGTCCAGCATAAACTCCCGCATCAGCCCGTCGAGGCTGTCCAGGCCCTTCATCGCCTGGATCTTCTGCAGCAGCGCCAGCGTCTGCTCGGACTCGATGCCGAGAAGCGCGCGGTACCGCTCCGCATACCGGGCGAAGTCGGACTTTACGAGGACCGGGTTCAGCTTCCGCTTGAGGACGCCGGAGTCCAGCCGAATGCGGACGAGCTCTTCGAGGTCCTTCAGGTCGTAGCTGTGGTCGAGGATCATCGCCACCTTCGACAGGGACTCCACGTCCTCGGTGCCAGCGGCGGCGCGGAAGATGCGGATGAGGTTGACCACGCCCTTGTCCGGGTGGGTGAACTCGAGCGACAGGGCGCTCCACGTGGCGATCTTCTGCCGGTGGTACTGGGTGGTGGCGTCGGACTCGTCGTCGGGCTTGTTGCCGTAGGCGCCGCGGACGTAGGTGAGGAGGGTGCGGTCGCGTCCCTTGGTGGTGGCATCGCGGGCGGCGGCGTTGAAGTCCAGGTCCTTCGGAGCGAACAGGACGGCGGCGAACCCGTCGAGGATGGTGGACTTCCCCTTCCCGGACTCGCCGGTGATGAGGTGTCCGTCGGGGGAAACCGGCATGTCCCAGTACCCGCTGAAAGTTCCCCAGTTCACCATCTGGAACCGGGTGAGGCGGAACTGCGGGTCGGGGCGGGGCTCGCTGGCGTCGTCGATCAGGGTGAGTGTGTCAGTCATCGTTGGCTGCTCCTTCGGGTTCGGTGGCGCGGTTCGCGGGGGAGATCATCGTGTTCATCGCTTCCAGCAGCGCGACAGCCTGGGTGGCGTCGAACAGCATCCGCAGTACCGGCTGGACGGAGTACCGGCCTTCGGAGCCGCGGAGCGGGCGGAGGATGTTGTAGCTGACCATCTTGTCGACGGCGTTCTCGACGCTCTTGTGGAATCCGGCGGCGTTCCCGTCGAGCCTGGTGAACACCCGGATCTCGTCGTAGATCTCCTCGGTGGACACCGCTGCGTAGTCCTGCCCGGCGGCCTGGGAGAGCGCCTGGCGGAGGTACATGAGCACGGCGGTCTCCACGAGGGTGAGCGGCTTCTTCGTCATCAGCTTCGGGAACGCGTGGTCGGACTCAGCTTGCTTCGCGAACGCGATCTTCCGGTCGGGGTCGCATCTCACCGTCAGGAACATCTCCGCCAGGTGCTTGGTGACCAGTTCGCGGTTCGCGGCGAACGCGTTCCACGCTTCCGGGTCGTCCTCGAAGCTGAGCAGCGGTCCGCGGACCAGCTTCACGATCGCGGTCCGCAGCGTGACGCGGTACTCGCCGGTGTCACCCTCGAAGTACATCGAGCGGGCGTTCCCATCGATGGTCTCGAAGTCGTCCGGGCCGGTGGCACTGGGGGTGTGGCCGAGCTCGTCAAACACGGCTCTCCTCGGAGTGGAAGATGATCTTCGGGATGCGGGCGTACCGGCCGTCGGTCCACGACACGGTCTCGTGCTTGTCGGCGTAGACGGCTGCGGTCTTCTTCGTCGGGTCGCTAGCGCCGCGCAGGCCGAGCAGCACCAAGCCGATCAGGGACGCGAGCCCCTGCGCGGCCGGGTGCAGCCTCAGGATCGTGGCGATCGAGACACCTCCGCCGTGGACAGCGATGGCGTCCGCGATGTTCTTCCGCAGGGCGGGGAAGTAGATGTCGGACTCCTCGACCAGGTGGGCGAGGGTGGCGATGTCCGGGGCGGTGTTCGCGGAGTTGTCGTCCACCGGGTCCGGGAACGTGGTGTCCACTAGCTTCGGCTGGATCTGACTGGCGGAGCGGATCTCGCTGGTGGACAGTTGCAGCTCGTACGGCACCTTCGTGCGACCGGACATGTGCTGGGTCTGCGACAGCGTCCGGTACGCCCCGTAGATGTCTCGGACGATCTGGTCGACGCGGCGTTCCTCGGCGAAGTGGCGGTCCTCGACGAAGGAGCGGAGCTTGCCGGCGAGGGCGTCGAACACGGCGTGCACGTCGGAGGCTCGGCGCAGCAGCTTCGGGATCATGTCCTGTAGCTCTTCGTACTCGCGGGCGGTGAGCTTGTCGGCGAACGAGCGGGACAGCAGCGCCTCGATGGTCGCTTCCAGGCCGCGGATCCGTTCCGGGTCGCCGAGCACCTGATAGAAAGCCTTGAACGACCGGCCGAAGTCGGTGTTGTCGAGCTGGTTCACCTGCTGCAGCACGAGCTCCAGGACGTCGCCGCGGGCGCCGTCGGATTCGATCGCCTGCCGGCGCAGGTCCATCAGCGCGGTGTCCACGGACCGCCGCAGCCGGGCGAAGTCCGCCTCGTGCTGCCGGTTGTCGCGGAGGATGCCGCGGACCGCTTCCAGCGCCTGTTCGTCGCCGGTGACGGTGGTGCGCCCGTCGAGGACGTCGGCAATCTGCCGGTCCAGTTCCTCGCGGCGGGCGATGAGGGCGGCGAGGCGGGTTTCGCCATTCTCGTCGGTGGCGACGGCGATCTCGGTGAGCTGGTTGAACGTCGAGGAGATCTTCGACTCGGTGGCCGAGGACGCCGGGGTGGTGATCTGCTCCACGAGGAGGATCGCGTGCAGCGCCTCCGGGGACAGGTCGTACACTTCCTCGGTCCCGTCGTCGCTGAGGTCGCGCAGCAGCCAGCCGTCACCGACCCAGTCGGAGATGTACTTCTGGGGACTGAGGAGCATGTTCCGGTCGGTGCGTTCGATCGCGCGGAGGTCGTCGGCGACCCGCTCCACGAGACGTGCCGCAGGGACCCGGCTGGCACCGGCGTCGTAGAAGTTTGACCGGAGGATGCTGATCACCTCCGGACCCTTGTAGGCGGTAAGCAGCTTCCAGGTGGGTTCCTCGTGGGCGCGTCGAAGCGCCGCGATTGCGGCGAGGAGGGACGCGTCGGTGCGAGGCATGCCGAGAACAATACGCACACCCACCGACGTTTTGGCAAATCGGATTTTTGTTGGCTGACCGGGGAGGACGGAGAGCTTCCATGAGATTTCGGTGACTGACAGGGACTGACATATGACGTGTAACTGACATGTCCTAGGACGTCGTACGACGTCAAGGCGTTCCGTAGAAATGGGTTCCGCAGGTCAGCGGCAACTTCGCTGCACCGAGTTGCAGGGAAGCTCGTCGACAGTCAGCGACGAGTGACAGACGAGTGACAGTCCCGTGTCACTGCTTGGTAATCCCGGACCTGACTCCACATTGGTGGAACGTCGATGTCGTACCATCGCGCATGACCTTGATCACGTGGGCGATTACCCCCGAGTATGCAGTCATCGTCAGCGATCGCCGCGTCACCAGACTTGTGCGCGGCCGTGCGGTGAGTTTCGAGGACTCCGCGATGAAGACGTTCCTCTTGAACGGACAGTTGTTGATGGGCTTCACCGGGCTCGCCGAGGTCGGTGGTCAGTCGATGGCCGAATGGGTTGCCGATCGGCTTGCCGGTCAGAACCCCCTCGACTGGCCAGAGATACTCCGGGATGCGATGCAGGCCTATTACGGAACGACTCCCGCTGTACGAGGCATCCCGCATCATTTCCGGCTCCTAGGTTTCGGATACAACACAGCTCGAGTTCCCGCACGAATCCCGATGGGGATCGAAGTCTCGAATTGTGAATGGCGCGAAGCGGGAGGCCGCGTACAGGCTTACGGTGTCGGTGACTTTACGGTGAGGCACAACGGGCTCGGCAATCACCGGGTGCTTGTCGGCGCCGTGGGCTCACCGTACCCGCATCGAGCCCTTCGCGAGCTCGAACGATCGATCAAGTTCGTTCACCGTGCGAATGCTGACAATGTTGCCGCGACATTCGAGCCGATTCTCCAGTTCCATCAACTGGTTTCCGCGAAAAGTGGTGGCACAGTCGGAGACACGGCTGTAGTAACGGCAATTCGCAGCAGACACGTTCCGATCACGGACCTGGGATGGTCAACACCGCTCACGACTGAAGGAATCGAAAGTGCCACCCAGCACCCCTTCTCCGCCACTTTTTCGCCCAACGGTGATGCCACAGCTCACCTGCCAGTAGTCATCCATCGAGACATTCAGCTTTTGGACATGACGTTTGGGCCGGACATTTCACACCTTGGTGGTGGAACCAGTCCTTGAAGGATCTGGGCGATCCGATTACTGATCTGAGCAGCTATTTTGCTGGTGCGGAATCGGTAGAGGATAATTTGCGCTCTGCTAGAGGATTCCTATCAATGAGCTATCCACGAGCGCCGGAATCACGCGGCTTAGAACAGCCCACTTTCAGGCGTCTTCTCCGGTGCCCTGCGCAGGATCGCGATCCTCGGGGCGCACGCGCCGCCGCATCCCATCAACCTCCCACCAGCCTCGCAAGGGCGGGTATGGCACCCAGCGGGCGCGCTGTGATTGACTGACGCCAGAGCAGATGAGACGTGCTCACGTTGGGGGTGCCATGCGGAGCAGCTTTCTGCAGGGGCACCCGGCCGGGGCCAGGCCCAGTGGTCGCGCAGCTTTGCTGGTCGTCGCACTCGCGATCGGCGCGATCGGCGTAGCCGTTGTTGAGCCGCCTTCCCCCGCCTCGGCCGATCCGCCGACGGGCGGAACCACCGTCGTCGCCGAGAGCTTCGAAGGCTCCAGCGTCGCCGACCCGAACTGGGTGGCGCTCAACGATGCCTGCCTGACCGGCGCGAACGGCGCCCCACCGGCCGGATCGGCGAACTTTCCCGACTGCTCAACGCACCGCAACGGCGCTGTGCCGCCGCTCGCCGTCACACCCGGGTACCTGCAACTGACAGACAACGGCGGCTTCACTCGCGGCGCGGCCCTCTACAACCTGCCCATTCAAGCCACAGCCGGTGTCTCCATCACCTTCGAGCAGTACCAGTACGGCGGCAGCGGAGCCGACGGAATCGGCTTCTTCCTCGTCGACGGCTCGACGAACCTCAACGAGACGGGCGCAGACGGCGGCAGCCTCGGCTACGCGCAGCGGAACCTCAGCCCTGGAATCGAAGGCGGCTACATCGGCGTCGGACTGGACTCCTACGGCAACTACTGGGACGACGGCGAGAACCGTGGAAACGGATGCCCGGCGACGCAGAAGTCGCCGACGACGTCGAACGGCCCCATTGCACCCAACGTCATCGCCGTGCGCGGACCGGGCCGCGGCATCGTGGGTTACTGCCTCATCGGCGCCACAGTGCCGACGCCCGTCACGAACCCGCAGCATCCCGGAACGACGCTGAACGCCAGTCGTGGCACGCTGCGCGGTGCCGACATCGCGGACTCCAAGCGCACGGTCAATGTGCAGGTCACCCCGGTGAGCGGCGCGAATCCGATCCCGCGCATCATCGTGCAGGTGCAATACACCGACGGCGGTCCTTGGGTGGAGGAGCTCAACATCCTTGCGCCGCCCGAGGTTCCGTCCACGTACAAGTTCGGCATCATGTCGTCGACGGGAGGAAGCACCGACGTGCACCTCGTGCGGGCGGCACGCATCTCCACCATCGATCCGCTCCCGGAGTTGCAACTCGCCAAGCAGGTGGATCGCACAGAGGCAACGCTTCCGGCGGTGATCTCCGCTGGCACGCAGATTCCGTACCAGTACACGGTGACCAACGCGGGCACGGTCCCCGTGTCGGCTCTCGCCATCGCGGATGACCGCATCCCTGCGATCGCGTGCGACTCGACGACCCTGGCTCCCGCGCCGGCGATCGGCTCGACGACGGTGTGTCGAGGTTCCTACACCGTCACCTCCGCCGACGTCGCAGCCGGCTCCGTCACGAACGTCGCGACCGCGTCGGCTTACGACTCGGGCGGTGGTCGAGTCGTGTCGCCCCAGGCGAATGTGACGGTTCCGCTCGTGTCGGCGTTGTCGCTCACCAAGGCCGCCTCGACGCCCGCGCCGTATGCGATCGGCCAGCAGGTGGGCTACCAGTACGGGATCACCAACACAGGGTCCTCCACACTGAGCACCGTCGCCGTCACCGACGACCGCATCCCGACCTCCGCCATCACCTGCGATCGCACCACACTGCTGCCACAGCAGACCGCCACGTGCACAGGCAGTGCCGTCATCCGAACGCAGGATCTGACTACGGCGGGATATCTGGTCAACACGGCCACCGCCAGTGCCGTGACACCGATCGGTCAGTCCGTGGTCTCGCCGCCTGCCTCCTTCAGCATCCCGGTGGCGACGGATGTCGGCATCGTCAAGACGGCCGCCAACCCCGCGCCCGACGTCGGCGCCAATGAGACCTACACGATCGTGGCGACCAACTACGGCCCGAGCCCCGCGACGAACGTGCAGGTATCGGACCCTGTTCCCTCTCTCGCCGGCGGAAGTCGCCTGCAGTACGTGTCATCGGCGCCCCCTGCCGGAACGACGTATGCCCCGGCAACCGGCCTGTGGACCATTCCCAGCCTCGCGGTCTCCCAATCCGTCACGCTCCAGGTCGTCGCCAAGGTCAATTCGAGTGCTCCGACGACGAATACAGCGGCCGTGGTGCACGTCGACCAGCTCGACATCAATCCCGTCAACGACCTCGCCTCCGTGACGCTGTCACCGTTCACACCCACGGCCGACCTCGCGGTGACCAAGACCGTCGTGGGCGACACCACCGTCGCCTACCGCACCGATTCGGCGTTCCGGGTCACGGTGAGGAACCTCGGCCCGCGAGATGCAACGGGGGTACGGCTCTTCGACGCACTGCCGCCGTCTCTCGTCTACGACGCTGCGGCCTCCTCCGGCGACGGCACCTACGATCCCGTCTCGGGTGTCTGGACGGTCGGCAGTGTGCCGGTCGGGGGTACCGCGTCGTTCACCATCGGCGTGCAGACGACTCAAGTGGGCACCTTCACCAACCTCGCGATCCTGGCCCCCACGTCGTCGCCCCCCGACAACAACGCCACGAACAACGCCTCGAGCGCCACGCTCACAGTTCGCCCCGTCCTGACCGACCTCTCGATCGTGAAGAACGTCTTCCCGCAGACCGCCACCGTGGGCGACGTCGTGACCTACCAGGTGGATGCGACGAACCTCGGCCCCGAGACGGCCTACGACGTGTATGCGATCGACAACACTCCGCCGGGCGTGCAGATCCTGACCTCGCAGATATCGCAGGGCACCGCCGACGCCGCGAACTCACGCTGGGACATCGGCACACTCGAACCTGGAGGCCTCGCCCACGCCACGTTCACAGCGCGGGTCATTGCGCCGGGCTCGCAGACGAACACCGCCACGATCGACGCGCTCAATCAACAGGACACCGACCCCTCGAAGAACGTCTCCAGTGCCACCGTCACCGGCGTCGAGCCGCCTCTCGACATCGCCGTGACCAAATCGATCGTCGACAGCGGCGGGTACGCCCCCACTGCGGTCCCCATAGGGGTACCCCTGACCTTCGAGCTGACGGCCACCAACAACCAGTCCGGGCCCGACCCGACCGCCGCCACGGGGCTCTCGCTCCTCGACGCGCTGCCGACCGGACTGCAGTTCGTCTCGCAGTCCGGGCAGGGAACCTACGACCCCGCGACCGGCGTCTGGACGGTGGGCGCGCTCGCCTCGGGTCAGTCCGCGACCATCCGCCTCACCGAAGTCGGCGTGGCCCCCTCGAGCACCACGAATTCGGTCTCGCTATTCACTGTCGGCGAGACGGACACCAACCCCTCCAATAACCTCGCCTCCGTGCCGTTCGGGATCATCCGTCTGAACGACATTCGCGTTCTCAAGAGCGTCGACCACCTGATCGCGCGTCCTGGGCAGGAGGTGGTCTACAACATCACCGTGACCAACGCCGGCCCCAATGATGCCGAAGACGTCACCGGGTTCGACGCCGCAGGCACGGACCCTCGTATCCTCGACGTCATCGCTCCGGCGGGTACGAGCTTCGACCGCTCGACGGGAGTGTGGACCATCGGCGACCTCGCCAACGGCGCGAGCGTCACCCTGGAAGTACACGCCAGAGTCAACGCTGAGAGCGGATTCTTCCGCAACACCGCCTCGGTACGAAGCGGCTTGTGGCCCGATCCCGACATCACCAACAACGTCGCATCGGTTGACCTCACGGTGCCCTCCGCCGACATCGATGTGCGCGCCTCCGTGGACAAGCCGGTCAGCTACGTCGGCGACACGGTCACGTTCACCATCGACGTCAGCAACCGGTTCAGCGACCCGTCGGGTCTGCTTCTCGTCGCGGCGCCGCTCCCGTCGGGTCTGGAGTTGATCTCGGCCACGCCGACCGCCGGCACCTACAACGCCGCGACGGGCATCTGGACCTTGCCGAATGGCCTGCTTCCCATCGACCTCGACCCTGCGCATCCGGATGTCGGTGCCGTGCTCACCGTCGTCGCCCGGGTGACGGCGGAGGGAACGATCACCAGCAGTGCATCCTCCGATCGCAGCGCCTCCACACCGTACGACCCGAATCTGGCGAACAACTCGTCGTCGGCGACGATCGTCGCGGGCCCCGCGCCGGCTGCTCTCAGCCTCACCAAGCAGGCACTTCCCTCGGCCGTCGCACAGGGCGGTGCGGGCAGCTTCCGACTGACGATCGCCAACGCCGGCCCCGGTGCCGCGACGAACGTAGTGCTCAGTGATCCGTTGCCGAGTGGGCTTTCCATCGTGAGCGTCTCGGATCCGGCGTGCGTCGTGGCAGGCAGCACGCTGAACTGCGCCTTCCCGTCGATCGCGGCCAACGCCGACCCGGTTCAGATCGACGTCGAAGTTCTCGCAACCGCCGTCGGCGCGCTCGTGAACACGGCCTCGGTGGAGTGGCAGAACCCCCTGTCGCCGGGCGTCATTTCGGCCAGTGCAGACCTGGTGGTGACGCCGGTTCCTCCTGTGCCGCCGACTCCATCCGCACCCACCGACCGAGCTTCCGGGTCCCTCTCGGCAAGCGGGTATCAGGGTGAGCCTGCGATACTGGTTGCTGTCGTCCTGCTCATCCTCGGCGCGTGCACCCTGTCTGTTCGCGCACATCGTCCGCCTCGGCGCCGGGCACGCTGACCGCTCAGCGGTCGGGTGTCACCGATGGCGCGTGACGGGATCGACGGAAAGGCACTGATGAACAACCCGAACCCGGCGGACACCATGCGCGCCCTCGTCCACAGCGAATTCGGCGACCCCGCCACAGCTCTCGCCGTCGAGCACCGGCCGCTGCCTGAGCCCGCGCCGGGACAGGTGAGGGTGCGCACTCTGCTCTCGCCCATCCACAACCATGACCTGTGGACCGTGCGCGGCACCTACGGGTTCAAGCCCGAACTCCCCGCACAGGCGGGGACAGAGGCGGTCGGAGTGATCGACGCACTCGGCGAGGGTGTGGACAGCCTCGAGGTCGGCCAGCGGGTCACGACCGGCGGCACCTTCGGCGTGTGGGCCGAGTACTTCGTGGCAGACGCAGCCGGGCTGATCCCGGTTCCGGATGCGCTGCCCGACGAGGCCGCCGCCCAGCTGGTGGCCATGCCGTTCAGCGCGCTGAGCCTGCTGCACTCGCTCGACCTGCAGCAGGGCGAGTGGCTCATCCAGAACGCCGCGAATGGCGCTGTGGGTCGCATGGTCGCCCAGCTGGCCGCGGCCCGCGGCATCAACGTCGTCGGGCTGGTGAGGCGCGCGGCAGGTGTCGACGAACTGCGGGCGCAGGGTATCCAGCGCATCGTGGCCACCGACTCCGACGGCTGGCTCGACGAGGTCGCAGCGATCACGGGAGGCGCCCCCATCCGCGTGGGAATCGACTCGGTCGGGGGTCAAGCGGCGGGCCAAGTCGTCTCGGCGTTGGCCGACAACGGCACCCTCGTCGTCTTCGGCGCGATGGCCGCACCGAACCTCGAGATCTCCTCCGGCGACATCATCTTCCGGCAGGTCAGCGTGAAGGGCTTCTGGGGAAGCGCGGTCAGCCGCCAGATGCCGGCCGACATCCGCGGTCAGCTCTTCGGTGAACTGATCGGTCGCGTGCTCGACGGCACACTCACACTGCCCGTCGCTGCGACCCACGACCTGGGCGAGATCGGTGCGGCGGTTGCGGCGAGCAACGAGCCGGGCCGCGTCGGCAAGGTGCTGCTGCGCGCCTGATTCCTTCAGCGCGCTTCGAGTTGGTGGTCACTGCGTCGAACGCACCACGACCGGGCGTCCGGTGAAGCGCAGCCGCACCTCGGAGTCCGGTGCCGGCCGGTTCTCGACCTCGTGCTGCACGGCGACGATCGAGTCGTCGTCGAGCCGAACGGTGGTGCGGCGCAGCGAACCGAGGAAGCTCGAGGCGACGACCCGTCCCGGAATGCCGGTGCCGGCGAAGATGATGTCCTCGGGGCGTACGAACGCGGTCACCTCACCGCCGACGGCGTCTCCGATCACGGGCAGCTGCTGCCCGTACAGGGTGACCGTTCCGGATGCGGCGGTGCCGCGCATCCGGTTGCTGAGGCCGACGAAGTCGGCGACGAAGGGGGAGGCGGGCCGCAGGTAGAGGTCTTCAGGCGTGCCGATCTGCTCGATCACGCCGGCGTTCATCACGGCCACCCGGTCGGCCATCGCGAGTGCCTCCTCTTGATCGTGCGTCACGAAGAGGGTGGTGATTCCGAGGTCGCGCTGGATGCGGCGGATCTGCTCCCGCAACTGCACACGAACCTTGGCGTCCAAGGCGGAGAGCGGCTCGTCGAGCAGCAGCACCCGGGGCCGGGTGACGAGTGCGCGTGCCAGGGCGACCCGCTGCTGCTGCCCTCCGGAGAGCTGGTAGGCGTAGCGCGCTCCGTGCTCGCCGAGTCCCACGAGTTCGAGGGCTTCGGCGACGCGGAAAGCGCGACGCCGGCGATCCACCCTCCGCATCTTCAGGCCGAACTCCACGTTCTGCTCCACGCTGAGGTGGGGAAAGAGCGAGTACGACTGGAACACCATGCCGATGTCGCGTCGGTTCACCGGCAGGTTCTCCACGTCGTCGCCGTCGATGGTGATGCTGCCCTCGTCGATGCGCTCCAAGCCAGACAGCGCGCGCAGCACGGTGGTCTTGCCGCAGCCCGATGGTCCGAGCAGTGCGACGAGTTCGCCGGGCCGGATGCTGAGGCTGATTCCCGCCAGCGCCGTGTGCGAGGCGAATCGCTTTCTCACCCCGGAGAGCTCGACCGCCGTGCCGGCGATGGCCAGCGGACCGGTCGGAGCAATGGGAACCGTCGTCGTCATCGTTTTGCTCGCTTTCGGGGGATGGCGCCGGCTCGCCCGATGACCGCCAGCAGAACGAAGGCGAACAGCAGGGCGAACACGGCGAAGATGGCGGCCACGTACGGATCGGTCTGCTGCAGCAGGAACAGCGCCGTCTGGAACGTGGTCTGGGTGAGGAAGGAGGCGATGGTGAACTCGCCGAGTACGACGGCGATCGTGAGAAAGCCGGCTGAGAGGATGCCGCGTCGCAGGTTGGGGAGGATGACCCTCCACAGCACGGTGAACCAGCCGGCTCCAAGAGAGCGAGCCGCCTCGCTCAGGGTGACCGAGTCGATCGAGCGCAGGTTCGCCTGGATGGGCCGGTAGGCGTAGGGCAGCACGATGATGCCGATGGCGAATGACAGCGTCCACGGCACCGGACCGAAGACTCCGGCCACGACCTGGTAGACGGGAACGAACCCGACAACGAGAACCACGGTGGGCACGGTGATCGGCAGCAGGCAGACGAATTCGATCACCCGTCGCATCCGAACGTAACGCAGCTCGACGAGCACCATGGTCGGCAACAGGATGAGCAGCACCATGAGCACGGTGATCGCGCAGATGACCAGGGAGTTGCCGATGCCCTCGAACAGGCCGTCGTAGGTGTACGCCTGATCGGGGTCGAAGATCGCGGCGTAGTGGGCGAGTGTGAAGGCACTCGGGTCGCCGGCGACGCGGAACGTGAAGAGCAGCAGAGCACCGATCGGAAGCAGGAACAGGATGCCGGCGACTGCCAGGATGACGACGGCCGTGGTTCGCGTGGGCACCGCTCCGACCGGGCGCTCGCGCACGGGGCGTGCCCGCGTGGACTGCGTCACGAGAGGAGCGGCCGCAGCGGCCGCGCTCTCGCTCATCGCTGCCACCTCCGCGCACGTCGCTGCAAGGCCGAATAGGCCCACATCACCACGACCATGACGGCGATCATGCCCAGGGCCAGAACACCGGCGGTGTTCGAGACTCCGACGATCGTCTCGCTGGTCAACTGCTGCTTGATGGCGAGGGGCACGATGCCGCCCTGGTTGATGAGGGCGGCCGCCGTGGCGAACGACGAGAACGCGTTGGCGAACAGCAGGATCGTGCTGCCCCAGAACGCCGGGGCGAGGATGGGCAAGGCGATCCTCCTCCAGTAGTCGGCGCGGGTGGCGCCGAGGGTTGCGGCCGCCTCACCCCATTGCGACTTGAGGCCCTCGACGGCGGGCATGAAGGTGATCACCATGAGCGGCACCGAGAAGTAGACGTAGGGGAAGATGAGCCCGCTCACCTGGTAGAGCAGCGGGCCGTTCGCGTTGATGTCGACCCCGAAGGCCTGCTTCAGCCAGATGCTCAGCACCCCCTGGATGCCGATGAGCGCGATGAAGGCGAAGGCGAGCATGATGCCGCCGAACTGCGCGAGCACGCTGCTGGCCGAATCCACGAGGGTACGCAGGATTCCGTCCGGCCGGGTCGCCAGCAGGGCGACGCAGATGAGCGCACCCGCCACTGCGCTGAGGAGAGCGGTGACCGCCGAGACCACCACGGAGTTCACGAAGTCGGTGATGATCACCGGATTGGCGAACGCGGCGAGGTTCGCCATGGTGAATGCGCCGTCGTTGGTGAAGAACCCGCTGGCCACGGCGTAGGCGGTCGGTACGGCGAGGAAGAGGATCACGTAGACGGCGAACGGCGTGAAGCCGAGCCAGCCGGCCCCGCGACGTGCGCGCCGTGTGGCGCTCACGTCACGAGGCACGGCGGCCGTCGCGATCTCTGCGGATGTCGCGGTCATGAGGGGGTTCTCAGCCGATGGCGGCTGACCAGCTGGAGCCGAGCACCGTGGCTGCGGCAGCGGCCTGGTCGCTCGTCAGCTGCACGAAGTCCTTCGGCGGCTCGCCGACCGACTTCAGCACGCTCGCATCCACGGTCTTGTTCTCCTGCATCGCCGCGAGGGTCGCCGGGTAGGCGCCGGAGGCCAGGTAGAGGTTCTGCACCTCGGGGCTGTAGAGGTACTCCTCCCACAGACGCGCCGCGGCCGGGTTGGGAGCGTCGGCGTTGATGGCCTGGTTGTAGTAGCTGCCGAGCGCGACGCCGGGCAGAACGACCGTCTTCCAGTTGGGGTTTCCGGTCGAGCCGCCGTCGGGTCCCCAGGCGAGGTTGTTGTAGCTCCACTGGATGACCACGGGCGTCTCGCCCGAGTTCACCGTGGCCTGCGTGGGCAGAACCGACAGGAAGTTGCCCGCTGACTTCAGCTTGGCGAAGAAGTCGATGCCGGGCTGGATGTCGTCGGCGGTTCCGCCGGACTGCAGGTCGGCCCAGTACACCGCGCTCGCCGCCTCGTTGGCCTGGGTGGGGTCGCCCTTGATCGCGACCTTGCCCTTGTACTCCGAGCCGAGCAGGTCTTCCACCGAGGTGGGAGCCTTGGTGATCTGCTTGGAGTCGTAGCCGATGGACATGAGGCCGGTGTAGTCGTAGTACCACTTGCCATCGGCATCCTTGAACTCATCGGGGATGTCGGCCCAGTTGGCCACCTTGTACGGAGCGATGAGGTCGAGGTTCTGGCTGAGCACCGCCGTGCCGATGTCGAAGACGTCGGGTGCGGTGCTCTGGCCCTTCTGCGACTTGGCAGCGGCGACCTCGTCGGCGCTGGAACCGTTCGGGTTGGCCGAGGTGATCTTGATCTTCGGGTACTTCTTCTCGAAGCCGGCGATGATCTTGCCGTAGTTCGCCCACGACGGCGGCAGGGTGATGACGTTCAGGTGTCCCTCGGCGTTGGCCGCGGCCACCAGGCCGTCGATGCCGCCGAAGTCCTCGGCGCTGGTCGCCTTCGCGGCATCCGCCTTCGAAACCGAGCTCGTCGACGACGCGGTCGCGGCTCCGGAACATCCGGACAGCGCGAGGGCGGCGACACCGGCCATCGTGAGTGCGAGGGCGGCTCGGGCCACCCGTGGACGCGTGATTCGTGACTGCATGGTGTTCCTCCTGTGTGCTGCGGTTGACTCGGCGAAGCGGGCGCTGCCGAGGTGGGTCAGGGAAGGTCTGAGGCGAGCAGGGATCGCGCCAGTCCGAGGGCGGTGGTCATGCCGATGCCGCTCGTGATCGATGCGACCGTCACTCCCGGTTCTGGACGCTCGATGAGGTACGGGCCGCGCACGCTCGAGGCGTAGACGCCTCGCCAGCGCCGCAGCACGGCGAACTCGTCGACGTCGAGCAGGCGCCGGAACTCCGAGAGCAGCAACTCATCGACGCGGTCGTCTTCGAAGGGCGTGAGCGTGTTCTCGTAGTGGTGGCTGTCGCCGATCACGAGCCGACCGTCAGGGCGCTGGGTGAACATGAGGTTGACGGTGTGATCGAGCAGTTCGGGTGCGGATGCGGCGATCTCGTCCCGCACAGCCGTTGCGGCCGCGGTCGACGAGAAGCCCTCGTAGCGCAGGAGCGAGAGGCCCGTGAAGATGCCCGGAGTGACGGTAAGGCCGCCCGGGGCGGCGACCTCGAGCATCCTCAGACGGCAGCGGAGCACCGCTTCGCGTTCTGCGATCTGGGGGAAAAGCCGGTCGACGTCGTGCCCGACGGCGACCACCACCCGCTCGCCGGCGTACTTGCCGCGGGTGGTGCGCACGCTGCCGGAGGTCACCTCGAGCACGTTCTCCCCGAACCGCACGTCGACTCCTCGGGCGATGAGGTGTGCGGTCAGGGCCGGGATGACGGATGGGGCGTCGATCCGCAGGTCGAGGGGAAGGAAGGCGCCGCCGACGGTTCCGGGAGCGGAGAACCCCGACCGGGCGGCGGTGGCAGGCGCGTCGAGCACCTCGGCAAGGCCGTCACGCGTTGCCGCGAACTCCTCGAGCACGGCCAGTTCGGCCGCCGTGCGTGCCACGACGACGGTTCCGCTGGCGCGCACGACGATGCCCGCCTCGCGACCGATGCGCAACCATTCCTCGCGGGCGTCGAGGGCGAACTCCAGGGCCCGACCGGCCTGCGCGGAGGTGCAGATGTGCCCGAAGTTGCGCACGCTCGCACCCGACGCCACGGCGTCGCGCTCCAGGACGACGACCCGAAGCCCAGCCTGAACCGCGTGCCATGCCACCGAGAGCCCGAGGATGCCGGCGCCTACGACGACGAGGTCGGCTTCTCCCGATCGGAGCAGCCCTGCCCTCCGAGGCGGAGCTGTGTGCCGAGTTCGGTGCCTCCCGCGGCCCGGTGCGGCAGGCGATCACCGCTCTGAGCGCCGAGGGGCTCATCCATACACAGCAGGGCAAGGTGCCGGTCGTGCAGCAGCGACCGCTGGCACAGTCGATCGACGACTTCTTCTCGTTCTCGTCGTGGGTGCGCTCGACGGGCCGAACCCCCGGCCAGCGAACCCTCGAGATCGCCCGGCGTGCCGCATCCGATGCGGCCCGTGTGGCGCTGGGCTTGTCGGGCGCCGACACCGCGGTCGAGCTGACCCGCCTGCGGCTGATCGACGACGCGCCCGTCATGCTCGAACGCACGACCTTCGTCGAATGGGCGGGACGCCCGCTGTTCGGAATCGACACCGACGCGGGCTCGATCTTCGACGCCCTGCTCGAGCGTGGCGTGCCATTGGACAGCGGCTCGCACACCATCGACGCGATTCCCGCCGACGCGGTCGATGCCGAGCAGCTCGATGTGCCACGCGGGGCCCCGCTACTGCGTGTGCAACGGGTGACGCGGTCCGAGCGCGGCGAGCCGATCGAGTACTCGGATGACCGCTACCGCAGCGACCGTGCCGCCCTCTCCATCCATAACGCGCGCTCGCGCAGCCAGGCGCGACCGACAGTGGGACGCCAGATCCCCGAAGGAGAACGATGAGCATCCGACTCGTGTCACTCGACATGGCAGGAACGACGATCGATGAGGGCGGGGTGGTCTACGAGCTCGTGCAGGAGACGATCGAGGGCGAGCTGAGTCGGCCGGTTCCCGCCGACGTGCTCGCCCGGTGGACCGGAACGAGCAAGCGCGAGGCGATCGAGGGAATCCTCGCCGAGATGGATGGCGACGTCGCGCGTGCCGACGTGCTGTTCCAGGAGTTCTTGGTGCGGTTGGCGGAGGCCTATTCCCGCGAGGCGCCGACGGCCCTGCCGGGCGTTGGCGAGGCGATCATCGAGCTCCGCCGCAACGGCGTGGCCGTCGTGCTGCAGACGGGCTACACCCGCGAGGTCGCCGAATCGCTCCTCGACGCCGTCGGCTGGGCGGTCGGTCGCGACATCGACGGTCTCGTGACATCGGATGAGGTGGCCGCCTCACGCCCGGCGCCCTACCTGGTCTTCCGCAGCATGGAAGTGGCGGGCGTGCACTCGGTCGACGAGGTCCTGGTGGCCGGCGATACGCCGAACGACCTGGGCGCCGGCATCAATGCGGGAGCGCGGCTGGTCGTCGGTGTCTTGACGGGAGCGGCGACGGCGGAAGAACTGGGCCGGCACCGGCACACCCACATCCTCGGATCGGTCGCCGGGTTGCCGGACCTTCTCGCCGGCTCTGTCTGAGCGGCGGCATCGAGACGGCAGACCCGTCACCAGGACGGTCAGGCGACAGCGCGGTCAGGCGACAGGGCGCGCGTTCAGCAGGTGGGCTCGGTCGGGGTGCTCGTCGAACCACTGGGAGACGTACCAGCACATCGGCACGATGCGCCGGTTGGCCCCCGCCTCGATGTCATCGACGGCGTATCGCACGATCTCAGCCGCGTAGCCCTTTCCTCGCATCGAGGGGGTCGTGAAGGCGCGCGTCAGAGAGACGGCGTCGCCGAGGATGGAGTACTCGACCGTGGAGGCGAGTTGCCCGTTGACCCGCATCACGTAACGCCGGGCATCCGCCTCGTGCGTGAATTCGTGTGCCATGGGGTCAAGGTTACGCGTGCCGGGGCATTCATCGCGGGGTGCTCCCAGTGCATCACCGGCGACGATGTCGTGGCCGCACGCTAACGTTCGAGCATGAAGTACGGCTTCATCTTCACCGGCAGCGACCCGAACCTCGCGGTCGAACTGGCCGCACTGGCGGAATCCTCGGGCTGGGACGGGTTCTTCGTCTGGGAGGGCATCTGGGCGGTCGACCCGTGGTCCACGTTGGCCGCTGCCGCCGTCGTGACCGAGCGCATCCGCCTCGGAACGATGCTCACACCTGTTCCACGGCGTCGCCCGTGGGAGCTTGCGGGCCAGAGCATGACGGTCGACCGGCTCTCGGGAGGGCGCGTCATCCTCTCCGCCGGGCTCGGCGTCTCGGAGGCCGAGCCGAGGTTCTGGATCTTCGAAGACGATCCCGGTCGCAAGGTGCGCGCGGAGTTGCTCGACGAGAGCCTTGAGCTGATGCAGTGGCTCTGGCGAGCGGAGCCGTTCGAGTTCGACGGGCAGCACTACCGGGCGAAGCGCACCGATCAGATGCTTCCGCCGCCGAGCGTCCAGCAGCCGCGCATCCCGGTGTGGGTCGTCGGTGCGTGGCCACGGATGCGATCGATGCGCCGTGTCCTGGACTACGACGGGTGGATTCCCAACTACGCGCCCGTGGGCACGAGCCCCAGCGGTCCCGAGGAGCAGCAGCGTCTCTATACGCCGCAGGTGGCAGCGGATGCGATCCGCTGGATCGTGCAGGAGCGGGAGGCGCGCGGCGTGGGGGATGCGCCCTTCGACATCGTGCAGGAGGGCACGACGACGGGACGCGATGCCGGCGCTGACGCCGAGACCGTGCAGCCGTGGATCGCCGCGGGCGCCACCTGGTGGCTGGAGTCGAACTGGCAGGTGCCGGCCGACGAGATCGCGGGGTACGCGCGAGCCCGGGTGGCTGCGGGCCCGCCGCGCCCGGTCGGCTGAGACGCTGGAGGGTCCGGTCCCTGAGCTTGTCGAAGGGCCGGTCCCTGCGCTGGGTGCCGCGCTTCGACGGGCTCAGCGAGCGGTGGTTACGAGCGGCGGGGAAAGTCCGGTCCCTGAGCTTGTCGAAGGGCCGGTCCCTGCGCTGGGTGCGACGCTTCGACGGGCTCAGCGAGCGGTGGGAAGGTCCCGTGCCTGAGCGGTGGTTGAGCGATGCTGGAAAGTCCGGTCCCTGAGCTTGTCGAAGGGCCGGTCCCTGCGCTGGGTGCCACGCTTCGACGGGCTCAGCGAGCGGTGGTGACGAGCAGCGGATGAGTCCGGTCCCTGAGCTTGTCGAAGGGCCGGTCCCCGCGCTGCGTACGCCGCTTTGACGGGCTCAGCGCGCGGCTTCGCCAGCGGCTGCCGCTACATTGGTCGCATGAACGAGCCGCTCGATCTCGTCGTCGCACGACGCTCTGTGGTTCGTGCGGCCGCGCACTTCGAGAGCCGGCATCCGACCTGGCTCGTCTCGCATCCGCTCGCCGCCGGCTGGGTCTGGGCGGCCATCTGGGTGCCAGTGCTGCTCGCGGCCGACCACTTCGACTGGCACGCGGCCATCTGGGTGCTCGTCGTCGTGCTCATGGTCGCCCCCACCTTCACCGCGACCGTCGTGGTGCTCAGCCACACCCCGCACTCTTCGCTGAGGCGAGAGGAGTCCGTGCTCGGCCACTTCTTCAACCGCTTCGCCGGCTATGCCTTCGCGTTCGTGGTCTGGACGGCATCCGTCGTTCTGAGTGCCGCGATCGCGACCGACCTGCAGTCCGCCGGCCACGGCAACGAGCAGGACACGATCGGCGCGGGCATCTCGCTGCTCGTCGCCGCGGTTCCGGTCGTGGTCTCATTCCTGTGGCTGCTGCTCATCCTCCGCTACGTCTGGTTCCTCACCCGGCTGCGCGGTTGGAGGGCGCGGCCGGCCATGACGCGCCTGCCGAGCCGTTTTCTCGAGGATGCGCCGCGCACGCGCGCCATCATCCTCGGCCTCGCGCATCCGGGCCTGCTGCTGGCGACCGGAACGCTGTCGGTGCTGATCGCCGGGCTGCTCTACATCGACGACGTGACCATCAACCTCATCTGAACTTCACGCGGCCACCGCGAAGGGCTCGTAGCGGAATCCGTCGACGTCGATGATCGTGGCCGTTGACTCGGGAACCTCGAGGAAGGCACCGGGCAGGTCGTTCAGCGGTTCCGAGACGATGACCCGGTCGTGGTCGCTGAACAGGTGCAACTGTTCCGCATCCGGGTACAGCTGGCGCAGCGTGGGGATGTCGGCGGAGTGGAACAGGGTGCGCGAGCGGCCCTGGGTGGAGTAGCGCACGGTCCAGAGCGTGTGTCCATCGGAGACCGCCATTGTGCCCTGCATGGGAAACCGCACCCCGTGGCTGCGACCGGTGGCCTCGACCAGCCGCACCGCCTCACGCAGTCCGTTCAGTGGATCCTGCTGCAGGCCGAGGGTGAGCGCCAGGTAGAACATGACCTCGGAATCCGTGGTGCCGCTGATGAGCGGATACAACGCCGGGTCGACCGCGAGGGTGAGGTCTCGCTTGAGGATGGGCCAGCCGCTGATCGCGCCGTTGTGCATGAACATCCAGTTCTCGTAACGGAACGGATGGCAGTTGCTCTGCTGCACGGGCGGATGAGTCGCCGCCCGCACGTGCGCGAAGAAGAGCGGTGATTCGATGGCCGTCGTGAGCTCGCGCAGGTTCTCGTCGTTCCAGGCTGGCTCCGTGCTGTGGAAGAGCGAGGGCTTGCCGGAGGTGCGGTCGTCCCTCGGATACCAGCCGAAGCCGAATCCGTCGCCGTTCACGGTCTCGGCGCCGAGAGGCGAATTGCGGGACTGCGCGACGATCGAATGCGGAGAATCGAGCACCAGTATCGAGGGAAGAAGCGGATCACCGGCGTAAGCGAGCCAGCGGCACATGAGCGGTCTCCTTGCAGGTCGTCGTCGACGTGAAGACGTAGCGAAGCGCTGCGCTGATTGCGATGCTAGCCCTGTGTTGCCTCGTCTGCTCTGAGCGGAATCGGCTGACAGCGCGGTGCCCGGATGCCTAACGTGAGGCCATGAAGCAGCATGCGCCCGACGAACCACAGAAGCCCACAGCGCCGCCGGCCATCGAGCCGCTCTGGCGGGAGCTGCTCGGGGATCGCCTGCGAAGGCTCCGCGCCGAGCGCAGGGGAACCCTCACCGAGACCGCGGAGCGCGCGGGCATCTCGCCGCAGTACCTCTCCGAGATCGAGCGGGGTCGCAAGGAGCCCTCGAGCGAGATGATCGCGGCGGTGGCGGGAGCCCTCGACAGCTCGCTCGTCGACCTCACCCAGCAGGTCGCCGACGAACTGCGCCGACGCGAGCTGACGGCATCCGTTCACGCCGCCCTCAGCCGCAGCATGGTGGCGCTCGCCGCCTGACGGATGCGCGGGCCACCACCCGCGCACCCTCAGTTGCGTGCGGAGCGTCGAGGGCCTAGCACTCGATCGGCGAGCCCGTAGGCGACCGCCGCCTCGGGAGTGAACACGCGGTCGCGGTCGGTGTCTCGTCGCAGCGTCTCGACGGACTGGCCAGAGTGCTCCGAGAGGATGTTCTCGATCTCGGAACGCACCCGCACCACCTCGTCGGCCTGCAGGATGAGGTCGGGGATGGTGCCCTGACCCCGCGCGGCGGGCTGGTGCAGCACCACGCGGGTGTGCGGCAGCACCGCTCGGCGACCGGGAGCTCCGGCAGCCAGCAAGACGGCGCCGGCAGCGATAGCCTGCCCGACGCACGTGGTGGCCACCGGTGCCTGAACGTATTGCATCGCGTCGTAGACGGCCAGCATCGACGTCATGTCGCCCCCCTCGGAATTGATGTAGAGATTGATCTCGCGGTCGGGGCTCTCGGCCTCCAGGTGGAGCAGCTGCGCGATGAGCACGTTCGCGACGCCGGGATCGATCGCCGTACCGAGATAGACGATGCGCTCGGTGAGAAGGTGCGAGTAGACATCCATGATGCGCTCGCCGCGCGGATGCTGGGCGATCACGCTCGGGATGGTGTAGCTGCTCATGCGGGAACCCCCAAGCCGACCGGATGCCGGCGGGCGGGCATGACCTGGACGAACGAGTCGACGATGTGGTCGATGAAACCGTAGGTGCGAGCTTCGGCGGCGGTGTACCAGCGGTCGTGCAGCGAGTCCTCGAAGATGCGCTCGACCGGCTGCCCGGTGTCTGAGGCGATGAGGCCGAGAACCGTATCGCGCATGTGGCGCAGGTCGTCGGCCTGCACTTCGACCTCGACGGCTGAGCCGCCGATTCCGGCCGAGCCCTGGTGCATGAGGATGCGCGCGTGCGGCAGTGCGTAGCGTTTGCCGGGCTCTCCGGAGGAGAGCAGGAACTGGCCTGCGCTGCAGGCGATGCCGAGGGCCAGGGTCGAGACGTCGCACGGCACGAGTCGCATCACGTCGCGGATGGCGAGCATCGAATGCACGGAGCCGCCGGGGGAGTGGATCCACAGTGCGATGTCGGTGTGCTCGTCTTCCGCGGCGAGGGTGAGCAGCTGGGTGGCCAGCAGCGTGCCGTTGTCGTCGTCGAGGGCGCCGTCGAGCACGAGCACGCGCTGGTGGAGGAGTTGTTGCCGGGCCCGGGAATCGAACCGGGGTACCTGAGGGTCGTCGTCTGCCATGACGTCAGCCTGCGCCGCGGGCGGAACCGCCGCATCCGTTTCCGCCGACGGCAGCACCGCCCAGGGCAGCGCAACCGCCCCTCACTTTCGGTTATGCGGCGACGGGGTCGAATCGGGCGCGGCCGCCGAGTCGCCATTTCTGTTGCGGGTCCACGTGGGGTGGTGGCTGGAACCAGACGTGGGAGTTGATGATCTTGATGATCCAGCCGTCGTGGTGGATGCGGGCATGGCAGGGCGGGCATAACATCACCCCGTTGCTGAGGTCTGTGCGTCCGTGGTCGCGTTTGGACCAGAGGATGTGGTGGGCTTCGCAGTAGGCGACGTCGAGTCCGCAGGAGGCGCAGCCGCCGTCGCGTTCGGCCAGGGCGAGGCGTTGGGCGCGGCTGAAGAGGCGTTTATCGCGGCCGAGGTCCAGGGGGAGGCTTGCTCCGCCGAAGACGGCGGGGATGAGTTCGGCGGTGGCGGCCATGCGCCGGATGGTGCCGGCGGAGACCGGTTGGGGCAACCCGTCGATGGTGGCCACGCCGAGACCATCCACCAAAGTCTGCATCTCGACGCGGGCCACGATGCTCATGGCCGGCGCTTCGGGCATCCGCCGGCAGCCCAGAGCGTGCCGGGCGATCAGGGCCAGCGCATCGGCCTGCATCTGCGGAATCGTACGGCCGTCTCCCATCACGCCGGCGCCCTCCGCCACCCGGCCATCGGTGTCTTCGTTATGCCCGGAGGCGCAGGCGTCGCTGCCGGCTCTCATCCAGTGCGTGACGATGCCCTCGATGGCCGTCTTGATGACCGCCGCTGATTCGGCGTCGAGCACGGCGCGCAGGTGCGTCATGCCGTTGTGGTGGTGGCGTATCGTCAACGCCCGCCGCGCCTTGGCCTCGTGCTCCCGGAGCTCGACTCCGTCGGGGTCGAGCCGGGCCTCGGCCCGCTGAATCGCCTTCAGCAGCAGGTCGTACGGGAGCGTGGCGGCCAGTTTCGCGAGCACCTGCTCGCTCTTGTCCGCTCTGACCGGGTCCGCGCGCACACCCACCCGGTCGAGCATGGCCGCGATCGCCGAGGCGGCGTCGATGCTGATCGAACCGGATGCGACACCGTCGGCGACATGCGGGTGCCGCGCGGGCATCTGCTCACCACTGATCGCCTGCCGGGGAGCACACGCCTTACCCACGCCCACGACCTTGGCCGCCTCCGCTGCCCGGCCGCGCATCGAGGCGGCCACCAGCTGGGTCGCGTTGGGGAACCCGAGCCTCTTCGCCAGACCCTCCTTTCCCAGCTCGGGCGCCGACCGCTTGGCGATCTCGGCAGCGGACGCGCTGAGCACCGCGAGACCGCGACGCACGATGGCGGCGGCGGCGTCGTTGACCTGCACCAGGCCGGCATCGCTCATGCACTCCACCTGCTCCCCAGCACCCAATTGGGCGACGGCACCGAAAGCGGGCAGCGCACCCGACCAGATCGCGTCGAGCGTCGCGAGCTCCTCCGCGAGAGCATCCAGGGCCGGGTTCTGCATAACTCAACGATCCCACCGCCCACCGACACTGGAACGGCAAAGAAGCCACTTTGATCAGGCAATTTGTTATCCACAGGCACGTCCACCGCATCCACGCCTGTGGAGGAGAAGTACGCCGCACCAGTGCTGGCGGACGCGGTGGGCGTCAGTCGACGGTGAGCACGAGCTTGCCGCGCATGCGACCCGACTCGCCGGCTCGGTGGGCCTCCGCGATGTCGGCCAGTGGGTAGGTGTGCACCGGCGGCAGTTGGTAGCGGCCCGCCTCGATCAGCGCGCTCACCTGCTCGAGCGCGTAGGTGGCCCTGCCCGAGTCGCCTCGGCTGAAGCGCACGCCGTGCGTGCGTGAGCCGGTGAAGTCGGCGATGGTGAGAACGTGCTCGGCGGTGCCCGCAAGGTCGATGAGCTCATCCAGGATGCCGCTTCCGGCGACGTCGAGCGCGCGGTCCACGCCATGGGGCGCCAGGGCCAGCACGCGTTGCTTCAAGCCCGGCCCGTAGGCGATCGGCTCGGCGCCGAGAGTACGCAGCGCGTCGTGGTTGGCCGGGTTGGCCGTGCCGATCACCCGAGCTCCCCGAGACACGGCGAGCTGCACGGCAGCGCTTCCGACCGATCCGGAGGCGCCGCTGATCAGCAGCGTCGAGCCGGACTCGACGCCGAGCTGGTCGAGCGCGCGCGCAGCCGTCTCGACGGCCGACGGGAGAGCCGCGGCATCCGCGAAGTCGAGTGCAGGCGGGATCGGCACGAAGAACGACAGCACCGCTTTCTCCGCCTGCGCGGCGCCGTTGGAGTACCCGAACACGCAGGACCCCAGAGCGACCGCCGTCACCCCCTCGCCGAGCTCGTCGACGATGCCCGCGGCCTCGTAGCCCATCGTCTGCGGCAGCTCCTCATCCATCAGGCCCTGACGCTTCTTCCAGTCACTCGCGTTCACGCCCGCAGCGCGCACGGCGATGCGCACCTCGCCGGGGGCGGGATGAGGGTCGGGAAGATCGACGATCTCGAGAACCTCCGGACCGCCGAAGCGGCTGAAGCTGGCTGCCTTCATACGTGCTTCCCTTCTCTCAGGCGACGGTCAACGTCACCTCGTGCCATCCGGTCGCACCATCCGGAGCCGGGGGTGCGGTCGCGCCTGTCTGCGTGTAGCCCGACGCATCCGTCGCCCGCACGCGCAGCGTGTGCCGCCCTGCGCGCGCGTCCCACGGGTACACCCACTGCCGCCAGGTGTCGGCCGAGACCGAGTCGGCGAGCGTTGCTGCTTCCCAGGAGCCGTCGTCCACCTGCACCTCGACCTTCGCGATACCGGTGTGCTGCGCCCAAGCGACGCCGGCCACCGCGACCCGTCCGGGCCTCACCGATCCGCCCGAGCGCGGAGTGTCGATGCGCGACTCGGTCTTCACCGGGCCGCGGGCGGTCCATCCCTTGTCGGTCCAATAGCCCTGGTCGGCCGCGAAGGTGGTCACCTTCAGTTCGGTGACCCACTTCGTGGCTGAGACGTAGCCATAGAGACCGGGCACGACGAGTCGGGCCGGGAAGCCGTGTTCCAGAGGCAGCGGCTCGCCGTTCATGCCGATGGCGAGCAGCGCATCCGTGCCCTCGTCCTGCAGCACGTCGAGCGGCGTGCTGGCCGTGAAGCCGTCGCTGCTGCGGGAGAGCACCATGTCGGCACCGGCCTTCGGCCCTGCCCGCTTCAACAGCTCCCGCAGGGGGTAGCCGAGCCAGAGTGCATTGCCGATGAGGTCGCCGCCCACCTCGTTCGAGACGCACGCCAACGTGAGCATGTGCTCGGTCATCGGCAACTCGAGCAGTTCCTTCCAGCTGAGCTCGTACTCGTGGTCGACCATGCCGTACACCCGGAGCTTCCAGTCGGAGGGGTCGAGCGATGGGACGGCCAGGGCGGTGTCGATGCGGTAGAAATCGGCGTTCGGCGTGACATAGGGCGAGAGTCCCTCGATGCCGAGTTCCGCGCCGGCCGGTACCGCCGCGGCGGGCGTGGCGGGGCGGGGCAGTTTCAGGGCATCCCGCACCGAATTGACGGCGGTGCTCGCGCCGTTCACGAGGCGGGCGCCGGTGCCCGCGATCACCGCTGCCGCCGCCGAGACCGAAGCGAACACGAGGAACGAGCGCCGATCCACTCCGCGCGCATCCGGGGCCGGCCCATCCTGCCAGGCATGCAGCCGACGGATGCCGGTGCGCAGCGCCCACACGCCGACGCCCGCGCCGATCAGCGTCGGCAGGGGCGACAACGCGCCTGCGCCGGAACGCGTGAGCACCGCCACCATGGCGATTCCCGCGATGACGGCCAGTCCCACCGAGCCCCAGGGAGGCCGGCGGTATTCGAGAACTCCGATCAGCGCGGCGAGCAGCACGAGCAGAATGCCCAGGCAGATGAAGAGCACGATCTTGTCGGCGGTGCCGAACGCGGCGACCACCGCATCCTTCAGCCAGCCTGGAGTGAGGTCGATCACCCACGACCCCACCGCGAACAGCGGCGAGGTAGACGACCCGATGAAGAGGGCAGCGACCTCGCTCGCAGCCACCGTGAGCGCCGCCGCGAGAATGCCGCACAGCACCGCGAACCGGGTAGATCGTGCAGCAGACGACATTGCTACAAACTAGACCCGCTCGCTGTCGGATGTCTGAATCACGCTCGAGGAGCAGTGCTCGAGGGTGCCTTGCCCCCTCTCCGGCCACGTCCTACCCTGAAGCGAGGGGTGCGATATGAGTGACGGGATGACGGGAACCGGTACTGCTGCCGGAGCGCTCGCGCTCACGGGCGTCGCGACCGGCTGGTACTGGTTCCTCGTGGCGGCCGTGCTGGCCGCGATCGTCGGCATCATTCTCATCCGACTGAGCCGACGCCATTCCCTGGCTCACCAGCCGGTGATGAACCAGGGCTACGTGGGATTCGCCGACGAGAGCCGGCCGGTGTTCGGGGGGCCTGCTCCCGCCGAGGGCCCATTTGGCACTGGCACCGAAGACCACGGCAGAGCTTAGGCGCGATGCTGGCGGCGCGGCGGCTGCCCGGTCTGGCTTCCGCGGTCGGTGCGATCGCCGGTCTCGCTGTGTTCGCGTTCGCCGCTCGACATTTCGTCGTCGTGCTCGGGGGCCAGACGGGCCTCGCCACGGCCGTCTACCTCGGCTCATTGGTGCTGCTCCTCGTGCAGTTCGCCGCCGCGCAATTCTCCCGGCCCTTCACGGTGGACGCAGAGGAGCAAGCAGCGCTGGAGCGTCTCACGGTGGTCGTACTCGTGCCGTGTTACAACGAGGACCCCCAGGCGCTCCGGCTCTGCCTGGGATCGCTGCTCGAGCAGACGCGGCTTCCGCAGGCGATCGCCTTGACCGATGACGGAAGTACGACCTCCGACTACGCGACAGTGCGGGAATGGTTCGTGGCCGAGACGGCGGCCATGGGCGTTCGCGGGCACTGGCGACGTACCGAGAACGCCGGCAAACGTTCAGCGCAGGTGGTCGCAGCCCGCCTCGAGTCGACTGCTGACATCTATGTGACGGTCGATTCCGACAGCCGGCTCGACGCGCATGCCCTCGAAGAGGGCCTCAAGCCGTTCGCGGATCGGCGAGTGCAATCCGTGGCCGCCGTCATCCTGACCGCGAACTACGGCACCAACCTGCTCACGCGGATGATGGATCTCTTTTGCGTCAGCCTGCAACTCGGCGACCGGTCCGCATTGTCCACAGTGGGTTCCGTCATGGTCAACTCCGGCGGATGTGCGTTCTAACGCGGAAACCTGCTCCGCGCAAACGCGCAGACCTATCTGACGGAGACCCTCTTCGGCCGGCCGGTTCACATGTCCGACGACAGCATGCTCACACTGTTCGCACTACGCCAAGGCCTGGCTGTGCAGCAGCCGTCCGCGTTCGCATTCACTCTCATGCCCGAGCGGCTTCGACATCACGCCCGCCAGCAGTTGCGGTGGATGCGCGGATCGTTCATCCGTTCCTGGTGGCGGTTCCGCTACATCCCGCTCTCACACCCGGCCTACTGGTTGCACGCGGCCAAGTGGATCGCGTACGTCGCCGTCACCGTGGTGTTCGTGGCGTTGCTGTTCTCGGGTGCACTGTTGACTCCCGGTCTTCTGCTGTGGGCCTTGGGCGTCACGATCGGCATCCAGCTGGCGGTCACCTCTCGCTATCTCTCGATCGCCCGCAGCGACCAGAGCGTCGGGCAGCGCTGCCTGGTCTACCTCACGGCTCCCGCCATGGCCCTCTGGTCGTGGTTCGTGCTCCGCGCGTTGCGCTGGTACGCCATGGCGACCTATCGAGACGTCGGGTGGAAGACCCGTGACGACGTCGAAGTACGGGTGGATTGAGCGCTCGGCTCGACGTCGCGCGCGGCGGACGCGGGTGGTTCGCGGCATCCTTCTGCCTAGACTTGGCTGATCAGGCCTGCGCAGGGAGGGTTATCGATGCGCCCACTGACCGAAGACGAGATTCGCAGCTCGTTCGTCAACCAGACTCCGGAGGAGGCGCGGAGCATCGCGCTTCCGGTCGACTACCTTCTCACCGAGTGGGAACACATCGACTTCCTCGGCTGGCGCGATCCTCGGGCACCGCGCCGGGGCTATCTCGTGACCGAGAAGAACGGCCGACCGCTCGGTGTCGTGCTGCGTGCCGCGGAGTCGGTGATGCCGCACAACCGCAGCGCGTACTGCAGCCTGTGCCACACGCTCCAGCCCGCCGACCAGGTCTCGCTCTTCACGGCCCGGCGCACCGGTGAAGCCGGCGAGGCGGGCAACACCGTCGGCCAGTACATCTGCGCCGACCTGTCGTGCCCCGAGAACGTACGACTCGGCGCGCCCCTCGCGCCGCTGGAGGTGCCGGCATCCGGTTACGCGGATGCGCGGGTCAGCGGTCTCGCGGAGCGCGCCGGTCGTTTCGTCGAGAGCGTGCTGGCCTGACGCGATTCAGGCCGGCGACGCTAGATCTTGCTTGTGTTGCGTCGGATGAATCCCATGATCAGCGTGATCACGAACAGCACGATGCCGATGATGGCGAGCCAGAACAGGCCCTTGATGGCGAAGCCGAGAACGGCGAGAATCGCCCAGACGATGAGCAGGACGACGACGAGCGCGATCATGGTTGAGAATCACTCCTTCTGTTGACGGCTCAACGCTAGGACCTCGCTCACGTTCGCGCTCGGGCTTGACAAGCGGCGACAGGGGTGACAACGACGGTCTGTTGAACGCTAGTCCGCGGCGCTCGCGGGAGTGGCTGCCTCGACGGAACAATCCGGTCCGGGGTAGACGAGGCTCTCGTGCCCGTCTTCGAATCGCACGTAGTAGGGCGGAGCTCCGTCTTCGCCACGCACCTCGATGATCTCGCCGCGGCGGTCTGTCGAACCCACGACCCTTCCGCGGATGACGAGGTTCTGTCCGACCTGTGCCTGCATCAGCATCCCTCCTTCACTACGTGCTACCAGCGTACGCCGCACTGAGGAAGGCTCAAGATACCCGTCGAGGATCGACGGGCGACGATCGGCGGGCGATCGCCGGGACTCAGGCCGAGATGTCGATCCGTTCCAGCACGGGACGCTTGAAGCTGCGCCCGTCGCCCGACGAGCGCCCGGTGAGACGGCGCCCGATCCAGGGAAGCACGTACTCGCGGTAGTAGGCCGCAGTGTTACGGGCGCGAGCCCCCGGGGGCTGCGACGCGACTTCCTCGACGCCCCACTCCGGCGGCACCGGCAGCTCGAGCGCTCTGAGCACGTTGCTGGCCACCCGCGCGTGCCCGAGGGAATTCAGGTGTAGCTTGTCGGCCGACCAGTATCGGATGTCGCGCAAACCCTCGTCGCTGAAGTTGTCGACGAAGGTCACTCCCGGCAGCTCCGCGAGGTCGCTGAGGGCTGCCGTGAGCTCCTTGCCGCGCTTGTCGAACAGACGGCCCATGGGCAGGTGGTCGAGCGGGTTGGCGCCCGAGAGCATCAGTGCGTGAATGCCCGCGGCTCGGATGCCCTCGATGGCCTCGCGAAAGCGGGTCACGACCCGCTCGGTCGGCATCTTGGGCCGCAGGATGTCGTTGCCTCCACCGTTGAAGCTGATCAGCTCGGGCGCGAGGGCGATGGCCGGCTCGAGTTGCTCGTCCACGATCGGCCCGAGCTTGCGGCCACGGATCGCGAGGTTGGCGTAGGTCACCGGTTCGGGGGCAGCGGCCTGCGCGAGCCCGAGCGCGACGAAGTCGGCCCATCCGCGTACCGTGCCGTCGGGCTGCTCGTCGCCGACGCCCTCGGTGAAGGAGTCGCCGATGGCGACGTAGCTGGAGAACAGGGGCACCGCACGAGCCTACGCCCGTGATCAGGTGGCGCCGGCCTTCGGCGAGCGCAGCGGACGGCCAAGGAACCTCGGCGGACGATCGATGCGCTGGCGGATGCTCGTCCCTCCGCCAGCGCATTCGGACTCCGCCCGGTTGCCGGCGTTCCGTAGACTGAGGCGCGTGTCAGTGAACCCCGAGCTGCAGGGCCGCGCGTTCCCGCCGGCGCAGCCGTATCTCGTCGGACGCGAGAAAGTGCGCGAGTTCTCCCGCGCCGTCTTCGCCAGCAGCCCCATCAATCACGACGTCGAGGCGGCGAGGGCGGCCGGCCACGCCGACATCGTCGCGCCGCCGACCTTCGCGATCGTGCTGCAGGAGCACACGCTGGCCCAGCTTCTCGACGCAGCGGACAGTGGCATCGACTTCACCCGTGTCGTGCACGGCGACCAGCGCTTCAGCTACACCCGCCCCATCGTGGCGGGTGACGAGCTCACCGCCCAGCTCGCGGTCACGAGCGTCAAGTCGCTCGGCGGCCACGGCATGGTGACGGCCGAGTCGACGGTGACGGATGCCGCGGGCGAGCACGTCGTCACGGCCGTCTCGACGCTCGTGGTCCGAGGGGAGGACTGATGCCCAGCATCGACTCCCTGACGGTCGGCGAGGTCGTGGCCGAGGGCAGCTTCGCCCTCACCCGCGACACGCTCGTGCGCTACGCGGGCGCATCCGGCGACTTCAATCCCATCCACTACCGCGACGACGTCGCCTCGGCCGTGGGCCTGCCCGGCGTTCTGGCGCACGGCATGCTCACGATGGGCCTCGCCGTGCAACCGGTCGTCGACTGGATCGGCGATCCCGCACGGGTTCTCGACTACCAGGTGCGATTCACCCGACCGGTGATCGTTGACCCCGACACCGGCGCCGTCGTATCGGTGGTCGCGAAGGTCGGCGCTCTCGACGCCGAGGCCGACATCGCGCGTATCGACCTCACCGTCACCTTCCGTGGCGAGACGGTGCTCGGCAAGGCCCAGGTGAGAGTCGCGCTTGGCTGAGTCGGCATCCGTGGCGCTCAGCCGGCTCACGACCATGCGCGTGGGCGGGGTGCCCGAGCGCGTCATCACGGCGACCACGCAGCGCGATCTCGTCGACGCCGCCCTCTCGGTATGGGCCACTGGGGACGATTGGCTGGTGCTGGGCGGCGGATCGAACCTGCTCGTGGCCGATGAGCCCTTCGAGGGCACGGTCATCCGGGTCGCAACGGCAGGTATCGACGTGCTGCCGGATGCGCCGGACGGCTTCGTGCGGCTGCGGGTGCAGGCGGGCGAGAGCTGGGACGGGCTCGTGGCACGCGCGGTCGAGAACGGCTGGGCGGGCATCGAGGCACTCTCGGGCATCCCGGGCCTCGCCGGTGCGGCTCCCATGCAGAACATCGGCGCCTACGGCCAGGAGGTAGCGAGCGCGCTCGTCGCCATCGAGTTCCTCGACTACGAGACCGGCGAGGTTGAACGCGTTCCCGCAGCCGACCTGCAGCTGGGGTACCGCAGCTCCACGCTCAAGCACGGCCGTGCGGGCGTGGTGGTGTCGATCGAGGTGCAGCTGCGTGACACCTCCGGCGAGAAGCAGGTGCTCGGCGAGGCGCTCGGCGATCCCATCGAGTACGCCCAGCTCGCGACCGCATTGGGCGTCCAGCTCGGCGACCGTGTGCCGCTTCAGCAGGTGCGCGAGGCGGTGCTGCGTCTGCGTGCCTCCAAGGGCATGGTTCTCGACGCCGACGACCCCGACACCTGGAGTTGCGGGTCGTTCTTCACGAACCCGATCGTTCGCGAGAGCTTCGCGCGCTCGCTTCCTGCGGATGCACCGCGCTGGCCGCTCACTCCCGACGAGCCCGATGTCGTCGAGCCCTTGAACGCCGCACCCGTGGATGCGTGGACGGCGGCCCAGCAGTCCCTGTCGGCGCCGAACTCCGCCAGGGTGGCGCAGCCGCGCCTGGTCAAGCTCTCGGCCGCGTGGCTCATCGAGCGCGCCGGCATCCGTCGCGGCTTCAGCCTGCCCGGCTCCCGGGCGGCGATCTCGACCAAGCACACCCTCGCCATCACGAACCGGGGGGATGCGACGGCCGACGAGGTCGCCCAGCTCGCGCGTCTGGTGCAGGGGCGGGTGCAGGCCGAGTTCGGCGTGAACCTGCAGCCCGAGCCGGTTCTCGTCGGCATCGAGCTCTGAGGCATGCGCCGGGGGCTGCGCGGCGGAACCGAGGCAGAGGCGAGCCGGTGCGTCGACCTGTGGCTCGCCGCCCTGCTGGCACGAGACGGAGTGGAGCCCAGCGCGGCACAGAGTGCCCGCCTTCAGGAGAAGCTGGCGGCGCCTCGCGTGTCTCTCCTCATCGCTGAGGCGGCCGGTTCCCGGGTGCCGAATGGAATTTCCGATCCGCCGCTCAACGCCGATGGGGTGGATGACCTGCCTCTCGACGCCGGCTCGATCGACGGTTTCGCCCTGCTCGCTCCGGCCGGCAGTGGAATGGCGTCGGATCCGCCCGACGCCGCCTACCTCTCGCTGCTGGCTGTTCATCCGCGAGCGCAGGGGCGCGGCCTGGGGAACCTCCTGCTGAAGGAGATCACACGGGATGCCGCGGCCGCAGGATACGACCGGCTCGTGTTGCACGTTGTGGCCGACAATGCCCGTGCTCGGCGGTTGTATGACGCCGGCGGGTGGACGGTGCTCGGCGAGCCGTTCGCACATCCCATCACCGGGCGGGAGAGCGTGACCTACGTGCGCGACCTGGCCTGAGAGTGCCGGCGCGATGGCTTCAGTGCAGCTCGAGTTGCGCGGTCAGCGCAGAGCGAGCTGCGCGGTCAGCGCGGAATCGAGCGGCGCGGGGGAGGCATCCGCCGTTTCCAGGTCGGCGATCGTGTCGGGGATCAGCGGCGAGGCCGTGGATGCCGACGGTGCCGGATGGCGGAGCGAGCGGGCCAGATCGGAGAATTCCGCCGCGACGTCGTGCGCGAGGGGGCGCTGCCCGGGTTCCCGCCGGGTCATCGCGCGGAGCAGGTCATCCCACCCCGAGAGAAGGTTCTCGGGGATGATCGGGTCGCGCCGCAGGCGCGCCATGGCGGACTCCGCCCGGTCTCCGGCGAACTCCTCGTGCCCGGTCAGGCAGCGCAACAGCACCAGACCGAGCGAGTAGACGTCGCTGGCACCGGTGAGCGGCCGACCCTGAACGTGCTCGGGGCTCATGTAGGCCGCACTGGCCACGATCGGGGCGCCTTCGGCGCGGCCGTGGCCATCCATCGCCTGCGCGATGCCGAAGTCGATCAGCCGAGCGCGACGGCCGAACCCGAGGGTCGGGCTGGGTTCGACGAGGATGTTGGCCGGCTTGACGTCGAGGTGCAGGATGCCCCGCAGGTGCAGGTAGCCGAGCGCATCAGCCACCTGGGCGGCGATCTCGGCGATGGCCCGCGGCTCAGGTCGACGCTCGTCGAGGATCTGCTGCAGCGAGGAGCCCTTCACGTACTCCATCACGATGTAGCGCCGGTCGCTGCCCTGGAGGGCGACCGTTCCGACGTCGATCACCTCGACGAACCCCGGGTGGTGCGCGTGGCTCGCGATGTCGATCTCGCGCTCGGCCCGGGCGCTCGCCTCGGCCGACGAGTCGGCGTTCATGATCTTGACGGCGACCGTGCGCCGCAGCACCGTGTCCCATGCGGTGACCACGGTTCCCATTCCCCCGCGTGCGATGACGGATCCCGGTGTGTAGCGGCCCGCAAGCATCGTGACTTCGCTGTCATCGCCACCTGACTCGCACATCTGCGGTCCTTCCCCGAGAAAGCGGCTTCCCCCGAAAATCACTGCTGCCGCTACATCCGTTCTAATCGGTGTGTACCCCGAAAGGGAACAGGGATCACCCTGAATCTCCGATGAACAATGGTCACGATCTGGCAACGGCGCCGCCCGGAGGCACGGCAGACCCGCCCGCTGCTCCGAAACCCGTGCCGAGAAGCGAGGACATCCCGAAAAGCGAGGCGTTCTTCGTCGGCGCGCCGCGTTTCACGCGTGCGAGGGCGGGGTGTCGCCGAAATCGCCTCGCTTTTCGGCCGGACTCTCGGCGGTATCCCTGGCGTCAGGCGATCCGGCGCGACACCAGCGGAAGGTCGCGCTGCAGGAAGCTCAGGATGCCGGCGGGCCGGGAGCCGGGCCGCGTTCCGGTGCGTGAGCTGGTCCGCGTCGCGTGACGCGGCTCGGACTGGACGTGCGCCCGGTGCAGCATGCCGGTGAGCTCGGCGGCCACGTCGTGCGCGGTGGGTCGCAGTTGAGGGTCGCGAGCCGTCATCGCGGCGAGCAGGTCTCGCCACTGCTGCGGGAGCCACGAGGGCACCGCCGGATCGCGGTGCAGTCGGGCGACGGCCGCCTCGACCTTGGTTCCGGTGTACTCCTCGACGCCGGTGATCGCGCGCAGCAGCACGAGCCCGAGCGAGTACATGTCGCTTCCGCCCGACAGTGGCTCATCGGCGACCTGCTCGGGGCTCATGTAGGCGGCACTCGCGAACAGCTCGCCGTTCGCCTCCCGCGACGAGGAGTCGCTCGGGCGTGCGATGCCGAAGTCGATCACCCGGGCGCGGCAGCTGAATCCCAGCGTGGGCACGGGTTCGATCAGGATGTTGCCGGGCTTCACATCCAGGTGCAGCAGGTCGCGGCCGTGCAGGTGCGCGAGCGCGTCGGCGACCTGGGCGCCGATCTCGGCGACCGTCTCGAGGTCGAGCGGTCCCTCGGCCAGTTCGGCGTGAAGGGACTCGCCGTCGACGTATCCCATCACGAGGTAGCGCGACGCGACATCGTTCCACACCGCATCGCCCGCGTCGAAGACCTCGACGAACCCCGGATGCCGGGCGTGGCTGGCGATGGCGATCTCCCGTTCGCTGCGCAACTGCTCATCGGCGGTCACACCCGCGGGAATGACCTTGACGGCCACGGCTCGAGCCAGGGTGGTGTCCCAGCCGTAGTAGACGCTTCCCATGCCGCCCCGGGCGATGATCGAACGGATCTCGTAGCGGCCCGCGAGCGTCACCGTCTCGACACCCTGAGGTTGCTGCGCCCCTGCCGACATCATCCCTGTCCCGCCTGTTGCTCACTGAGTTAGTCGAAACGACCATCGTCAGTTCTATAGCCCGGCTAAATGAGTCGGGAAATCCACAACGGCCCTTGACGAGGCATCCCCCGCCCGCTACACCATGGACGGCGGCGTGCCCGGCACGTCAGCTGACGTGCACCGTCGGGCGGCGCTTGAGGTTCTTCTCGGCCTCGCGCAGCACCTCGCGCGTCACGGGCGCGACCTCGCCGACGCCGGTGACGAGGTAGCGGAGGCCGTTGGAGAGAGGGTTGCCCTCCGTCCACTGGAAGTAGATGCCCGGCACGACGCGCGTGAGGTCGCGGATCTCGAGCAGCACGGCCGCGATGGTGTTCGGCACATTGCCGCTTCTCACGGTGAGGATGCGGTAGCCGTGCTCGACCACGCCGTGCACCACGAGGTCCTCCTCGAAGTCGGAGGAGTCGGAGGGGTGCACCTCGAGGAAGATCGTGCGCGACTGCCGAGGGATGTGCGCGAACTTGCGCTCGTCCTGGAACTTCTTCACGTACTCCTCGTCGGTGTCCGACGGGTCGGGCTCGTGGGCGATCAGCAGCAACTGCCCGGTGCCGGCGTCGTCGCGGAGGAACTCGAGGGCCTTGTCGTCGAAGGTGACCGACGTGGCGCGCAACTGGAACGAGCGCCCGACCCGCGAGACCACGGAGATGACGATGATTCCGAGGATGAACAGGCTCGCGATCCGCAGCCCGTCTGGCCGTTCGATCACGTTCACCACGGTCGTATAGAGGAAGACGGCCGAGACCACCGAGAAGGCGATGGTGGCGCCCTGGCGCCGGCGGCGACGCGCCGAGAGCGTCACGGCGACCGATGCCGAGGTGATGAGCACGAGCACGCCCGTCGCATACGCCCCGCCCTGGGCGTCGACGTCGGCCTGGAAGATGATGGTGATGAGGAACGCGATCAACGTGAAGACGAGCACGAGAGGCCGAACGGCACGGGTCCACTGCGGAGCCATGCCGTAGCGCGGCAGGTAGCGCGGAACCAGGTTCAGCAGGCCGGCCATGGCCGAGGCCCCCGCGAACCACAGGATGCAGATGGTGCTGATGTCGTAGACCGTGCCGAAGGCGTTGCCCAGGTACTCGTGCGCGAGATAGGCCAGCGCACGGCCGTTCGCCGATCCGCCCGACTGGAACTCCTTCTGGGGAATGAGGAGGGTGGTCGCGAAGCTCGACGTGATGAGGAAGGCGCTCATGATGAGCGCTGCCGTCGTGAGCAGGCGGCCCGTGCCCCGGATGCGACCGGCTGGATTCTGCGGCGTGTCCGTCTTGTCGCCGCGAATCTGCGGCATCACGGCGACGCCGGTCTCGAAGCCCGACAGGCCGAGGGCGAGCTTGGGGAAGACGACCAGCGCGATGCCCACCACGAGAAGGGGGTCGCCGTGCTGGGTGTTGAGCGCGCTCCACCAGTCGGTGATGACCACGGGGTGCTCCGCGACGTGCAGGAGCGCGGTGAGCACGACGACCACGTTCAATGCGAGGTAGACCCCGACGAGCACGACGGCGATGCCGATCGCCTCGCGGAATCCGCCGAGGAAGACCGCACCGAGCAGGGCCAGCAGGAACAGGGTGATGCCCACCTGGTTGCCCTCGAACCACGCGGGAGCGAACGGGTTCTCGATGGCGTGGGCACTGGCATCCGCGGCCGAGAGTGTGATGGTGATGATGAAGTCCGTGGCGGCGAAGCCGAGCAGCACCAGCACGAAGAGCTTGCCGGCCCACCACGGCAGCAGTCGCTCGAGCATGGCGATCGATCCCGACCCGCTGAAGCTCTCGCGGGCCACGCGCCGGTAAACCGGCAGTGCCCCCAGCAGTGTCAGGGCGACGAGCACGATCGTGGCGAACGGCGAGATGAGGCCGGCGGCGAGTGCGGCGATGGCCGGCTGGTAGCCGAGAGTGGAGAAGTAGTCGACGCCGGTCAGGCACATGACCTGCCACCAGGTGTGCGTGCGTTCAGCGTTCTCGGCGTGTGGCCCCTGATGGCTGCCGCGCTCGTCGACCAGTCCGGTCAGCAGCCAGGACCGCAGGCGGCCCCGCGGTTTCGAGTCGGTCGCGGTCGGTCGACCCGTCGCTTCGATGGACAATCCCGGCCCTTCGCCTCGCACTGCTCTCGTGGCAATGCTAGCCGGGACCAGGCTCCCGGGCGCCGACCCGCGTGCCCGGCCGGACCTGCCGCCTACGGCCGCTCGACCGCTCGGTTGCCCGCCCTGCGCGCGAGCCCGGCGAGCCCCGCCACGAGCAGCACCGCCCCAAGACCCGCGAGGAGGGTGAGCGCGATGGTCGACGGCGACGTGGTCTGCCACCACGCGGCAGCCGCATCCCGTCGATCCGCATCGGTGAGGGTCACGAGCAGTGCCGTCGCAACCGTGGCGAAGGCGATGCCCCAGATGATCGCCGCCCATCGCACGCGCGGGTGGGGCGCAGCATCCGGAACGCTCGATGGGCTCGCCGTCGGCTCCTGCGGCGCCACAGGCGTGAGTTCTTCGCTCAGGCCGTCGAACGTCGGCATCTTGGCGGTCGTCTCGTCGTTCATCGGTTCTCCTCGATGCTCTGGATCGTGATGGTGGATGCGCCGCCGCGCAGCGAGACGCGAGCATCTGCCGGGCGGCCGTCGGGGCCGACGGTGTCGTTCCACGAGGTTCTGCCGCGGTCGGCGGCCAGCTGCACGACCTGCGTGCGGCGAACCAGGTCGCCGCTCACGCTCTCGACCCGGATGCTGCAGTTGCCGCAGCGGACATCGAACCGGAGCGCCACGTCGGCGTCCACACGGACGACGACCTCGCCCCCGCCTTGGGTGATGGCGAGGTGGGGGGTGCCGGATGCCCTCAGCAGCGCCGCATCGGCCTGCACGTCGATCGTGCCCGCCGGCTGCACGACCGATCGGGTGACCACGTCGGTGGAGAACTCCGCGCCGACAATCTGGGAGCGGGGCGCAGTGGCGGAGACCAGTGAGAACAGCAGGAGAGCGACCGTGAAGAAGGCGAGCCAGCCGCTGCGGCGGCGGGCGATGCCCGCGCCGACCATTGCGAGGGCCGTGGCGATCGTCGCTGCGCTCAGGCCGATGCTCGTCGCATAGGCGCTCGTGCCGGCCGAGGAGAGCGCGGCGATTGCCGCGATGGCTCCGGCCAGCAGGGCGCATCCGAGGGCCGCGATGAAGTACGCGAAGCTGATGCGGGGCCGGGTCTGGCGGCGCAGGCGACGTGCCTGTTCGGCCTGTGCCTGGAACTGCGCGGCGCGTGCCTTGTTCTCGGCGGCGAGCTGCGCGCGAGCCGCCCGACTGGCTTCGGCCTGCGAGCGGCGCCAGGCATCGTTCTCCGCCCGCCAGGTCTCGTGCTGCAGCTTCCACGCGGCATAGTCGTCGGACCCCCTGGGCGCGCCGGACGGCGGGGTCGGTGGCGTCGGCGGCAGCGGCGTGGTCGGACCGGTGAGGGTTCCGGCGGTCAGGGTGTCGGTTCCCGCTGCGGCGGATGCGGTCGGCGTCGTTCCTCCCGCGGCTGCGGTGGCTGCCGTTCCGGTCGCGGCCTCGGCCTCGTACTGGGCGAACGCATCCTGCGGCGACGTTGATCCATAGCCGGCGGTCGGCGTCTCGCGGGAGCGGTGGACGAGCCAGATGACGAGGGCTACCGCACCGCCGATGAGGGTGATCGTCCAGAGGCCGGAGATGATTCCTCCGACCCAGGGGGCGTGGGGGAGGAACCCGCCCGACGTCACGGAATCGAACGCGCTGCTGAAGAAGGTGCGGCCGCCCCAGTTGCCCGGAAAGAGGCCGACGAGCAGGAAGATGGCGATGCCGACGATGGCCGAGTCGAAGACGCCGCGCAGCAGCTCTTCGAGATGGATGCGGCCGCTCGTGTCGGGCAGCAGCAGCCAGGCGATGCCGTAGAGGATGAACGCCGGTGCTCCGAAGAGTGCGAACACGATGAGCACGCCGCGAACGATGAGCGGGTCGATGCCGAGCCGTGCGGCGATGCCCGCCGAGACACCGCCGATCCAGCCGGGCTGGCGCGGCAGTCCGAGAGAGCGCAGCCAACCGTAGAACCGTGCCCCGTTCCCGGAACCGGCGGCGGCGGGCCGAGCGTAGGCCGCCCACGGCCCCCCGCTGCCGGCGCCGCCGCTGCCGGCGCCGCCGCTGCCTGAGCCTGTGTTCCCTGAGCCTGTCGAAGGGTCGCTGTCCGCCTCGGGACCGGATCCGTCGTCCCCTGAGCCCGTCGAAGGGCCGCTCCCCGCCTCGGGGCCGGACCCGCCGTTCCCTGAGCCTGTCGAAGGGTCGCTCCCCGCCTCGGGACGGGATCCGTCGTTCCCTGAGCCCGTCGAAGGGCCGTTCCCCGCCTCGGGACCGGACCCGCGGTTCCCTGAGCCTGTCGAAGGGTCGCTCCCCGCCTCGGGACCGGACCCGCGGTTCCCTGAGCCAGTCGAACGGTCGCTCCCAGTCTCGGTAACCGACCCGCCGTTCCCTGAGCCTGTCGAAGGGCCCGCATCCGTCGCCGGATCGGTCTCGTCGCTCGGTGGTGTCGCATCTTTCGCCATGATTCGATGCTGCCGCCCGGCCGCCGCCGGCCGCTATCGGGAACCACCCTGATGCGACCCTGAATCTCGCGGCCGAACCCTCAGGGAGGCGGGGCGATCTGCTTGGATCAAGACATGTCCACCGTGCGCGCCCCGCTCCCGCTCCTGCGGGAACGCGATTGCCTCGTGGCCGGGGTCGCCGGCGGCCTCGCCCGGCATCTCGGGTGGCCCGTGCTGCTCGTGCGCGTGCTGTTCGTCGTGTCGGGGTTGCTGGGTGGCGTGGGCGTGCTGCTGTACGCCTGGTTCTGGGCGCTCGTGCCGTGGGAGGAGCCCGGGGTCGGCGCCCTCGCATCCGATGGCCGTCCGCTGCGGCGGGCGCCCGTCGCGGTCATCCTCACCGTGCTCGCCGTGGCGGCGGCGGTGCTGACGGTGGCCGCCGTCATGCTCGCGACACCCGCCGAATCGGCCGGGACACCGCCGTGGACCGCCTCCGCCTTCTTCGCCGTGGCGCTCGCCGTCGGAGCGGGCGCGTGGGTGGGCTTCATCGACAGGGATGACCCCGCGCGCGGCCAGCGCACCGTCGGCGTCGTGCGCGTCGTGCTCACCATCGCCCTCGTGGTCATGGCGGCCGCTCTCATCGTCGGTCCGGGGGCGGCCGGGTCGCCGGCGATCACCGTGATCAGCGTGCTCGTGGTCGTCGCCGGCGTCGCCCTCGTCTATGCCCCCTCGCTCGTCACGCTGTGGAACGACCTCACCCGCGAGCGCGTGCGCCGCATCCGCGACGAGCAGCGGTCCGAGATCGCGGCGCACCTGCACGACTCGGTTCTGCAGACTCTCGCGCTCATCCAGAATCGGGCGGGCGCCTCCAGCGAGGCCGGTCGGCTCGCGCGGGCTCAGGAGCGGGAGCTGCGCAGCTGGCTGTTCGCGGGCGACCTTCCGGCGGACAGCGACCTTGCGAGCGACCTGCGGGACTTCGCCGCCGCCCTGGAGCTGGACTATCCCGTACATATCGAGGTCGTCGCGGTCGGCACCTTCACCGAGCGTGCCAGCGGCGAGCTCGCGGCAGCGGCGCGCGAGGCCATGCTGAATGCCGCGCGGCACGCGGGCGGCGAGGTCTCGGTGTACATCGAGGGTGCGCGCTCCGGAGTCGACGTCTACGTGCGCGACCGTGGCCCCGGTTTCGATCCCGCAGCGGTTCCCTCAGACCGGCTTGGTGTGCGTGAGTCGATCATCGGCCGGATGCGGCGAGCCGGCGGAAGCGCGACCGCGCGTCGGGGAGCCGGCGGGGTGGGGACGGAAGTGCATCTCCGGATCGAGACGGGAGAGACGGCGCGTGGCTGAGAGGAACATCACCGTGGTCGTCGTGGATGACCACTCCATCTTCCGGTCGGGGCTGCGGGCCGACCTGGACCGCTCGATCCAGGTCGTCGGCGAAGCCGACGACGTGCCGTCGGCTGTCGCGATCATCGCCGAACGACAGCCGGAGGTCGTGCTGCTCGACGTGCACCTCCCGGGCGGGGATGCGCCGAACGGCTCGGGCGGCGCAGAGGTGATCCAGCGCACGAGTGCACTCGTGCCGGGAACGCGGTTCCTCGCGCTCAGCGTCTCCGACTCCGCGGAAGACGTGGTCGGCGTCATCCGGGCGGGCGCCCGCGGCTACATCACCAAGGGTTCGTCCGGTGCGGATGTCTCGCGCGCAGTGCACGCCGTAGCCGACGGCGACGCCGTGTTCTCGCCGAGGCTGGCCGGCTTCGTGCTGGACGCGTTCGGTGCGGCCGTCGGCGAGACGGCATCCACCGACGAGGAACTCGACCGGCTCTCGGCCCGGGAGCAGGAGGTGATGCGCCTCATCGCCCGCGGCTACGCCTACAAGGAGGTCGCGGCGACCCTCTACATCTCGGCGAAGACGGTGGAGAGCCACGTCTCGTCGGTGCTGCGCAAGCTGCAGCTCTCATCGCGGCACGAGCTCACGGCCTGGGCGACCGCGCGCAAGCTCCTTTGATCCCTCGCTCGACTTGCCACTTTTCGCGGCTTGAACGCGCCTGGAACCCGCAAGAAGTGGCAAGTCGGCGAGGTCGGCGAGGTCAGCGCGCGGCGAGGTAGCGCTTGATCTGCGCGATCAGCCTGCGCGGATCCTCGAGGTCGTCCGCGTTGACCTGGATCACTTTGTAGCCATGGGACTCGATCTCGGCGATCCGCGACATGTCCTTTCGCCACTGATCCGGATCCCTGTGGTAGTCGCCTTGATACTCCAGCACCAGCCTGTGGTCGGGGAAGAGCAGGTCGACCCGAGCGACGAATGCGCCTGTGGCGTTCCGGATCTCGGCATTCGCCACGACGGGGGGCAGGCCATGCGACACGACGATCACCCGGAGCAGGGACTCCCGAGGTGACTCCGCTCGATCGCTCAGCATTGGGAGCGCCTGGTCGAGGTTCGCCCGACCTCGGCGGCTCCCGAAGCGCTGCACGGCATCCGCGAGTCGGTCTCTGCTGCACAGCGGATGCTCACGCGCGATGATCCGATCACCAGCAGCGACCAGCCATTTCAGGCTGACCTGCGAGGCGAGGTCGCACCACGTGCGCTCCGGCGTCGTGATCGGAAGGCCGCCGACGAGTTGAAGCTGATCCGGCGGAACCGTGACCTGACGGCACCAGACGCCCTTCCGCCGCACGGCGCGCGTGGGGGGCTGCACGGCGAGCGTCAGTATCGCCGTCGCCTCCCTCTCGACCGGCAGGGGCAGCGGGATGCCATGGAGCACGGCGGCCGTGGGCCCCCAGACGAGGGTGTCTGCGGGCAGCATCCGCAGCACGAGGTGGCACGAAGCGATGAGATCCAGTTCGACCGCCGATGGCGTTCGTGCCCCGGTGAACGGCGACGCGAGGTCAGAGGCTCGCAGACGCGAGGGACTGACGCCGCTGGCTCGGGCAGCGGTCACGGTGAAGGGCACATCGACGAAGTGGTCGGGAAGCCGGCTCGTGCGAGGCATCCCGAAATGGTGCCACCTCGTGCGGGAAGGCGGATGCCGTTCTCCACACCTTCGCTCGACTTGCCACTTTTCGCGGCTTGAACGCGCCTTCGACCCGCGAAAAGTGGCAAGTCGGCGAGGTCAGAGGCCGGAGCGACGCACCCAGCGAAAGCGGAGGCGGCTGAGCACCAGTCCGACCACGAGCCACACGGCCAGCGCGACGGCCACTCCGCCGAGGTTCCACTCGCCGCCCACCTCGAGCGTCTCGAAGCTCTGCGGCAGGAAGACAGCCCGCATGCCCTGGGCGATCCACTTGAGAGGGAAGACGCTCGCGATGTTCTGCATCCATTCGGGCAGTTGGTAGAACTGCAGGTACACGCCCGAGATGAACTGCAGCACGAGCACGATGGGGATGACGACGGCGGTAGCGCTGCGCCCGGTGCGGGGTACCGATGAGAGCGCGATGCCGAGCAGCGCGCTCGTGATGATGCCGAAGACGAACACCCACGCGAACGTGGCCCAGCTCGCACCGTCGGTGGGCAACTCGATGCCGAACAGCAGCACGGCGGCCAGGAGCAGCAGCAGCGCCTGCAGCACTCCGGTGACGAAGACCTGGCCGATCTTGCCGATGAAGTAGCTGACCGGCGAGAGCGGCGTGCCGCCGAGGCGCTTGAGCGTGCCATCGCTCTTCTCACCGGCGATGTCGACGGCGAGGTTCTGCACCCCCGAGAGCAGGATGCCGGCCGCCAGCATTCCGGGAAGGTAATAGGCGCCCACCGAGACGCCCTCGGCGCCCGGGCTCGGAACGATATCGCCCGACGCGCTGAACGCGGCCGTGAAGATGCCGAGCATGACGAGGGGGAACAGGAAGGTGAAGAAGACGGTGTCCGCTGACCGGAAGTATCCGATGACCTCGTAGCGGATGCGTGCGACTCCTGCTCCGATGAGGCTCGGTCCACGGTCGGTCACCGCAGCGTGCGAGGTCACGACGCCGTCACCTCCTCTTCGATCGTGCTGCCGGCGACGAGGCGCAGGTAGATGTCTTCGAGGCTCGGCCGGATGACCTCGAGGTCGGGCGGCTCAGCCTGGAACCGGTTGGTCAGGGCGGCGACGAGGGCCGCCGGCTCGCTCGTTCGCTGTTCACGCAGGGCGCCTGCCTCACGCCAGCGCACGATGGGGACGCGCGCCTCGGCACCGCCGAGCTCGCCGATGGGTCCCATCTCGATCAGCCGCCCGGCGTTGATCACGCCGGCGCGATCACTGAGCTGAGCGGCCTCATCGAGGTAGTGGGTGGTGAGCAGGATGGTGGTCCCCTCGGCCTTGAGCCGTCGGATGAGCGTCCAGAACTCCCGCCGCGCCTCGGGATCGAACCCGGTCGTCGGCTCGTCGAGGAAGAGCAGCTCGGGTCGTCCGATGATGCCGAGGGCCACATCCAGCCGACGTCGCTGGCCGCCGGAGAGCCGGGAGATGCGGGTGCGCGCCTTGGACTCGAGCCCGACCGCCGAGATGACCTCGGCCACGTCGCGCGGCCGCGGATACAGTCCCGCGAAGTGCCGCAACTGCTCGGACACGGTCATCACGCCCGCTTCCTGCCCCGACTGCAACACGATTCCGAGCCGGGCCTTCCACGCCGTGCCGCCGCTTGCCGGATCGATGCCGAGCACGCGTGCGTCGCCGGCGGTGCGGTCACGGTATCCCTCGAGAATCTCGATCGTCGTCGACTTCCCCGCACCGTTGGGACCGAGTAGGGCGAACGTCTCACCGCGCAGGATCTCGAAACTCACTCCGTCGACGGCGGTGAGCGCACCGTACGACTTACGGAGGTTCTGCACGCTCACGGCGGCCTCGCTGACGCTCATTCACACAGAGTGTCAGGGTTGGGCCGCCAGCGGCAGAGGCGATCGCGAATCGACGGCGGGCGCTCAGCAACCGGATTCGCAACGAGGTCGCCGCGGCGAGCCGTCACGGCGACCGCAGTGCCGCGATGCGGCGCTCGAGGTACCGTCGCTCGGGACCCTCTGGCGAGAGCGCGATCGCACGCCGGTACGCCTCGAGCGCCGCATCCGTCTGACCAGCTCGACGATGAAAGTCGGCCTGTGCGGCAGGCAAGAGGTAGTACCCGTCGAGCACACCGGATGCCGCGGCGCTCTCGAGCGCGCGCAGTCCGGCCTCGGGCCCATCGGCCATACCGCGCGCGATCGCCGCATTGAGCGCGACGACGGGACTCGGATCGACCCTGCTCAGAACCACGTACAGGTCGGCCAGTCGCACGTAGTCGGTGCCCTCTGCCGAGGGGGCCACCGCGTGCACGGCGGCGATGCTCGCCATGAGTTGGTAACGGCCGTGGGAGTCCAGCGCGACCGCCCGGTCGAGCGCGGTGAGGCCGCGGCGGATCAACGTCGAATCCCAGAGCGATCGATCCTGCTGCTCGAGAGTGAGGAGTTCTCCGCTCGCGTCACGGCGAGCGGCGCGGCGGCTGTGCTGCAGCTGAAGCAGTGCGAGCAAACCGAACACCGCGCCCTCCCGAGGCATGAGCACCGCGAGCAACTCGCACAGCCGAATCGCCTCATCGGCGAGGGCGGTGTCGTGCGCGGCGTCATCCGTCAGGGTGTAACCCGCGTTGAAGACGAGGTAGATGACCGTGAGCACCGCGTCGAGCCGCTCCTCGAGCTGGTCGGGTGGTGGTACGCGGTAGGGGATGCCGGCCTCGGCGATCTTGCGCTTGGCCCGGACCAGGCGCTGTCCCATGGTGGACTCTGGCACGAGGAAGGCACGGGCGATCTGCGGGGTCGAGAGGCCCGCCACGGTGCGCAGCGTCAGGGCGACCCGGGCATCGAGGCTCAGCGCGGGATGGGCGCAGGTGAAGATCAGCCGCAGCCGGTCGTCGTCGAAGTCCTCGTCGGCGCTCTCGCCCAACTCGCGCATCACGCCGACCTCCTTGAGCTTCTCGCGCTCGTTCATGCTGCGACGGATGCGATCGATGGCCGCATTGCGGGCGACCGTCATGAGCCACGCCCCCGGCTTCATGGGCATGCCTTCCTTCGGCCAGCGTTCCAGTGCGACTGCGAACGCCTCGGCCGCGCTGTCTTCGGCGAGCGACCAGTCGCCCGTGATGCGGATGAGCGCGGCGACGATGCGCGACCACTGTTCCCCGTGATGGTGCGCAATCGTCGCCGCGACATCCGCCGCGACATCCGCCGCGACATCCGGCCGGACGTCGGCCGGGCTCACGCCGTCTCCGATCGGGCGGCGCACGCGAGACGGCTCATTCGGCCGCGGGCAGGTCGAGCGGCCACAGCGGCCGGATCTCGATCTGCCCGAACCGCGCCATCGGATGCCGCGACGCCATCGCGATGGCCGCGTCGAGGTCCGGCGCCTCGACCAGGTCGTACCCGGCGATCCATTCCTTGCCCTCCGCGAAGGGTCCGTCGGTCACGAGCACCTGTCCGTCGCGCTTCTTGACCGTCGTGGCGTCGTCGGGCGGGCGCAGCCGATCGCCGGCGATCCCGGCGCCGCTCCTGCGCATCTCGGCGACCCATTCGGCGATGTCGTCTTCATCGGCGCGATACGGTTCCGCATCCGTCGCCGTCGAGATGAAGAAGAGGTACCGCATCGCCGTCACCCCTCGAACGGCCAGAACGCGCGCACCTCGATGCGCCCCGCACGGGCCATCGGATGCCGCGAGGCGACCTCGATCGCCTGCTCGAGGCTGTCGCACTCGAGGATGTCGTATCCGGCGATCCACTCCTTCGCCTCGGTGAACGGACCGTCGGTCACGAGCAGCTCTCCCCGGCGTACCCGAACGGTCTTCCCCTCCTCGGCGGGCCGCAGGCGCTCACCGCGAATGCGGATTCCCTTGGCGTCGAGCTCGTCGACCCACGCTTGCACGTCGGGTTCAGGGGTGTCGCTGTCGTCGGGCTCGGTATCCGTTGCCACGAACATCATGTATTGCATCGCGCCGTCCTTTCGTTTGTCACGCTATGTGAAGACGACGAACGGCGGTATCGCCATTTCGACAGTCGACCGGAATTCTTTTCCGGTGCACGTCGCATGGACCGGCACGCTGGCGCCAGTGTGGGTCGGCCCGGCCTCGGGGGAATCAGCCCTGCACGACGAGCATCACGCCGAGTGCGACCATCACGACGGCGATGGCGGCGTCGAGGATGCGCCACGACCGTGGTGAGCGCAGCCACCGCCCGAGATGGCGAGCGCCGAAGCCGAGCGCCGTGAACCAGGCGACGCTGCCGATGGCCGCACCCAGACCGAAGACCCAGCGGTCGTCACCGTGCGTGTTGGCGACCGAGCCGAGAAGGAAGACGGTGTCGAGGTAGACGTGCGGGTTCAGCCAGGTGAGGGCCAGGCAGGTCAGCATGACGGTGATGAGCGAGGAGCGCGCCGCGGGTGTTGTGCGCGTGAGCACCGGGCCGGGTTGCCGGGCAGCATCCGATTCCGCGGCCTCCGGCGCCGCAGCACCGGCCGGGAAGGTGTCGACACCGGCGCCGGCGACACCGTCGTCGCCTTCGCGGGGGCCGAGGGTGTCATCGTCGGTGAGGGCGGCGGACTGCGCCGTGGGCCGCAGCGCGCGCCGGGCGGCGAGCAGCCCGTAGAACACGAGGAAGGCCGCCCCGACCCATCGAACGGCGCTCAGGAGCCACGGCAGGTGCTGCAGCGCAGCTCCGATGCCGCTGATTCCCACCGCGATGAGCACCGCATCCGAGAGCGCGCAGATCACGACTACGGCGAGCACGTGCTCGCGTCGGATGCCCTGGCGCAGCACGAACAGGTTCTGGCCGCCGATGGCGATGATCAACGAGAGCCCGAGACCGAGGCCGGCGAGAAGGGTGGGGAGCATGATTCGACGCTAAGCGCCGTGACATCTGTAGTCCAGTTCAGGATTCTGTTACAGCGTTAGTGTTGCTTACGTGACAGTCCCCCTCGACCTTGCGCGCACGCTCGTTGCCGTCATTGACGCCGGCACCCTCGATGCCGCAGCCCAGCGCCTGCGCATCACGCCCTCGGCCGTCAGTCAGCGGCTGAAGGCGCTCGAGCAGCAGCTCGGGCAGGTCGTGCTCGTGCGGTCCAAGCCTGTGCAGCTGACGGATGCCGGTGCCGCCGTCGTGCGGCTCGCCCGGCAGGTGGCGCTGCTCGAGCACGACGCGCTGGGCAGCCTCGGACTGTCGGATGAGGGCGTGGCCACGATTCCCCTGGCGGTCAACGCCGACAGCCTCGGCACCTGGATTCTGCCGGCCCTCGCCCGCGTCGCAGCCCGGCATCCGGTCGCCTTCGACCTGCGGCGGGAAGACCAGGACTACACCGCCCAGCTGCTGGAGCGCGGGGAGGTGATGGCCGCCGTGACCTCGCGCGAGCAGCCGGTCAGCGGATGCACGTCGACCTTCCTCGGCGCCATGCGGTACCGGCCCGTGGCGACGCCCGACTTCGTCGAGCACTGGCTGGCGCACGGGCCGACGGCGGCGGCGCTCGCCGGCGCGCCGGTCGTGTTCTTCGACCGTCGCGACGACCTGCAGGCCCAGGCCCTGCGCGCGATGGGGGTGGGCGATGCCGTCCCGCCGACGCACTACGTGCCGGCGTCGAACGACTTCGCGCGCGCCGTGACGCTCGGTCTGGGCTGGGGGATGCTGCCCGATGCCCAGTGCGAACGAGAACTCGCCGACGGGCGACTCGTGGAGTTCGTTTCGGGGCGCGCGGTGCACGTTCCGCTCTACTGGCAGCAGTGGAACCTGCGGTCCGAGCTGCTCAGCGCCGTGGCCGACGAGCTCGCCGCGGAGGCCCGCCTCGCGCTCGTCCGCTGAATAACCTCGGCCGATTTGCCACTTCTTGCGGGTTCGGGCGCGCTCGAACCCACAAAAGGTGGCACCTCGATCCGAGGCAGGTGGGCGGCAGCTAGGCGAAGAGGCGCTGCAGGCGTTGCACGCCCTCGAGCAGCGGCTCATCGCCGAGCGCGTAGCTCAACCGGAGGAAGCCACTCGGGCCGAACGCCTCGCCGGGAACGACGGCGACTTCCGCCTTCTCGAGGATGAGGTCGGCGAGTTCGAGCGACGTCGTGGGCGTCACGCCGTGCCACGTACGCCCGAGCAGGCCCGTCACATCCGGGTACACGTAGAAGGCGCCCTGCGGATCGGGGGTCACGACCCCGTCGATCTTGTTGAGCTCGGCGACGATGGTGCGGCGGCGCCGATCGAAGGCCTGCCGCATCTCTTCGACGCTCTCCTGCGGACCGGTGAGCGCCTCGAGCGCGGCGCGCTGCGAGATGTTCGACACGTTCGACGTCAGGTGGGACTGCAGGTTGGCCGCGCCCGCCACCGCATCCGCCGGGCCGACGAGCCAGCCGAGGCGCCAGCCCGTCATGGCGTAGGTCTTGGCAACACCGTTCACGAGGATGGTGCGGTCGGCCAGTTCCGGCACGGCCTCGACGATCGAGAGCGCCTTCACCGGGGTCGCGGATGCGTCGGAGCCCGAGGCGGCGTAGGTGAGGTTCTGGTAGATCTCGTCGCTGATCACCCACAGGTCGTTCGCGAGCGCCCATTCGCCGATCGCCCGCGTCTGCTCGGGGGAGTAGACGGCACCGGTCGGATTGGAGGGGGAGACGAACAGCAGCGCCTTGGTGCGCTCGGTGCGCGCCGCCTCGAGCTGCTCGACGGTCACGAGGTAGCCCTGGTCGCTGCCCGCGAACACGTCGACCTGGGCGCCGCCGGCGAGCTTGATCGCCTCGGGATAGGTCGTCCAGTACGGCGTCGGAACGAGCACCTCGTCGCCCGGATCGATGATCGTCTGGAAGGCCTCATAGACGGCCTGCTTGCCGCCGTTCGTGACGACGACCTGTGAGGGAGCCACCTGCAGGCCCGAGTCGCGCAGCGTCTTCGCGGCGATCGCCTCGCGCAGCTCGGGAAGGCCCGCGGCGGGCGTGTAGCGGAAGTTCTTCGGGTCATCGAGGGCGCGCCGTGCGGCATCCACGATGTGCGGCGGCGTCGGGAAGTCGGGCTCGCCGGCCGCGTAGGAGATGACCGGCCGACCGGCAGCCTGGAGCGCCTTCGCCTTGGCGTCGACCTTCAGCGTCGCGGACTCGGCGATGGCGGAGATACGTGCGGAAATACGGGGAAGTTCGGCCACGCCCCCAGCTTATCGAGAGCGCGCGCTCGCGACGGATTCGCGGCGCAACGTGACCACCCACACCCCAGTAGGGGTGTGACTTGCCTGCGTGCACTGGTGTCCGAACACAGCGGATTCATAGGATTCGGACACATCCGGCCGGCCGCTTTCCGCGGTCGGCCCGCCAACGAGGGGAAGACATGCACATTCGGTTCAGCGCACGCCGCATCGGAGCCGCGAGCGCCGCACTGCTTCTGGCCGGAGGCATCAGCCTGGCCGGCGCGCTTCCGGCTTCAGCAGACGAGCAGGACACCACGGGAATTCAGCTCGTGACCTCGATCGCCGACCACGAGGACTCTGATACGTACAACTCCTGGCACGAGGGCTACAACTCCGCTGCCGGCGATCCCGTGAACTGGACCCTCCTCAACCGAGGAATCGAGATCAAGGGCAAGAGCCAGCTGATCACCGGCCTCGGCGATGCCTCCCTTTCGACGGATGCGCTCGTCGACACCATCGAAGGCGAGGACGGCATCGCTTGGGGTGCGGACAGTCCGATCAACTTCCAGCTCGTGTTCGGCGCGCTCGACTCTTCAGGGAACGTCGTGGGCGGCAAGTTCACGACTCTCTATCCCGACGACAACACCGCGGGCTACGTCGACCTCGACCAGGTCTGGCACTCGACCTATCCCGTGGTCGGATCGGACGTGATCAGCGCGCCGCACGCGGCGGCGACCCTGGCCGACATCTTGGGCGCCTTGGGAGACAACGGCTACAGCCTCATCGGCTATGGCGTTCAGTCGAACGACGACGGATGGTCGACGCTCTGGGGCATCGATTTCGGTGGAGCCATCACCCTCTTCGCTCAGCCCGCTCTTTCGGTGCCGTCGGGTCTTGCAGACTCGGACGCCGTCGCAGCCGCGATCGCTCACGGCGACCTCGAGCATCACTCTGCTCACGAGGTCGGCCTGCCGGACAGCATCGACCCGACCAAGCCCTTCACCGCGACGATCGACACGGACGGCGACCAGTCGATCTCCGATCTCACCGTGTACGACGTCTGGGCGTTCTCTACTCCGACGCTCATCGGGAGTTTCGTGACGGACCGCGATGGCGTCCTCACGATTCACCTCACCACCGCTCAGCTCTCGCAGTTGGGTGCCGGTGATCACACGCTCCTGCTGTGGTCGCGAGACGCCAACCAGTTCGTTGCCATCAGCTTCGCCATCGCGGCAAGGACAAATCAGGTCACGGGAGTGGCTGCCGTCACGACGACGGCCGCCCGTGCCGCACTGGCCGAGACGGGATTCGACGCCGGCCTGCCCCTGGCTCTCGCCGGCGGACTGTTCGCCCTCGGCATCGGCGCGTTCGCCGTGAAGCGTCGGGTGACGCCCGCGGGTCGCTAGTTCGCTTACCGCTTCGGACCGCGCCCCACCTTCGGGGGCGCGGTCCGTTTTCGTCGAGACGGCATGGCCGTATCGGCGTGACGCGCTGTTACTGTGCAGCACGTGAAGACGCATCTCGGACGGCCGATCGTCGCCGGGATCGCGATCGTGGTGCTGCTCGTGCTCGGCGCCGGCATCGCCAGCGGCGTCGGCGACGCGCTGGGCATCCGCAGCGAGGCTGCCGACGTGCCCTCAGAGCGGCCGCACGCCGCTGAGCCCTCAGCGGGCGTGCAGCCGCCGACCGTCACGGTGACGGATGCTCCGGCGACCGACCGGATGAACCTCGCCCTGGGCGAGCTGCAGCACGCCATCGGCGAGGCGCCGGCCACGACGGGCGCCGCGACGCTGTCCGTCGCCGTGACCGGCGGCGAGGGCGGCGCCGAGTCCTATCGGCTCGAGGGCACCGCATCCGCGCTCCGCGTCGTCGCGCCCACCGAGGCCGGGGCGGTGCGCGGCGTGTACGACCTCGCTTCCGCCGTGCGCGACCACCGCCCGATCGATGCCGGCCTCGGACTGCAGGTCGACTCCGCGCTTGGATTCCGCATGGTCGACATGGGGTCGGTCGGCGTGCAACCCGATGCCGAGCAGTGGTTGCCCGGCGACGACTACTCGCACGCCTCGAAGGCCTTCAGCGACGTCATCCTGCCGTCGGCTCCGTACATCGATGAGAAGGCGCTCACCCTCGCCCGGGCCGACTTCGAGGACTACGTCGACCGGATGCTCGCTGAGGGCTACAACGCCATCGCCGTACCGGGCTTCATCGAATACCTGACCTTCAGCGATGTCGGCGACGGCCATGACGTCTATGCCGCGGGAGACGAGCACATCGCGCGGGCGCGAGCGATGCAGCGTGCCTTCGGACCGCTGTGGAAGTACGCCCACGACCTCGGGATGAAGGTGTACTTCCGCACCGACATGCTCTCGCTCAGCACCCCGCTCGAGCACTACCTCACCGACAGGTTCGGCGGCCTGGACACCGCATCCGCCGAGTTCTGGAGCGTCTATTCCGCCGGCCTCGACGAGCTCTACCGCGCCCTTCCTTTCCTCGATGGGGTGCTCATCCGCATCGGGGAAGCCGGCCGGGTCTACGACGTTCCCGGCTGGGATTACTATTCGGCGCTGGATGTCACGAGCGTCGATGCCGTTCGGGCGATGCTGACGGCGTTCACGGCACAGGCGGAGCGTTCCGATCACGAGGTGATCTTCCGCAGTTGGAGCGTGGGCGTGGGTGCGGTGGGCGACATGCACACGAATCCCGATTCCTACCATGCCGTGCTCGACGGCATCGACTCCGACAAGCTCATCGTCTCGACCAAGTACACGCTCGGCGACTTCTACTCGCACCTGCCGCTCAACACGACACTCGAGACCGGCGAGCAGCGTCGCATCATCGAGTTCCAGAGCCGTCGCGAGTTCGAGGCCTTCGGGTCGCTGCCGAACGACCTCGGCGACCTCTACCAGCAGGCCCTTCGCGCGTTCATCGCCGCCAATCCGCACGTGGAGGGCATCTGGACCTGGACCCAGGACGGCGGCCCGTGGCGGGCGGGACCGATGACGCTCGAACGCAAGAGCGGGTTCTGGCAGCTCTACGACCTCAACACCGAGCTGGCGGTGCGGCTGGCCAGGAATCCGGATGCCGATCCTGGCGCGATCACGCAGGACTGGGCGCGGCGGTGGTTCTCCGACGACCCGGCGACGCTCGCGTCCATCGCATCCGTCATGGCCGCCTCCCGCGACGTGATCGGGACGGGGCTCTACATCGGCCCGTTCGCGGAACGCAAGGTCTACGCGATCGGCCTCGAGCCGCCGCCCATGATGTGGATCTTCGAGTGGGACATCCTGACGGGCGACAGCGCTGTGCTCGATGTCATCTACTCCATCAGCAGGCAGCAGGTGGATGCGGCGATCGCGCAGGGGGAACGCGCGGTCGAGACCGCGAAGCAGCTGCGCGCCACGCTCGCGAACACGGCTCCCGAGAACTGGCGCGACTCTGGGATGCGCCGGCAGTTCCTCGACACCCTCGATTACCAGGTCGACCTGTTGCACCTGCTCTCGACCTACCGCACCATGGTGCTCAGTCAGGCGCAGTGGCACGACACCCTCTCGGATGCCGCGCACGAACGGTGGAAGGGCGCCGTCGTTCGTTTCCAGCAGGCGGCGGATGCGCACCTCGCCCGCTACGAGGGCGACGTCTACCATCCCGCCTACAACCTCACGGCTGCCGAGCTGGGCGTCGACCGGGCCGTGCGCGACGAGCCGATGGCCTGGCTCGCACGCGTGGCGCTGCTGCTCGCGGTCGGCTGGCTGGCGCTGGGATTCGCCGCACGGTGGCCTCGGGTGGGGGAGTGGCCAGGAGCGCGAGCCGCGCGCGCGTCGTGGGTCGCCGCGACCCGCCCCTGGCAGGCAGCGGATGCGGTGCGCGGGCTGAACGGCGGCGAGCGTGGGCTCGTGGTCGGTGTTCCGGCCGTTCTCCTCGTCGCGAGCCGCGGCATCTTCACGTGGTTCGAGGCGCCGGCTCACCTGGTGCTCGTGCTGTCGGCGTGGGCCCTCTTCGTCGCCGTCCTGCTCCTGGCGGCCCGCCGCTCCACCGCGGTGTGGGCCGTCCTGGCGAGCGTCGGCGGCGCTGCGGGAATGCGTTGCGTGCTGTTGCTGGCGGCCATCGCCGTGACCGGGCCCGGCGGGTACTGGTTCGCGTTCTGGACCGACCCGTTGCGTCGGTCGGCCTACATCGTGCTCGCCTTCGCCCTGTTCGGGTGGGTGCTCGTGGCGGGGGCATGGGCGCTCGCCGGAGCGCTCGGCAGGCGCCGGGCGGCCGGCGTTGTCGTGCTCGCGGCGGGTGCCGTGCTGGCGCTCGGGGGCGGCTTCGTCGCGACGGTCGGCCTCGAGCAGGCCCTCACCGTGTGGAACGACCAGATGGGACTGCTGCCGTGGGGCCTGTCCCGCATCCTGGGGCTGACCGTGTACCTGGACATCCCCGCGCAGAGCGCTCTCGCGGTCGCCGTCGTGGGCGTCGTGCTCGGGCTGGTCGGCGGCGTGCTCTGGGCTCTCCCGCGCCGCGCGCCGGGCACCGCGGCGGCCTGAGCGGGCGCCTCAGACCCGCTCTTCGTCCTCCTGGCTCGAGAGCGGTGCCGCGATGTCTTCGAGCGAGCGGTTCTCGGCGTCGACGCCCAGGAAGATCTCCACGATTCCGGCCGCGATCATGAGGCCGGCGCCGATGTAGTACCCGACCGCGACGGCGGGGATGCCGTCGGTGATCAGCTGGCCGAACAGCAGCGGTCCGATGATGCCTCCCAGACCCGTGCCGACCGCGTAGAAGAAGGCGATCGACATGGCGCGGGTCTCCAGCGGGAAGATCTCGCTGACGGTGAGGTATGCGCTCGAGGCGCCCGCCGAGGCGAAGAAGAACACGATGACCCAGCACACCGTGAGCCAGAAGCCGTCGAGGATGCCGGCGCCGAACAGCATGCCGGTGCCCACGAGCAGAATTCCGGAGAGGATGTACGAGCTGGAGATCATGATGCGGCGCCCGACGCTGTCGTAGAACCGACCGAGCAGGGCCGGGCCGAGGAAGTTGCCGATGGCGATCGGAACGAGCGACCACGGTGCGACGTCGTCGGGCACGTCGAGCAGCTTCGTCAGTACGAGCGCGTAGGTGAAGAACACGGCGTTGTAGAGGAACGCCTGCCCGATGAAGAGCGAGAGCCCGAGAACGAAGCGCTTGGGGTAGCGCGTGATGGCCGTCTTGGCGATCTCGATGAAGCCGGTGCTCTCCCGCTGGCGGATGCGGATGGCCCGGTCATCATCCACGGTCTCGAGCCGGGTGTCGGTCTCCTTCTCGATCTCCTCCTCGATGGTGCCGACGAGCTTCTCGGCATCGTCATCGCGCCCGTGGATGAACATCCAGCGCGGCGACTCGGGCACATTGCGGCGCACGAGCAGGATCACGAGGCCGAGCACCGCTCCCAGCCCGAAGGCGAGGCGCCAGCCGAAGTCGGGAGCGAAGATGTCGGTGTTCAGCAGGAAGACCGTGAGCACCGCACCGAATGCCGTGCCGAGCCAGTACGAGCCGTTGATGGCCAGGTCGACCACGCCTCGGCGTCTGGCGGGGATGAGCTCGTCGATCGCGGAGTTGATGGCGGCGTACTCGCCGCCGATGCCGGCGCCCGTGAAGAACCGGCACGCGAAGAAGAACAGCGGATTGAAGGAGAACGCCGTCGCCACGGTCGCGAGCAGGTAGACGCCCAGCGTGATGAGGAAGAGCTTCTTACGTCCGAACCGGTCGGTGAGGTAACCGAAGAACAGCGCGCCGCAGCACGCGCCGGCCACGTAGATCGCGGCGGCCTGACCGACCTGCGCCGTGCTCAGGCCGAGACCGCTGCTCGGCTCGGTGAGGCGACTGCCGATGGCGCCGACGATGGTGACCTCGAGTCCGTCGAGAATCCACACCGTGCCGAGACCCATCACGATCAGCCAGTGCCAGCGCGACCACGGCAACCGGTCCATGCGTGCCGGAATGGTCGTGGAGATGGTCTTCAACTCGTGCGTCGTCGCCACGGTCGTCCTTTCCCTCATCGCAAACGCGCCGCATCCGCCCCGATGCAGACCGGCCGATGGTGAAGTTACCCCTGCCCCAGCGAGCACAGGGAGGGATTGACAGCGCCGCCATGTTCGTGGGTGACGTTCGGCGGTGCCGGCAGCCCTCCCGCTGCCCTCGCCGGTTTTACGTAGCCTCCGGCGTCACGTACACTTGCTGAGGTTGCCTGATTCAGCCAAGCTTTTCCGCGCCTATTTACGGTGCGGGCAGGCGCGGCTCAGGCGTCCCGGCATCGGCAACGGATGCCGTAGGGCGGTGGCTCAATTGGTAGAGCAGCGGTCTCCAAAACCGCAGGTTGCAGGTTCGAGTCCTGTCCGCCCTGCACGTCGGCGCTGCGTGCTCCGACCCCACGAAAGGTATACGAGGTGGCCCGGAAAGTTATCGACGAGCCCAGCGAGGATGTCGTCGCGAACGCGAGGAAGGATCGCGAGACCAAGCGTGGACCGTTCGCGCGGTTCTCGCTCTTCATCCGCCAGGTCATCGGCGAACTGAAGAAGGTCGTCACCCCGACGCGTAAGGAACTGCTCAGCTACACGGGTGTCGTGCTGGTCTTCGTGATCATCATGATGGCTCTCGTGAGCGGGCTCGACTGGGTGTTCGCACTCGTCGTCGCATGGGTCTTCGGCACACCACAGGGCTGAGACCGACGCGGCAGGCATCCGATCGGATGCCCAACGAAGCAAAGGATTGAGAGCAATTGGCTAAGACTGAGCACGACGATGTCGACTGGGCGACCGCGGCGGAGCAGTCCTCCGAGGACGACGAGACCCAGGAGGGCAACACCCTCGCCCACGACGAGGCCGAGGTCGTGGCCGCCGAGCACAACGCCATCCACGTCGTGGATGACGAGGACACCGAGGTCGACCTCGACGCCGTGCTCGACGCGATCGCGGATGCGAACGACCCCGAGGCCGACGCCGTCGTGGACGACGCCCTCGAGATCGACTCGCTCGACGAGGCCGAGGCCGCCTTCGAGGCGACCGAGGATGCCGCAGAGGAGTTCGCTGCCGAGGATGCGGCCGAAGCCGACGACGAAACCGAGCTCGAAGAGGCCGGCCCCGCCGACCCCTACGACGCCTTCCGCCAGGAACTGCGCTTCCTGCCCGGCAAGTGGTACGTCATCCACTCCTACGCCGGCTTCGAGCGCCGCGTGAAGCAGAACATCGAGAACCGCCGCACCTCCATGGCCATGGAGGACTACATCTACCAGGTAGAGGTTCCGATGGAAGACGTCGTCGAGATCAAGAACGGCCAGCGCAAGATGGTCACCCGTGTGCGCATCCCCGGATACGTTCTCGTGCGCATGGACCTCAACGAGGACAGCTGGTCGGTCGTTCGCCACACGCCGGGCGTCACCGGCTTCGTCGGCAACTCGCACAACCCGACGCCGCTGCGCTTCGAGGAGGCCTTCGGCATGCTGAAGAGCCTCGTGCAGATCACCGAGGCCCCTGCGGCCAAGGGTTCGTCGGGCCGCGGCGGAGCAACGGCTCAGCGCGTCATCCCCGCCGAGGTCGACTTCGAGATCGGCGAGACGATCACCATCAAGGAGGGCTCGTTCGCGGGCCTGCCCGGTTCGATCAGCGAGATCAAGCCCGAGAGCGGAAAGCTCACCGTGCTCGTCTCCCTGTTCGAGCGCGAGACGCCGGTCGAGCTCAGCTTCGACCAGGTCACCAAGCTCTAAGACATTTCGCAGCGCGAGTTCGATACCGTCTAAGGTCGCCTTCGCGCAGACAGATCACCGCCGCCCAGATCGGGCGCGCGGGAGAGTGCTCCGGCCCTGACACGCTCAGCCCGGATGCTCGAACAAGAAAGAGAGAAAACAATGGCACCGAAGAAGAAGGTCACAGGTCTGATCAAGCTTCAGATCAAGGCCGGCGCAGCCAACCCCGCACCGCCCATCGGCCCGGCCCTGGGTCAGCACGGCGTGAACATCATGGAGTTCTGCAAGGCGTACAACGCCGCCACCGAGGCGCAGCGCGGAAACGTCATCCCGGTCGAGATCACCGTGTACGAGGACCGCTCGTTCACCTTCATCCTGAAGACCCCGCCCGCCGCCGAACTCATCAAGAAGGCCGCCGGCGTCGCCAAGGGCTCCGGCACCCCGCACACCTCGAAGGTGGGCAAGCTCACCTCCGCCCAGGTGCGTGAGATCGCCGAGTCGAAGATGGTCGACCTCAACGCGAACGACATCGACGCAGCGTCGAAGATCATCGCCGGCACCGCCCGCTCGATGGGCATCACGGTCGAGTAGAGCGCCTGCCGTCACTGACGGCACCCTCGAAACGGATGCGTCGCATCCGTTCACACCCCAGACATTCGTGGCAGCGCCAGCCAGGCGCGACTGACCACAACTCTCTCAAGGAGAACCAACATGGCAACCAAGTCCAAGGCCTACCGGGCCGCGGCCGAGAAGCTCGAGGCCGGCAAGTACTACACCCCCACCGAAGCGGTCGCGATCGCCAAGCAGACCGGCTCGGCGAAGTTCGACTCGACCGTCGAGGTTGCGCTGAAGCTCGGCGTCGACCCCCGCAAGGCCGACCAGATGGTGCGCGGCACCGTCATCCTTCCCCACGGCACCGGTAAGACCGCCCGCGTCATCGTCTTCGCGACCGGCCCCGCGGCCGAGGCTGCGATCGCGGCCGGCGCCGACGAGGTCGGCGGCGCCGAGCTCATCGAGAAGGTGGCCGGCGGCTACACGTCGTTCGACTCGGCCGTCTCGACGCCCGAGCTGATGGGCCAGGTCGGCCGTCTCGGAAAGGTGCTCGGCCCCCGCGGCCTCATGCCCAACCCGAAGACCGGCACCGTCACCCCCGACGTGGCCAAGGCCGTCACCGAGATCAAGGGCGGAAAGATCGAGTTCCGCGTCGACAAGCACGCCAACGTGCACTTCGTCGTGGGCAAGGCGTCGTTCTCGAACGAGCAGCTCGACGAGAACTTCACCGCGGCTCTCGACGAGGTTCAGCGCCTCAAGCCCTCGAGCGCCAAGGGCCGCTACATCCAGAAGGGCGCTGTGTCGACCACGTTCGGCCCCGGCATCCCGCTGGACGTCAACGCCCTGTAACACCTCACGTCCACGAAGAGGCCCGTCGCATGTCGGCGGGCCTCTTCTGTGCATCCGGTGGGGATCCCGGCCTCTCCTGTCGCCGGGCTCGACGACGTGACAGGATGACGGCATGGGCACCGTCGACGATTACCTCGCCACGCTCGAGCCCCGAGTCGGCGCCCTGTTCGGGCGCATCCGGGACCGCGTCTACGTGCTCGTCCCCGAGGTCGTGCAGGGAACGAGCTACGCCATGCCCGCCTACCTCTATCACGGCAAGGGGCTGCTCGCCACGATGCAGGCGGCCAAGCACCTGGCGCTCTACCCGTACAGCGGCCAGGTACTCACGGCCCTCGGACCCGACCTCGACGAGTTCTCGCACACGCAGGGAACGCTGCGGTTCTCGCTCGAGCATCCGCCCTCGGATGCCCTCGTCGACCGCATCATCCAGCTGCGCCGCGCCGAGATCGACGAGAAGCTCGCGGCGGCCGAGCGGCCCTGAGGCGCGAACCGACATTCCCGGTCACAAAGGTGGCGCGCGGGGAATGACCGTGATCGAGTGGACGTTGCCCCTCGGGGGCGCGGAAGGCGCGCCTCTGCTCCACACGAACGGATTTCACCTCCCATGCGTCGCTCTCTCCTCACCGCCCTCACGGCCGCTGCCGCTCTCACGCTCGCCCTCACCGGCTGCTCGGGTGGCGGATCGGGAACGACGGCATCCGGCTCGGGCGACGACTACGGCCTGACGAAGCCGGGCACGCTCACCGTGGCGACCGAGGGCACCTACCGGCCCTTCAGCTATCACGAGGACGGCTCGGGCGACCTGACCGGCTACGACGTCGACATCGTGAAGGCCGTCGCGAAGAAGCTCGACCTCAAGGTCACCTTCCAGGAGACCCAGTGGGACGCCATCTTCGCGGGCCTCGAGTCCGGGCGAACGGATGTGATCGCCAACCAGGTCTCCATCAACCCCGAGCGCAAGAAGAAGTACCTCTTCAGCTCGCCCTACACCGTCTCGCCCGGCGTGATCGTGGTGAAGGACTCGACGAAGGACATCTCGAGCTTCGCCGACCTGAAGGGCAAGACGACGGCGCAGTCGCTCACGAGCAACTGGTACACCCTCGCCGAGCAGAACGGCGCCAAGGTCGAAGCGGTCGAGGGCTGGGCGCAGGCCGTCGAGCTGCTCACGCAGGGCCGCGTCGACGCGACCGTCAACGACAAGCTGACCTACCTCGACTACACGAAGACCAACGGCAAGAGCGGCCTCGCGGTCGCGGCCGAGACCGACGATCCCTCACTGAACGCCTTCGCGTTCGCCAAGGACAAGAAGAAGCTCGTGGCCGCCGTCGACAAGGCGCTCGACGAACTGCGCGCCGACGGCACGCTCGCGAAGCTCGGCGAGAAGTACTTCGGAACCGATGTGTCCAAGTAGCGTCGGCGCCGCATCCGTTTCGCGTAACCTTCCTGCATGAACGACGGCCTGCAGCTCTTCCTGAATTCGTTCTGGCCGATCGTCTGGGGCGGCATCACGGGAACGATCCCGCTCGCGGTGCTCTCGTTCGTGCTCGGACTGGCGATCGCGCTCGGCATCGCCCTCATGCGCATCTCGCGCAACCGGGTGCTGTCGGGCATAGCGCGGTTCTACATCTCGGTCATCCGCGGCACACCGCTTCTCGTGCAGCTGTTCGTCATCTTCTACGGCCTGCCGTCGCTCGGAATGGTGATCGACCCCTGGCCGAGTGCGGTCATCGCGTTCTCGCTGAACGTGGGCGGCTACGGCGCCGAGATCATCCGTGCCGCCATCCTCTCCGTTCCGAAGGGACAGTGGGAGGCCGGCTTCACGATCGGCATGGGGCGAACCCTCACCCTGCGTCGCATCATCCTTCCGCAGGCGGCCCGGGTGGCGGTGCCGCCGCTGTCGAACACCTTCATCTCGCTCGTGAAAGACACCTCGCTCGCCTCCCTCATCCTCGTGACCGAGCTGTTCCGGGTGGCGCAGAAGATCGCGGCGTTCAGCCAGGAGTTCATGCTGCTCTACATCGAGGCCGCGCTCGTGTACTGGCTCATCTGCCTCGTGCTCTCGAGCGGCCAGGGCCTGCTCGAGAAGAGATTGGACCGCTATGTCGCCCACTGAGCCCAGCGACCCCGTTTCCGGCACGGATGCCGGTTCTGCGCAGGGTGGAGCTCTGCTGACGGCGAGAGGCCTGCACAAGAGCTTCGGCGGGACCGAGGTGCTGAAGGGCGTCGACCTCTCGGTGCAGCGCGGAGAAGTCGTCGTGCTCATCGGCCCGAGCGGCTCCGGCAAGACCACCGTGCTGCGCTCGCTCAACGGCCTCGAGACCCCGGATGCCGGCACTGTGAGCATCACCGGCGGGCCCGACATCGACTTCGCGCGGCCCGTCACGAAGGCGCAGCGCGCCGCCCTGCGGGATCGTTCCGCAATGGTGTTCCAGCAGCACAACCTGTTCCCGCATCGCACCGTGCTGCAGAACGTGATCGAGGGACCGGTGCGCGTGCACGGCGTTCCGAAGTCCCGGGCCGTGGCCGAGGCCGAGGCGCTCCTGGCCCAGGTGGGCCTGGCGGAGAAGAGGGATGCCTACCCGCACGAGCTCTCGGGCGGCCAGCAACAGCGGGTGGGCATCGTGCGCGCACTGGCGCTGAAGCCCGACCTGCTGTTGTTCGACGAGCCGACGAGCGCGCTGGACCCCGAGCTCGTCGGCGACGTGCTCGGCGTGATGAAGCAGCTGGCCGACGAGGGCTGGACCATGGTCGTCGTGACGCACGAGTTGAGCTTCGCCCGGCAGGTCGCCGACGACGTGCTCTTCCTCGACGGCGGCGTGATCGTGGAGAGCGGACCGCCGGCGAAGCTCTTCACCGCGCCGGAACAGGAGCGCACCCGCCGCTTCCTGGACCGCATCCTGCGCCCGCTGGACTGAGGCGCGCCGCACCTCGATCGCCGCTGAACCATTTCGTGCCCGTTGATCCGCCGGGAACGGATCAACGGCGACGAAATGGTTCAACGGCGAGAGGGGAGCCCTGCCGCGCGCGTCAGCCGACGCGGATGAGCTTCTTGTTCACGAACTCGTCGGCGCCGAGGCGTCCCATCTCGCGGCCGGTGCCGGAGCGCTTCACGCCGCCGAAGGGCAGTTCCACTCCGTCGGCGAGCACGAGGTTCACGAACACCATGCCCGCCTCGATCTGGTCGGCCACGCGCTGGGCCTGGTCGGCATCCGTCGTGTAGACGTAGGAACCGAGTCCGAACGGAACGTCGTTCGCGAGGGCGATCGCCTCCTGCTCGGAGCCCACGCGGTACACCGAGGCGACCGGGCCGAAGAACTCCTCGTGGTAGGCGTCGTTGTCGGGCGTGATGTCGGTGAGGATCGCCGGGGCGAAGTAGTTGCCGTTGCGCTCCCCGGTGGCGTGCAGTCGGGCGCCGCCCGCGACCGCGCGGTCGAGCTGGTCCTGCAACCGGTCGGCGGCGGCCGACGACGAGAGCGGGCCCAGCTTGCTCTGCTCGGATGCGGGATCGCTCGGCTGCACCGCCGACAGGGCGGCCCGGAACTTCTCGAGGAAGGGTTCGTAGAGCTCGTCGATCACGATGAAGCGCTTTGCCGCGTTGCAGGACTGCCCGCTGTTGTCGAGGCGTGCGGCAGCCGCATCCTCGACGACCTTGTCGAGATCCTCGGCCGACAGCAGGATGAACGGGTCGGAACCGCCGAGTTCGAGCACGACCTTCTTGAGGTTGCGCCCGGCGATCTCGGCCACCGCCGCACCGGCGCGCTCGGAGCCCGTGAGCGAGACGCCCTGCACCCGGCGGTCGGCGATCACGTGCTCGATCTGCTCGTTGGTGGCGTAGATGTTGACGTACGCGCCCTCGGGGAATCCGGCGTCGGAGAAGATGCGCTCGATCGCCTCGGCCGATTCCGGGCACTGGGGCGCGTGCTTCAGCAGGATGCTGTTGCCGATGATGAGGTTCGGCCCGGCGAAGCGGGCGACCTGGTAGTACGGGAAGTTCCACGGCATGATGCCGAGCAGCACGCCGAGGGGGCTGCGGCGGATGACCGCGCTGCCGTCGCCGGCAAGCAGCGAGACGGGCTCGTCCTTGAGCACGTCGGGGGAGGTGTCGGCGTAGTAGCGGTAGATGTCGGCGGCGAAGTCGACCTCGGCGTAGGCCTGCTCGAGGGGCTTTCCCATCTCGCGCACGATGATGGCGGCGAGTTCGTCGCGGCGCTCGGTGTGCAGGTCGCCGACCCGGCGCACGAGGTCGGCTCGCTCCTGCACCGTCGAAGTGCGGCCCCAGCCGCGGTAGGCGTTGTCGGCAGCGGCGATCGCGGCATCCAGCTCGGCGTCGGTGATGGTCGGATACTCCTTGATCCGCTCACCCGTCGCCGGATTGATCACTGCGTACTGGCTCATGGGAGTCCCTTCTCCGTGCGAGTCGCGGCGCGCATCTGGGTCGGATGCCGCCGGGTCGGCCTGTGGATGTCAGCCTATGCGAGTGCGGCGGGGCAATGGCGCCGGTGCGCGCCTAGGATGAAGCACCCCTCGGCGCCGCGCGGGCGCACCGTCGCGGCCCGTGCATCGGACCCAACCACGGACAGGAGCGCCGACCATGGCCCTCGAGACGGTCTTCGACCTGAACGCGCTGCTGAGCGACGAGGAGCGCGACTGGCGCCGGAAGGCGCGCGCGGTGGCCGATGAGCACATCCGCCCCGTCATCGACGCCGACTTCGAGATGGCGCACTTTCGGCGTGACGTGATCGCGCCGCTCGCCGAGGCGGGGTTCCTCGGCATGCAACTCGCCGGTTATGGCTGCGCGGGCGCCGGCGCCGTTGCCTATGGGCTCGTGTGTCACGAGCTCGAGGCGGCCGACAGTGCCTGGCGCACCTTCGTCTCGGTGCAGGGCTCGCTCGCCATGTCGGCCATCCACACGCACGGGTCCGAGCAGCAGAAGGCGCATTGGCTGCCGCGCATGGCACGCGGTGAGGCGATCGGATGCTTCGCCCTCACCGAGCCCTCGGGCGGCAGCGATCCCGCGGCGATGACCACGCGGGCCCGCCGGGACGGTGAGCACTGGATCATCGAGGGGCAGAAGCGCTGGATCGGTCTCGCGTCGATCGCCGACATCGCCGTGGTCTGGGCGAAGGACGACGACGACGTCGTGCGCGGCTTCCTCGTGCCCACCGAGAGCGAGGGCTTCACCGCACGGGTCATCGAGGGCAAGCTCTCGATGCGCGCCTCCATCCAGTGCGATGTCGAGCTTGCCGGCGTGCGAGTGCCCGCCGCGGCGATGCTCCCGAAGGCCCGTGGGCTCTCCAGTCCGTTCGCCTGTCTCAACGAGGCACGCTACGGCATCGTGTGGGGAGCGATGGGTGCTGCGGCATCCTGCATCGAGGCGGCGATCGAGAGGGCCGTGACGCGCGAGGTGTTCGGCGCGCCCATCGGCGCGAGGCAACTCGTGCAGGCCACGCTCGCCGACATGGCCGTCGAGTACGAGAAGGGCATGCTGCTCGCGCTGCACCTCGGCCGCCTGAAGGAGCGCGGTGAGCTCACGCCCGCGCAGATCAGCGTCGGCAAGCTCAACAGCGTTCGGGAGGCCCTCGCCATCGCGCATGAGGCCAGGGCGCTGCTCGGAGGGGATGGCATCACCGACGCGTATCCCGTGATGCGCCATGCCGCCAACCTCGAGGCGGTGCGCACCTATGAGGGCACCGACGAGATCCACCAGCTCGTGCTCGGCCGGGCGCTCACCGGCCTGTCGGCGTTCTCCTGAGCGGTGGATGAGGGACCCGCCGCGCGGGTCACCCTGAAACGTCCGTGCCAGGATCCCTCAACTCGGCACGAGCGTGTTCACTTCAGGGTGCGCGCCGCGCGGCGGGCGTTGCGAGGCTCACGAGGTCCGGGTGAGCCGTGGCTTCAGCTCGCTGGCGAAGAAATCGATGAAGCCATCGGGATCTGGGCCGGCGTTCTGAAGAACGACGTGATCGAAGCCGGCATCCGTGAACTGGCTGATCACCTCGAGGTGACGGGCGACGTCGGGGCCGCAGGCGAACTGTTCGAGCAGGTCCTCCTCGCGCACGGTCGCACTCGCCGCCTCGAAGTTCACGGGGTTGGGCAGCTCTGCCATCACCTTCCAGCCGGTGACGGCCCAGCGGGACGTCTTGTAGAGCGCTTCGACCGCCTCCTTCTGGGTCGGCGCCCAGGCGAGCGGAGCTTCGCCGTACACGGGGCCGGAGCCACCCGCTTTCGCGAAACCGTCGACGAGTTCGGCATCCGGATCAACGGCGAAGAGGCCGTCGCCCAGTTCGGCGGCGAGCCGAACGGATGCCGGACCGCTCACGGCCACGGCGATGGCAGGCAGTTCCTCAGGAAGGTCGAACACCCGGGCATCCTCGATGCGCAGGTGCTTGCCGGTGTAGTTCTGGTAGCCGCCCTTCCAGAGAAGGCGGATGATCTCGAGGGCCTCGCGGAAACGCTCGTGCCGTTCATGCACCCCCGGGAATCCGGTGCCGATGATGTGCTCGTTGAGTCGTTCACCGGCGCCGACGCCGAGCGTGAAACGACCCTCGCTGATGAGTGCGAGCGTCGCCGCAGCCTGCGCGATGATCGCGGGGTGGTACCGCACGCTCGGGCACGTGACGCCCGTGGCAAGGCCGAGGGTGCTCGTCTTCGCGGCGATCGCACCGAGCACGGTCCACGCGAACGGGGAGTGGCCCTGCACGTCGAGCCACGGGTGGTAGTGATCGCTGATCTCGACGAAGTCGAACCCGGCCTCCTCGGCCCGCACGGCTTGGCGGATCAGCTCGGCGGGTCCGTAACCCTCTGCCGCAAGCTTGTATCCGATCTGCATCTGCGTTCTTCCCGACGTGTGAGCCGATATCGACGGTACGCGGCTGATGGATGCGGACAAGCCGCTTGCCATCCGTTCCCGGAGCCGGGAGAATGGCGCGGCACACTCCCGCTCCGTGTTCTCCGACCGAGAAGCGAGGCGATTCTCTGCGCCGCGCCGGTCCGGGGCGCGCCCACACGGCGGTTCGCGTCGAATCGCCTCGCTTTTCGGAATGTCCTCGCTTCTCGGCCGGGTGCCTCAGTTGATGCCGGGGATGTGCAGCCAGCCGAGGGTGAGGATGAGCCAGACCGCGAGCAGGATGATCGCGGCGATGCTGAGTGCGGAGCGCGCGCGTCCGAGCACCAGGGCGATGACGAGCACGATGAGCGTGATGATGCCGAGGGTCACCGCGCCGAACGGGATGCCGGGCAGGAACAGCGCCAGCAGGAACAGCGCCGAGGCGATGATCTCGATGACGCCGATGATGGAGGTTCCGCGGCCGCGCACCCGCAGGATGCCGTCGATGAGGGCGAGCACGCCGCCGATGATTGCGAAGAGGAGGAGCCAGGACAGGGCGATCACTGCAGTTCCTTCGTTCTGTGAGGGATGGGTGCTCCTCCGGTGTCGGGGAGCCCGCTCACGGTACCGGCAAGCGACAGCGGCGCGCTGAGGCTTGCATCCGGCCGCGTCGCCCTGCTAACGCGACCCCCGGCCGAGGCAGCCAGAGGCTGAGGGGCGTGCTGCGTGGTGTCGAGTCAGCCCCTGCCGCATCCGACGGGCTTCGGCTACTGTCGAAGGCAGCCCGGCCGACGGCGGGCACGACCGACGGGGGTGACGATGGGCTCGAAGAGCATGACCGGCGTTGCGGCTGCGGCGATCGCAGCCGTTCTGTTGTTGGCGGGATGCGGGTCCTCGGGCCCGGCGAGCCCCACCTCCACGGCCACGCACCGCAGTTCGAGCACTCCGAAGCCCACCTCCACCGCGTCTACGGCAACACCGACGCCCACGCCAGGTGCCTCCGGCACGCCGGCGCCGGACGCCTCCGGTGGCGGTGCTGCCGGACAGTCCAAGGCCGATGCCTGCGCCATCATGACGGGCGCCATCGATCAACTGGACGAGAGCGGCGTGCCCACCGACGCCACCGACTCCGACGCGTCGGTGGATTCGATCATCGACGAGTCCGAAAAGAAGATCGCCGACGCCGCCGCATCCGTCACGAATGCCGACGTCAAGCCGGCCGCGCAGAAGGCGTCCGACGCCACCCGCACCTACTACGAGTTCTTGCGCACGGTCCTCTCCGACCCCGATGCGGCGGCAACGGCCGACTTCACCGACCAGGTGACCGCGTACTCCACGAGCATGGACGAGCTGCAGACGATCTGCAGCGGCTGAGTTCTTCTGCGGTCGAGCCTGTTCAGGAACGGCCGGTAGGGTGCTGCCCGTGACCGCCAGCCACCCGTCCAGCATCCGCCTCGCGACTCCCGCCGACACCGATGCGCTCGCAGAGCTCGCGGAGGCGACGTTCGCCCTCGCCTGCCCACCCGGAACCACGCCCGACGCCGTCTCGGCATTTCTCGCGGCGAACCTCTCCGGCGAGCACTTCGCCCGCTACCTCGCCGAGCCGCACCGCACCATCGTCGTCGCGGAGCACGGGGGAGCCGCCGTCGGCTACAGCATGCTCGTCTTCGGCGAGCCGTACGATGCGGATGCGGCCGCCGCGATCAGAATCCGGCCAACGGTCGAGCTGAGCAAGTTCTACACGCGGGCGCAGGCCCACGGTTCGGGTATCGCGGCGCTGCTCATGTCGGCCACCCTCGACGCGGCCCGCGAACGCGACGCGGTCGGCATCTGGCTCGGCGTGAACGAGCAGAACGCTCGCGCCATCCGCTTCTACGAGAAGAACGGCTTTCAGAGGGTGGGCGCGAAGCGCTTCCTCGTCGGCGAGCGCCTCGAGAACGACTTCGTCATGGAGAGGCCCCTCAACTGACGCCGCTCACGTCTGCATGCCCGCGAGCACCCCGCGCGGCAGCAGAATGAGGGTATGAACGCGTCGAGGCCCATCGCACGCCGTGCCTTCGTGGTCGGCACAGCGGGTGCGAGTCTCGCCCTGCTGAGCGGATGCTTCGGGCCGACGACCCGGCCCACGACGCCCGCCTCGCCCACCCCGACCGGAACGCCGACACCGACGGGCACTCCGACACCCGTTCCGCAGCCCGCAGCCATGGTGCGCTCGCGCTGGAGCAGCGACCCGTTCGCGCGTGGCGCGAGCAGCTACCCCGCCGTCGGCTCGACGAGCACGAATCGCATCGACCTGGCCGCACCCGTGAAGGACCGGCTGTTCTTCGCCGGGGAGGCGACCTCCAGCGAGCACCCCGGAACGCTCGGCGGCGCCGCGGAGTCCGGTGAGCGCGCCGCGCGGGAGGTCTCCAACGTCGCCGGAACCGGTGAGCGCATCGGGGTGATCGGCGCGGGTCTGGCCGGCCTGACCGCCGCGGCGGCGCTGAGGGCGGCCGGCTACGACGTCGTCGTCATCGAGGCGCGCGATCGGCTCGGCGGTCGCATCTCGACGGCTCGTCCCAACGGCTGGCCCTCTCCAGTGGAGCTGGGGCCATGGACACTGCCACCCGAGCAGAACTCGGTCCGCGGGCAAGCGGAGGCGGCGGGCGTCACGTTCGCCGACCTGCTTCGCCGTGACGAGGTGCGCACCGCCACGCGGGCGGTGGTGGCGGTGAACCCCCTCGGCGCGCAGGCGGTGGCGACCGCGGTGGAGTTCTCGGGCACCCGGCCCCATGACCTCACCCTTGCGACGGCGCTCGCCGCATCCGGAGCCGGCACACTCTCCTCCACGCCGGAGGAGTCCGGCGTCGCGCCGGCCGACTGGCTCGCGTACGACCTGGCGGTCAACGTCGAGACCCGAACCACGGGAGCCGCCGACCGGCTCTCGGCCTGGAACGGCGGCGCGGCCCAGCCGGGCGATGACATCGGCACGATCCTGCCGCAGACCGGCGGCTACGACGACCTGATCGCAGAGCTGGCGAAGGATCTCGACGTGCTCACCACGAGCGCGGTCACCCGCATCGCGTACACGGCCTCCCGCGTGAGCATCCGACTCGCGCGCGGGGAGTCACTCGGCGTCGATCGTGCCATCGTCACCGTGCCCCTCGGGGTGCTGAAGACCGACACCATCCGCTTCGCTCCGGAACTGCCGACCGAGAAGGCGCGTGCCATCGCCGTGCTGGGCATGGGGGCGCTGGATCGCGTGTGGCTGCGCTACGACGAGCCGTTCTGGTCGACGGATGCGACCGTGCTCGCGACGGTCGGCAGCGGGCATACGGTCGCGCACTGGGTGAACCTGCTGCCGTTGACGGGCGAGCCGGTGCTCGCCGGCACCGTCGCCGCGAACCATGCGCGCTCGCTCGCACGGCTCGACGACGGCGCGGCCCTCGCGGCCGTTCTGCCGAGCCTTGAGCCCTACCTGGCCTGAACCGAATCCCGCCCCGACCGGCCGTGCTGCTGGTCGGTCGCGGGGGCGGCCGCGGCAGGCTCGCCGACCGGAGCCCCGACCCGAGCCCCGGCATCCGGGCTCATCGGGTCACGCGCAGGCAGGCAGCGGCGCCGGCTCACCCCGGCAAGCGCTGCGGTCAGGGAGACCATGATCACGAGCACGAGGGCGCACCAGCCGGCGATCTCGAGGGGACCGCTCACCTGCAACGGGTCGAGGAAGAAGTACGGGTACCAGCCCACGATCTCGCCGCGCAGCAGGGTGCACGCGAGCCACACGGCGGGGAACGGCAGGCTCCAGGCCAGCGCCCGCCACGGGATCGCGACGGCGGGGGGTGCCAGGAATCGGTCGACGAGCCAGTCGAGCAGGGCCGCGGCGGGAACCACGAAGTGCAGCAGCACGTCTGACCAGGGAACCTCGATGCGGTAGTCGCGACTCGAGGCCTGCGCCACGATGATGGCGAAGACGCCGCCCGAGAGCAGCAGGTGCGTCAGCACGACGGTGCGCAGGGTGGCGAGGGCCGGTCGCTCCGCGCGGCCCCGCGCGGCGATGACCCCGGTGACGGCGAAGACCGGCACCGCCGCGAACGCGGTCTGGATGGTGAAGTACCAGAAGAAGTTCGCCGTTCCGAAGGCGCTGAAGCCGAGCACGTAGGCGAGGTTGCCGAGAATCGCCACGAGTTCGAGCGCCGCGAGGCCGATGCGCCACCCGCCCAGGATGCGCCGAACGCCGGCTTGGGCTCGGGGATGCGCGAACAGTGTTGACGCTGACGGCGCACTCGTTCCGTGGGGCTGGGGGCGCCTCCCACGTTCCGGCATGCCTCAACGCTAATCGGCCGCCGAGCCCCGCCCTGTACGCGGGCTGTGTTCGCGGCCGCGCGCATCCGATGAACGCGGATCCGGCGAGATCACGCCGTGGCCGACGCAGGATGGCGGCGCGACGCACGCCACGCGATCGCGGTCGTGCCGAAGGCCGACAGCAGGAAGACGACGGCGAGAACGAGCCAGCCGCCCGTACCCGCGGCGATGGCTGCCGTGATGAGGATGGGAGCGAGCATGGAGCCGAGGTTGAAGCCCATCCCGAAGACGCCCTGGTATGCGCCGGGTGCCCGCGGGTCGGCCAGTTCGAAGCTCAGCCCCCATCCGCCCGCCTGGGACATGACCTCGGCGAACGCGTGGGCGATGGCCGCTGCGACCAGCAGCGCGATGGCGGCGATCACCATCTGCCCGGAGGCGGCGAGATAGAGCACGCACGCGGCGGCCATGAGGATTCCCGCCCAGCCGGTCACGGTGCCGGCGCGGCGCACGTCGTGCGTGCCCCGCGACAGCGGCACCTGGAAGACGATGACGATGATCGTGTTGAGGATGAGCAGCACCGAGACCACGACCGTCGGCGCCGCGGTGTCGTGCGCGATCCAGAGTGGCACGCCGATCTCGGCGAGTCCGAACTGCATGCCGAAGATGGCGCTGAGAGCGGTGACGGCCAGGTAGCGGGCGTCGCGCCACGGTGACGCGCTCTGCCGTCGCGCCTTCTCCGCACCGTCGGCGCGTTCGCGCGGGGCAGCGTCGACGCGTCGCGGCAGGCGCCGCAGGATTCCCGTGCCGGCCAGGAAGACGACGGCGGCCGCCACCATGACCACGCGGTAGGCGGTCGGCGTGTTCAGCAGCAGTGCCAACCCGCCGATGGCGGCTCCCACGCCGATGGCGATGTTCGTGACCGTCCGCAGGATGGCCCGCGCGTTCACGCGGGCGCCGCCCTCGAAGGCACGCGCCACGATCGCCATGCGCGTCGCGTTACCGGCGGAATCGAACACGCCCACCACGCAGGCGAGGGCGAGGGCGAACGGGAACGTCGTCGTGAAGACGTAACCGCCGAGGCCCACTCCCTCGACGATCATGCAGACCATGAGCATGCGACGCGCGCTGAGTCGGTCGGCGAGGTGGCCGGCCACCCCGGAGGAGACGACGCCGAGCGCGCTGGAGGCCGCCATCATCACGGCGACCTGCAGCGGCGAGAGCCCGACCACGAGCGTGAAGTAGAGCACGGTGACCGAGAGGAAGATCCCTCGGCCGACGCGGCCGATGAGCGTTGAGAGCACGAGCACGCGCAGCACGGGATCGGCCACCGACGCTCGCACGCGGGAGTTCCACGCCGAACGCGTGGCGGCGCCGCCGCCCGGTCGGCTGTCGAGCGCTGCCTCCGCGGCAGCCTCGGCCGCAGCATCGATGGCTGGGAGGGATCCGGTGGTCGCGTCTGGCACACTGCGACTCTGCCCGGGCGCGACCTCGAGCGGTATTGATGTAGCGTTCTTCTACATGTTGCGCTACCAGCTCAGCGAGTCGGATGTGGGCGGCGTGCGATTCGGGGTCTCGCCGCTGTGCGAACTGGGACTCTCGCTCCGCGCCATTCGGGAGCCTTCCGCATTCCCGCTGCAGTTGCCCTGGCTGCGTCGCACCGAGGAGGCCCGCTCCGCGCTCGACCTGCGCACCCTCATGGCGCTCATCGACGACCGGTTGTGGACGCCGGACTTCCTGAACCCCCGGCCGGCCTCACCACTGACCCGCATCGACGACGAGTTCGCCCAGCTGGCACGCACGCCGGCCGAGGTGGTGGAGCGCGACCTCGTCGCCGTGCACGGACGCATCCCGGAGCAGCTGGGTTCGACCGCCGAAGAGGCGCTGCGGAACACCCTCCGTGCGTTGGAGCGATTGTGGGAGAGCTGCTTCGAACCGTACTGGCCCCGGATGCGGTCGGTGCTCGAGGCCGACATCGTCTACCGCGGCCGGGCGCTCGCGCAGGGAGGACTCTCGACGATGCTCAACGAGATCGCGCCGAGCGTCTCCTTCTCGGCGGGAGTCGTCTCGGTCCAGATGCGCGATCCGCGCGACCGCAGCTATCCGACCGATGGCGCTGGCCTCACCCTCGTGCCGACGATGTTCACGCGACGCGCATCGGCCCCCGTCGGGTCGGGGCCGCCCATGATCATGTACACGGCCCGCGGTCAGGGTGCGCTCTGGGAGACCGAACGGGTGGCCAACCCCGGGGCCCTGGCCAACGTGCTGGGAGAGGTGCGCGCGAGCCTGCTGACCGCGCTCGCCGAGCCGGCGTCGTCGACGGAGCTCGGCGTGCGGTTCGACGTGAGCACCTCCGCCGTCAACCAGCACCTGCGGGCGCTTCGGGATGCGGGACTGCTCTCGTCCACCCGCTACGGCCGCAGCGTGCTCTACGTGCGCAGTGAACTCGGAGAGGCGCTGCTCGCCGGCCGGTGCCTGAGCCTCGGCGCCCTGCGTGCTCACCGGTCGCCGTCCCTCACTCGTCCGCGATGCGGATGACCACCTTTCCGCGCACGTGTCCCTCCTCCACGGCCCGCTGGGCGTCGGCGGCCTCGTCGAGCTCGAAGACCCGGCTCACGTGGACGCGGGCCTCACCGGCGGCGAGCACATCGGCGATCTCGGCGAGCACTCGTCCGTCGGCGGGCACGTTGAAGCCGGTCGCGATCACCCCCGCCTGTTCGGCCTCCTGCGCCATACCGGGCCAGCTGCCGGTCGGCGCGTTCACGAGCAGGCCGCCCGGTCGCAGCACCTTCAGTGATCGCGTGCCGGTCTCGTCCTTGACGTTTCCGATCAGGTCGATGACGACGTCGAGGTCGCGCACGACCTCCTCGAAGCGCTGGGAGCCGTAGTCGATCGTCTCGTCGGCGCCGAGTTCCCGCACGAAGTCGGCGTTGCGTGCCGAACACGTCGCGATCACGGAGGCTCCGGCCCGCTTGGCGAACTGAACGGCGAAGTGGCCGACGCCTCCCGCGCCCGCGTGCACCAGCATCCGCATGCCCGAGGAGGCATGCGCGAGCCTCATCACCATTCCCCACGCCGTCATGGCCGCGACCGGAACTGCCGCAGCCTCGACGTGGCTCAGTTGCCCGGGCTTCACGGCGAGGGCCGTGCTCGCTACGGTGACGTACTCGGCGAAGCTGCCGCCCACCCTCGGCACGCGACCCATGCCGAACACCGGTGTTCCGGGAGGGAACGGATGCCGTGCGTACGGCACCGCCTCCACGACTCCCGAGAAGTCGCTCCCGCCGATGAACGGCCAGGTCGTGATCGCCGCAGCCGCGCCCTTGCCGGCGCGGGTCTTCACGTCGATCGGATTCACGCTCGCGGCCACCACCCGCACGAGCACCTCATCCGAGATGCGCAGCGGACGCGGAACGTCGGCGACGTGCACCTCCTCCGCGCCTCCGGTGCGATCGATCACGACTGCGCGCATCGTCTCTGCCATGCCTTCCTTCCACACCTGAACCGCCCGATTCGGGAGCCCCTGGTCGACGAACGGGGCCCTCCTCAGCGTGCGATCCACTCCGCCACGGTGGAACGCAACGCTGCGGTCTGGGCGGCCTGTCCGTCGTCGCGTGCCGGGAGCACGGTGAGCGGTGCGTTCAAGCCTCCCGCCCACTGCTCGGCCACGGGCAACGGATGAGCGGGGTCGCGGGGCGCCGCGATCACCGCACTCGGAACGGCGAGGCCGGCGAGTTCGGTGAGATCGCTGAACGCCCGGTTGCGCGGGATCTCCACGAGCCGCATCGCCCGCTCCCGGGCGAGGGGATAGCCGAACTGGGCGAGCAGGCCGCTCGCGCCGAGGGCGGAGACGGCACGCACGTCGTGGTAGATGCCGGTCTCGCGAAAGCGCGCGGCGCCCTCCGTCGCGCCCAGGTCATCGAGGAGCTGTCCGATGACGGCGAAGGGCACGAGGTTGGCGGGCAGGGGCACGTCGGTGAACGAGGGCCGCACGAACAGGACGCGCTCCACCGGCACCCGCCCGGCTATGGCGATGCGCAGGGCGATCGCCGCCCCCATCGAGACTCCGATGAGGGTCAGCGGTTCCGGGTCCGCGGCGCCGTCGAGCTCTTCCAGCGAGCTCGCCGGATGCCACGCGGTATCCGAGAGATCGTGCTCCGCCTCGAGGGCCAGACTCTCCAGGGCGAAGTCCGATGGGTTGCCCACGAGCGGCGACGACCCGTGAGCGCGCACGTCGGGCGCCCGCACCCGCGCCCGGCTGGGCAGGGCCGGCCCGAACAGGTCGAGCATGTAGCGGCGCTGCGAACCGAGGCCGTGGATGAGCGCGATTCTCACGTGACCAGTCTCGCGTACCCACGCGGGCGATCCGCGGGATCGCCGCTCTCCATGCCGGGAGAGGCTCAGCGCGAGGTGATGGCGTGCAGTTCGTCGATGAGCGCGTCGGCGAGGCGCACGAGCATCTCGATCTGGTCTTCGTCGCGGTCGACCCAGCGGCACTGCGGTTCGTCGTTCACCGGAACGAAGTCGGAGTGCTGCTCCCAGACCACGAGCGTACGCTCGGCTCCGAGCACGTACTGCTGCCACCACACCTGACGCAGGTACGTGCGCGGAATGCTGCGCCAGGGCTTGTTCGTGGTCTTGATCTCGGCGAGCTCGACGTGGCCCGTCGGCCGCACGACGATGCCGTCGGGGGTCGCCAAGTGGCGGGTCTCGCGTTCGGCGTGGAACAGGGTGCTGCTGGAGATGATGCCGTGCTCCCGCAGCACCCACTGCGCGATCACCGGTTCGCGCGTGCGGCCGTGGTCGGTGTAGGGATTCCCGCCGAAGTTGGTGCCGTTCAGCTTCTCCCACGCGGCGTTCCGGATCGACTTGGCGGTCGCGAGCTTGGCCACATCCGTCGCCGTGATGCCTCGGGAACGTGCCTTCAGCCAGGCGACCCGGTTGTTCGCATCCGCGACGATGCGATCCAGGTGCGGATGCCGCACGGGAGCACTCTGTGGAGCGGGACGCAACGACGGATGCGACGCCGGAAGGGGGAGCAGCGGAGCCGACTCGACCTCGTCGAACAGGTCGAGCAGCACATCGGTCACCCCTCCATTCTGACCCCCGACGGCGACATCCGGCGCCACGGCGCTCGCGGGTCGCGCACAACCCGGTGATACGCGAAGCAGCGCCGGGCGAACCTCAGAGCGCGCGGGCGAGGGCGTCCAGGCCGTCGGGCGAGAGCACGTGGTCGATGGCGAGCATTCCCGCGCCGCGCACCGCGGCATCCCCGGCAGCGACCGACTGCACGATGGTGAGGTGCTCGGTGGCGAGGGGCATCGAGCGCGTGTAGACCATCTCGCGCACTCCGGCGATGAGGTGCTCGCCCACGCGGGCCATCGAGCCGCCGAGCACGATGACCGACGGATTGATGAAGCTCACCGCCGCCGTCAGCACCTCCCCGATGTCGCGACCGGCCTGGCGCACGGCCTGGATCGCCTGCAGGTTGCCCCGCTTCACGAGCTCGACCACATCGGCGCCGGTCTGCGCCTGGACACCGGCCTCGCGCAGCGCGCCGGCGATCGCCGGCCCCGACGCGAGCGCCTCCAGGCAGCCCTCGTTGCCGCAGTGGCAGTACACCCCCGCTCCCCGCGAGACCCGCACGTGCCCCATGTCACCGGCGATGCCTTGGGCCCCCCGCTGCAGCCGTCCGTCGGAGATGATGCCCGACCCGATTCCGGTGGCGACCTTGACGAACATGAGGTGCTCGGTGTTGGGCCAGGCGACGGAGCGCTCGCCGAGGGCGGAGATGTTCACGTCGTTGTCGACGAGCACGGGCACCTCGAGGTGCCGCTGCATCCAGCCGGGAATGTCGAAGCCGTCCCACCCGGCCATGATCGGAGGATTCGAGGGCCTGCCGGTGGAATGCTCCACCGGTCCGGGAACGCCGATGCCCACGGCCGCGACGTCCGCCCGGGATCGTCCCAGCTGCTTCAAGAGGCGCAGGCTCGCCTCGGTGAGCCACGACAGCACGGTCTCGGGACCGCTCGTGATGTCCATCTCCTCCGAGTGCTCGGCGAGCAGCGTGCCGGTGAGGTCGGTGATGCCGACCGTCGCGTGGGAGGCGCCGAGGTCGGCACCGATCACCAACCGGGCCTGTGGACGAAGGGCGAACCGCGACGGCGGCCGTCCGCCGGTGCTGAGCGCATCGCCGACTGGGCCGATGAGGCCGAGCGACATGAGGGAGTCGACGCGCAGTGCGATGGTCGACCGGGCCAGGCCGGTGATGCTCGCCAGCTCGGCGCGCGTGCGGGGGTGGCCGTCGCGCAGCAACTGGAAGAGCTCCCCGGCGGCTGCCGCCGAGGGAGCGCCTGCCCGGCTGGTGTCGACCATGGCAAACAACATAGCGCTTCGACCGAAGTCCCTCGGTGATTTGTTTCTCCTACAGGTGACTTTTGTCTAATGCTTGACAGAAGTCGGCGGCGCTGTGCCACTATGTCTCCATGACAACGGATGTCATGGCCCCTGCGAGCGTGATGCGCGCGGCATTCCTGGGGGGCGGCTTCATGGCCGCCGTGCACTCGAGGGCGGCCAGGGCTGCTCGGGCCACGCTCGCCGGAGCCGCCTCGTCCTCTCCCGAGCGGGCGGTTCGGGCGGCGAACGCGCTCGGAATCGACCGGGGATTCGACTCGGTCGAGGAACTCGTCTCCGCCGAGGGCATCGATGTCGTGCACGTGTGCACGCCGAACGCGCTGCACGCCGAGATGACGCTCGCCGCCATCGCCGCGGGCAAGCACGTCATCTGCGAGAAGCCGCTCGCGACCTCCGTCGCCGACGCCGAACGCGTCGTCGCAGCCGCCCGCGAGGCCGGGGTGCTCGGAACGGTGCCGTTCGTCTACCGCTTCCATCCGCTCGTGCGGGAGGCGCGCGACCGAATCGCCCGCGGCGAACTGGGGCGCATCCTCTCGGTCGACGGTGCCTACCTGCAGGACTGGCTGGCCGATCCGGGCGCGGATGACTGGCGGGTCGACGTCGCGAGCGGCGGCCCGTCGCGCGCCTTCGCCGACATCGGCTCGCACCTGTGCGATCTGATCGAGTTCGTCTCGGGCGAGCCCATCGTGCGGCTCGTCGCGAGTGCGCGCACGGTCTACGCCGACCGCGCCCGCACCGAGAACGTCGCCACGGAGGACGTGGTGGCGCTCGTCGTCGAGCTCGCCGGCGGCGCCCTCGGGAGCCTGCTCGTCTCACAGGTGGCGCAGGGGCGGAAGAACAGCCTCGTGTTCGAGCTCTCGGGCACGGATGCTGCGGTGCGCTTCGACCAGGAAGCGCCGGACACCCTGTGGCTCGGGGGCCCGGGCGCGTCCCGCGTGCTCAGCCGCGGCGACGAGCTCTCGGCCGATGCGGCCCGGCTCTCCCTCGTTCCGCCCGGGCACCCGATGGGGTACCAGGACGCCTTCAACGCCTTCGTCGCCGACAGCTACGCGGCGATGAGGGGAGCGGAGCCGCCTGACGGGCTCCCGACGTTCGAGGATGGCCTGCGTGCCGTGCGCGTGACCGCCGCCGTACTCGCCTCGGTGCGCAGCGGTGGCTGGGTCGAGGTGGCGTCATGAGCGGGGCGCCCGTGCTCACCGCATCCGGACTCTCGAAGAGCTTCTTCGGCGTTCCCGTGCTGCGCGGCGTCGGGCTGTCTCTCTACCCCGGTAGCGTGCATGGCCTGGTCGGCGAGAACGGCGCGGGCAAGTCGACCTTCATGAAGATCCTGGCCGGCGTGCACCAGGCCGATGCGGGAACGATCACCCTGGGTGGCGAGGACGTCGCCTTCACGCATCCGGTGCAGGCGATGAAGGCCGGACTGGCAACCGTCTTCCAGGAGTTCACCCTGCTTCCCGAACGCAGTGTCGCCCAGAACGTCTTCCTGGGCCGGGAGCCGAGACGACGAGGGCTCCTCGACCGCGCCGGCATGGAACGGGCCACACGGGAGCTGCTGGAGGGCATCGGCATCGCGGGCATCGACCCGACGGCACGGGTGGGCGGCCTCACGGTCGCCGAGCAGCAGATCGTCGAGATCGTCAAGGCGCTCTCCTACGACGCCCGGGTGATCCAGATGGACGAGCCGACGGCCGCGCTCGCCGATCACGAGGTCGAGCTGCTCTACGCCATCATCCGCCGTTTGCAGGCGCGCGGGGTCGCGGTGCTCTACGTCTCGCATCGCCTCGCCGAGGTCTTCGAGCTGTGCGACACCATCACCGTGCTGAAAGACGGCGCGCTCGTCTCCAGCGGACCGGCATCCGGCATCGACACGAACGAGCTCGTGCGGCGGATGGTGGGAAGGCCCATCTCCACGTACTACCCCGCCGTCGCGGACGACACCGTGCTCGGAGAGCCGGTGCTCTCGCTGAAGGATGCCGGGAACGACTTCGTCGACGGCATCGACCTCGAGGTGCGTTCGGGAGAGGTCGTCGGCGTCGCCGGTCTGCAGGGCAGCGGTCGCACCGAACTCGCCGAGGCGATCTTCGGTGCTGCACCCTTCACCCGGGGAACGCTCACGCTCGACGGGCGCGTTCGCCGCATCGCACGCCCGCGGGATGCGGTGCGCGCGGGCGTCGTGCTCGTCACCGAGGATCGCAAGGCGCAGGGCCTCGCCCTCAACCAGTCGGTGCTCGACAACGCCCTGCTCGCGGTGCGTGGAGTGTTCAGCCGCCGCACGGCGGCCGCTCGCCGGGACGTGCCGGGTGTGCTCGCCTCCCTGCGGGTCGCAGCGCAGGGCCTCGACCAGGAGGTGCAGTTCCTCTCGGGCGGCAACCAGCAGAAGGTCGTTCTCACGAAGTGGCTGATGGTGGCGCCGCGCGTGCTGCTGATGGACGAGCCGACGCGCGGCATCGACGTGGGCGCGAAGGTCGCCGTGTACGACCTCATGCGCAGGCTCAGCGCGGACGGCGTCGCCATCCTCATGATCTCCTCGGAGCTGCCGGAGCTTCTCGGCATGTCCGATCGCATCCTCGTGCTGCGTGACGGGCGCATCGCCGCAGAGCTTCCCGCGGCCTCCGACGAGGAGACCGTGCTGGCGGCGGCGACCGGCGCCCTGAGCATGGGAGAGCGCTCGTGAACCCCGCCGGAAGGCGCCGGCGTCGCCTCGACGCGACGTGGATCGTCGGCATCGCCCTGGTCGCGGTGATCCTCATCGGGGCGGTTCTCGTGGCCTCCGCAGGCCGCAACTTCTTCAGCCCCGGCAACATCCGCGACATCCTCACGGGCATGAGCGTGCTCGGCTTCGTCGCCATCGGGCAGACCCTCGTCATCCTGTGCGCATCGCTGGACCTCTCGGTGCCCTACGTCGTGAGCCTCTCGAGCCTCATCGCCGCCGAGGCCATGCGCGGCGACGCGGGCAGGATCCTTCCCGCATTGCTGCTCGTGCTCGCGGTGGCGGCGGCGATCGGGCTCGTCAACGGGCTCATCGTCACGCGACTGCACGTGAACGGCTTCATCGCGACGCTCGGCGTCGGCCTCATCATCAAGGGCTACCTCGACACCGTCTACCAGGGAACGGCGGGCGAGGTGCCGTGGGCGTTCCAGCTCATCGGCGCCACAGGGCTCGGCCCGGTGCCCGTCTCGACGATCATCATGCTCGTCGTGGCCGCGCTCGTGGGCCTCTTCCTGGCCCGTACTCGCACCGGCAACCACATGTACGCCGTCGGCGGCAACGAGCACGTCGCCCGGCTCTCCGGCATCCACACGAGCCGTCCGCTCATCGTCGCCCACGTGCTGTGCTCGATCTGCGCGGCGCTCGCCGGCCTGCTGCTGGCCAGCCGGCTCGGCGTGGGAAGCCCGACCGTGGGAACGCAGGGCGGATACGACCTGCTCTCCATCGCGGCCGTCGTGCTCGGAGGCACGCTGCTCATGGGCGGCCGGGGCTCGGTCTGGGGCACCATCGGCGGCGTGGCCATCTTCGCCGTCGTCGACAGCGTGATGAGCGTTCTGCAGGTCAATCCATTCCTCAAGGACGTCGTGCGCGGCGTCGTGATCGTGGCCGCCGTCGCGGTCTACACCAGCCGCAGCGTGCATCGACGCCGGGCGCGCTTCGGCGGGAGCGGTGGTGTGCCGGATGCCTCCACCTCACGCGTCGGCGAGTCCGAGCATCTTCCCCCGGTCGTGCAGGGCGGAGGCGCATCATGAGCATCGCACCCAAGGCACAGCGCGGCTTCGGTGCAGGACTGGCCCACCTGGGTCGCGTGCTGATCAGCCCGCGCGGTGCGGTCTTCCTGCTGCTGATCGTGCTCCTCGTCGCGATCACCGTCTACAACCCGCACTTCGCCGAGCCCTCCCAGTTCATCCGGTTCATCCAGCGGGTCGCGCCCATCGCCATCGCCGCCATCGGGCAGTACTTCGTGATCGTCGGCGGCGAATTCGACCTGTCCATGGGGTCCGTCGTGACCGCCCAAGTCGTCATCGCCGGCAACCTCGTGGGGCAGGACGAGTCCAAGGCCCTCCCGGTGCTCGCGCTCATGCTCGTCTTCGGCGCACTCATCGGGCTCGTGAACGGCCTCGTCGTCGTGCTGCTCAAGGTGCCATCCTTCATCGTCACCCTCGGCATGATGCTGGCGCTGCTCGGCGGGGTGCTCTGGTGGACCGGAGGAGCGGCCACCGGCAATCCGGCCGACAACTTCCGCCAGATCGGCCGAGGCGGCATCCGTGACGTGCCGGTGCTCGAGATCATCCCGTACTCGGTGATCGTTCTCGCGGTCGTGCTGGCTGCCGCCATCTGGTTCGCCCGGCGGCCCTTCGGGCGCACGATCCTCGCCCTCGGCGACAACCCGACGACGGTGCGGTACTCGGGTGCACGCGTTGGCCGGGTGAAGGTGAGCACCTTCATCATCTCCGCCCTCGCTGCGAGCATCGCCGGCGTGCTTCTCGTCGGTTATGCCGGCGTGCATCCGTCGGTCGGCCGCGGCTACGAGTTCATCGCCATCACGGCGGTCGTGCTCGGCGGAGTGACGCTCGGAGGAGGGCGTGGCTGGGTCGTTGCCGCCGCCGCCGGGGCGTTCGCCCTCGAGGCGCTGTTCACCCTGCTGAATTTCGCGGGCGTCCCCTCGACGTCGCGCGACGCGATCCAGGGCGTGATCATCATCATCGCGGTGGCCTACGCCGCATCCGATTTCCGGTCGCGCCGTCGCGGGCGCGCCCCAGAGGCTTCTCCGGCACCGGAGAAGGAGCCGGAGCCGCAGGGCCCGGCCCGACCTGCAGTCCACTCCCTCGTCAGCGAGGGTTCAGAACACACAACCAAAGGAGGTTTGTGATGCGACGCAGATATACCGTGGCGTCGGCCATGGTCGGCGCGCTCGCGCTGTTCGCACTGGCCGGATGCACGACGGATCCGAACGTGAGCGCGCCCTCGGGCCAGCCCAGCGCCGAGGAGGAGGTCGACTGGTTCGACCAGGACCTCTACGACAAGCAGGACGCGGAGCGGGACGTCGTTCCCGAGGGGCCGGAGGGCAAGCCGTACCTGCAGTACATCAACGCCGAGATGGTCGACACCTCGAAGTTCACGAGCCCGGGAGCCAAGAAGGCCTGCTTCGCCAACGCCTCCATCTCCAACCCCTGGCGCCAGACCGGGTGGATCACGATGAACGAGCAGCTGAAGCAACTGCAGCAGCAGGGCCTCATCTCCGAGATGGAGACCCGCGACGCGCAGGACAGCGACGACACGCAGATCGCCGACATCGACTACTTCATCGATGAGGGCAACTGCGACGTCTTCCTCATCTCGCCCAACTCGACGGCGGCCATGACGCCGGCGGTGCAGCGCGCGTGCGACACCGGCAAGCCGGTGATCGTCTTCGACCGCGGCGTCAAGACCGACTGCCCCGTCACGTTCATCCACCCGATCGGGGGCTTCGCGTGGGGAATCGACACTGCCGAGTTCCTCATCGACAACCTCGAACCGGGCAGCAAGGTCGTGGCCCTGCGCATCCTTCCGGGTGTCGACGTGCTCGAACAGCGCTGGGCGGCGGCGAAGAAGCTGTTCTCCGAGAACGACATCACGGCGGCGGACTACTTCACCGGCGCCGACCCGGCCGAGATCAAGAAGATCATCTCGGACGAACTGGCCAAGGGCGATGTCGACGGAGTCTGGATGGATGCGGGCGATGGAGCGGTCGCGGCCATCGAGGCGTTCGAGGATGCCGGCGTCGACTACCCCGTCATGACGGGGGAGGACGAGCTCAGCTTCCTGCGCAAGTGGAAGGAGACCGGCCTGAACGGCCTGGCACCGGTGTACTCCAACTTCCAGTGGCGCACGCCGCTGCTCGCGGCCTCGATGATCTTCCAGGGCCAGCAGGTGCCGAGCGAATGGGTGCTGCCGCAGAGTCCGATCACCGCCGGAGAACTCGACGAGTTCCTGGCCGCCAACGACGGCATGCCCGACGGGCACTACGCCAAGTTCGGCGGAGAGGACCTGCTGGGATATCCCACGGTCTGGCAGCAGCGCCAGATTCCGTAGCCGAGCGCGCCGGTTCCCGGTCCCTGTCGAAGAGCCCGGGAACCGGTTCGCTCGCTTCGGTCCCGGTCCCTGAGCCTGTCGAAGGGCCGGGAATCAGAACGCTCGCTTCGACTGCACATCCCCGAACGGAGGCAGGATGCGCCGCACCATCGGCGTCAACACCTGGGTCTGGCAATCGCCGCTCACCGACGAGACACTGCCGGCGCTCGCCGCCACCGCTGCCCGCATGGGATTCGGCGCGATGGAGTTGCCGGTCGAGAACGTGGGGGACTGGTCGCCGTCGCTGGCCCGGGAGGTTCTGGGCGACCACGGACTGCGTGCCGTCGTCGTGGGCGCGATGGCGCCGGGACGCAACCTCATCGCCGCCCCGGCCTCCGACATCCTCGCCACCCAGAACTACCTCGTGCACTGCATCGCAGTCGCGGCCGAGGTCGGTTCCGGCGTGGTGGCCGGTCCGTTCACGGCCGCGACGGGCCGCACCTGGCGAATGGATGCGGCCGAGCGCCGAGCGCACTACGAGAGCCTGCGCGCAGCCTTGGCACCTCTCGTGCGCCAGGCCGAGCGCGCCGGCGTGCGGATCGCGATCGAGCCCCTCAACCGCTACGAGACCAGCCTGCTCAACACCGTCGAACAGGCTCTCGACGCACTGGAACCGCTCCTCGGACCCGCGTTGGGACTCGCGCTGGACAGCTACCACCTCAATATCGAGGAGCGTCGCATCGGAGACGCCATCCGTCTCGCCGGCCCGCACATCGCCCACGTGCAGGTCTGCGGCAACGACCGGGGCCCCGTCGGCGACGACCACATCGACTGGACCGAGGTGCTCGACGCGCTCGATGACGCCGGATACGACGGCGTGCTGGGCCTGGAGAGCTTCACCGGCGGGAACGAGACGATCGCCGTGGCTGCCTCCATCTGGAGGCCCCTCGCCGAGAGCCAGGATGCGCTCGCCGAGCGCAGCATCCGTCACCTGCAGCGACTGCAGCACGAGAGGGAGAACCGATGACCGAGACCGGATCCGTACAGCACGCGGCCCGTCACCCCGTGACCCTCTTCACCGGCCAGTGGGCCGACCTGCCCTTCGCCGACGTGGCTCGCCTGGCCGCCGAGTGGGGCTACGACGGACTGGAGATCGCCTGCTCCGGCGATCACCTCGACCTGAAGCTGGCCGAGGAGGAGCCCGGCTACCTCGAGGAGCGGCGTGAGATCCTGCGGCGGAACGGGCTGCAGGTGTTCGCCATCTCGAACCACCTCACCGGGCAGGCCGTGTGCGATGACCCGATCGACTTTCGCCACCAGGCGATCGTGCGCGACTACACCTGGGGCGACGGCGACGCCGAAGGCGTGCGCCAGCGGGCCGCCGACGACATGAAGCGCGCCGCCCGCGTGGCCCGCGCCCTCGGCGTCGACACCGTCGTCGGTTTCACGGGTTCGAAGATCTGGCCCTACGTGGCGATGTTCCCACCGGTTCCCGCCTCGGTGATCGCGGCGGGGTTCACGGACTTCGCCGACCGGTGGAATCCCATCCTCGATGTCTTCGACGACGAGGGCGTGCGGTTCGCGCACGAGGTGCACCCCTCCGAGATCGCCTATGACCACGTCTCGAGCGTGCGCACCCTCGAGGCGATCGGGCATCGCCCTGCTTTCGGGTTCAACTGGGACCCCTCGCACATGATGTGGCAGAACATCGACCCCGTCGGCTTCATCTGGGACTTCCAGGACCGCATCTACCACGTGGACTGCAAGGACACCCGGCTGCGTCCCCATAACGGACGAGCGGGTGTGCTCGGCTCGCACCTGCCCTGGGGCGACCCGCGCCGGGGATGGGACTTCGTCTCGACCGGCCACGGCGACGTGCCGTGGGAGGACGCGTTCCGTGCCCTCGATGCCGTCGGCTACACCGGGCCGATCTCGATCGAGTGGGAGGACGCGGGCATGGACCGGCTGCACGGCGCGAGGGAGGCGCTCGGCTTCATCCGCTCACTGCTCTGGCAGCGGCCGACGGCATCCTTCGACGCCGCGTTCTCGAACCAGTAGCGCCCGACGCCCGAGGGCTGCCGTTCCCGGTGTCGGATGCGGCGGCCCTCGGCGGTCGATCGAGCGCTCAGACCTCCCGCACCGTGCCGTGCTTGATGTTGAGCCGACGCTCCGCACGCCGGGCCACGGCGGAGTCATGGGTGACGACGACGAGGGTGAGGCCCCGGTCGCGCCAGAGACCCTCGAGAAGGTCCATGATCTCGTCGCGGGTCTCCTCGTCGAGGTTTCCGGTCGGCTCGTCGGCCAGCAGCACGTCGGGCTCCTTCACGAGCGCCCGGGCGATCGCGACGCGCTGCTGCTGACCGCCGGAGAGCTCGTTGGGCAGGTGCGAACCGCGGTCGGCGAGCCCCACGGAGGCCAGCGCATCCGCCGCACGCGTGGAGCGCTGCGCGCTGGGGATGCCGAGCGGTTCCAGCGCCGTCTCGACGTTCTGCTGAGCGGTCAGCGTGGGGATGAGGTTGAAGCCCTGGAAGACGAAGCCGATCTCCTTGGCGCGGATGCCGGCCAGCTTGCGGTCGGGCAGCCGTGAGAGCTCCGACTCTCCGAGCGAGACGGTGCCCGTGGAGGGGCGGTCGAGGGCTCCGAGCATCTGGAGCAGCGTGGACTTGCCACCGCCCGTCGGGCCTTGGATGGCGAGCATCTGGCCGTTCTCGATGCGCAGGTTCACCCCGCTCAGCGCGGTCACGGTCCTGCGGCCCTGCGTGTAGGTCTTGCCGACGTTCTCGAGTGTGTACATGATGGTTCCTCCCAGCTCTAACCGACGCTCCGCAGGGCTTCTGCGGGGCGCAACCGCGAGGCGCGCCAGCCGCCGAAGGCACCGGCCACGAGGCCGCCGACGACGGCCAATGCGACCGCGATGAGAATGACGCTGACCGTCACGGGCGCATTCAGCACGACGTTCTGCGTCGCGCTGGATGCTGCCCGCGCCGCCTGGCCGAAGCCGCGACCGGCGAACTCACCGGTGCCCGCCCCGGGGGCGGCGTTGCCCGTTCCCGCGTTCGAACCCGCACTGCCCGCGAAGAAGCCGCGGGCGGTGCCGCCCGTGAGCGTGGGCTGGATGAGGTTGATCACGAGCACCCCGACCAGGCCGATGACGATTCCGAGCGCGCCGCCGATGAGTCCCTGCACGACGGACTCGCCGGCGACCTGTCCGACGACGCGGCCGTTCGACCAGCCGATGGCCTTGAGGGTTCCGAACTCACGGGTACGACGGGTCACGCCCGAGATGGTGAAGAGGATGGCGAGAAGGAACGCCGCGACCAGCACGGCGATCGAGAGCCAGAGCCCGAGGCCCGCGATGAGGCTCGACGCTGTGGCGAGCGAGCCCGAGACGCTCGAGGCGAGGTCGGCCTGCGTCGAGACCGTCGCATCCGGCAGCGCCTTCTCGATGTCCTTCTGGATCTGCGCGATGTCGGTGGACGAGTCGGCCTGCACGTAGATCGTCGAGACCTTGCCTGTCTCGGTGGAGAGCGTCTGCGCCTCATCGAGCGGGATGTAGACGTTGGAGGCGCTCTGCCCGTCAGCGGTGTTCGAGGTGACCGTTCCGACGATCGTGAAGGTCGTGCCGCCGATGTCGATGGTGCCGCCGGTCGCCAGGCTCGCGCTCGTGGCGTAGTCGGCGTCGAGCACGGCCACGGCCGTGCCGTCGTCGGAGGCCTTCAGCGTGCGGCCGTCCTTGACGGATACCGAGGAGAGCGGGCCGATCGCATCGGCGCTCGGATCCAGGCCGAGCACCGTGAAGGAGTCGACGTCGAAGGCGCTGCCCCCGGCGCCGTCGGCTCCGCCCTGCGGGGCGCTCTGGTCGGCGGGCGGTTGGGCCCCTTGCGTCGTGTCGCCTTGGCTCCGGTTGAACTGCGGCAATTGGCCGTTGAAGCTCACGTTGCGCAGCGACAGGGTCGCGGATGCGGCCTTCACGTTCTCGACCCCGGTGACGTCCTTCAGCGCGCTCGCGTCGAAAGTCGTCGTTCCGGGCCCCGCGATGAGGCGCGACTGGCTGACGGTCGTGGTGCCATCGCTCGTCTGGCCATCACCCGAGCCGAACTGGAAGCGCTGGCGGGGTGCGGCGGAGCCGTCACTCGACGGGGGGGTTGCGGCCTGGCTGACGGTGATGTCGGTGCCGACGCCGTACACCGATTCCAGCACCGTGGCCTGGGCGGCCCTGACGCCGGCAGACACGGAGTTGACGATGATGACGAGCGCGATCGCGAGAGCCATGCCCGTGGCGATGATGGCGGTCTGCCGTCGCCGCCCCGCGAGTTCGCGTCGTAAGTAGGTGAAGAACATGCTGCTCCTTCGATTCGGTCGAGCCGACGCTAGGCAGCGCGCTTATCGGAGGGCTATGCCGCACCTTTGCCTCGCCTGAGACGCCGGTTCTCTCAGGCACAGCAGGCCCTGGCCAAGCTGATTCCCAACGCCCGCATAGCTCCTTCATAGGAAACCGCGAATACTGGTAGACACCATGACGAGCAATCTCACAGAGCAGGCGGCCGCGCGCGCACATACGCCCGGCATCCGCCGAGCCGACGGCAGTCCCATTCGTGTTCTCGTCGTCGACGACGAGAACACCCTCACCGACCTGCTCCAGATGGCATTGCGCTACGAGGGCTGGGACGTGCGTACCGCATCCGACGGCCGCAGCGCCGTGGCCGCGGCGCGGGAGTTCCGGCCGGATGCGATCGTGCTCGACATCATGCTTCCCGACATCGACGGCTTGCAGGTGCTGCAACGGGTACGCGCCGACCGGCCGGAAGCCCCGGTGCTGTTCCTCACCGCCAAGGACTCGCTCGATGACCGCCTGAAGGGACTGACTGCGGGCGGCGACGACTACGTCACCAAGCCGTTCAGCCTCGAAGAGGTCGTCGCCCGGCTGCGCGGGCTGGTACGGCGATCGACGCTCACGACGGCCGTCGCCTCCGACCCCGTGATCGAGATCGGCGACCTCGTGCTCAACGAGGACAGCCACGAGGTCACCCGGGGCGGCGAGAACATCGAGCTCACGGCCACGGAGTTCGAGTTGCTGCGCTTTCTCATGCGCAATCCCCGCCGCGTGCTCAGCAAGGCGCAGATCCTCGACCGCGTGTGGAGCTACGACTTCGGCGGACGCTCGAGCGTCGTGGAGATCTACATCTCCTACCTGCGCAAGAAGATCGACGCCGGTCGCACCCCCATGATCCACACGGTGCGGGGCGCCGGGTACCTCATCAAGCCCGCCTAGTGATCGCAGCCAAGCGCGACCGGGCGCCGTGGACCCTGAACCGCCGACTGCTCATCACGGTCGTGGCGGTGCTCGTCGTCGTCAGCGCCATCGTCGGCATCGTGAGCGTGCTCGTGCTGCACACCTCGCTCGTCGAACGCGTCGACTCGCAGCTGCAGAACGCGACGGAGCGCGGACGTGTGGCTGTCGGTCCGCTGCGCCCCGACGACGACGGATCAGGGGCCATCGGCCTTCCGAGCGCGGCCATGATCCTCGAGACCCCGGGTCAGGCCGAGGGCACCATCGCGCTGGTCGCGGCCGACCGCAGCGTGCAGAGCGCCGGCTACCTCGATGAGGAGGGGGCGGTGCGGCTCATGACGGTGGCGCAGGGCATGCGCCTGGTGAGCGTGCCGATCGATGGACGCCCTCACACCGTCGACGTGGGGGGCGATCTCGGCGAGTACCGCGTCGTCGCGATCGACCGGGAGCTCGGCGGAATCATCTTCATCGGGCTGCCGCTGACGGGCGTCAACGCCACGACGGCCCAGCTCTCGGTGACCATCGCGATCGTCGCCATCCTCGGAGTCGTCATCGTCGGGGTCATCGGTTCGTGGCTCATCCGCATCGCCCTGCGCCCACTCACCCGCGTCACGGAGACGGCCACCCGGGTGGCGCGCCTGCCGCTGGCCCACGGCGAGGTCGCGCTCGCCGAGCGCGTGCCCGCCCGCGACGCCGACCCCCGCACAGAGGTCGGGCATGTCGGCTCTGCCCTGAACACGATGCTCGATCACGTCGGAGCGGCACTGGAGGCGCGGCAGCAGAGCGAACAGAAGGTCCGGCAGTTCGTGGCGGATGCCTCGCACGAGCTGCGCACGCCGCTCGCCTCCATTCGCGGGTACTCCGAGCTCACCCGTCGCAGCGGTGAAGAGCTCTCTCCCGACATCGCACGGGCACTCTCCCGCATCGAGTCCGAGTCGGTGCGCATGACGGGGCTGGTCGAAGACCTGCTGCTCCTCGCGCGCCTGGATGAGGGGCGCGAGCTGGCGCACGAGCGCGTCGACCTCACCGCCCTGCTCGTGGACGCCGTGGGAGATGCCCACGCATCCGGGCCGGATCACGTGTGGGAACTGGACCTGCCCGACGAGCCCATCGAGGTGAGCGGCGACGCGCCGCGACTGCAGCAGGTCGTGATGAACCTGCTCGCCAACGCGCGCGTGCACACGCCTGAGGGGACGACCGTCACTGTCGCGCTGGTCGACGCCGGCGACGAGGTGCGAGTGAGCGTGACCGACGACGGACCCGGTATCGATCCCGCCATCGCCGACACCCTGTTCGAGCGCTTCGCCCGCGGGGATGCCTCCCGCAACCGGGCGACGGGCAGTACCGGACTCGGCTTGGCCATCGTGCGCGCGGTCGTCGAGGCGCACGGCGGAACGGTGAGTGTCACGAGCGAACCGGCAGCGACCACGTTCACGGTCTCACTCCCTGCGCGCCTATAGCAGACGCGGTGTGCGACGCGCCACCCTCCGGTTGGTTCTCCCAGCAAACGCTACTGTCGGTACGCCCCGTCCACCGGCGCGGCACACACAGCATCTGAAAGGGCGAACCCCCAAATGGGCTTCTTCGGTTTCCTCATCCTCGGTCTTCTCGCCGGCGCCATCGCCAAGCTGATCCTCCCGGGCAAGCAGGGCGGCGGCTGGCTCATCACGCTGCTGCTCGGCATCGTCGGCGCACTCCTCGGCGGATGGCTGGGCGGCCTGCTCTTCAACGCCCCGCTGCAGGACTTCTTCTCCATCCAGACCTGGCTGCTCGCGATCGTCGGATCGATCATCGTGCTGCTCATCTACGGCCTCATCGTGGGCCGCAAGGGCAGCCGCCGCACCGCGTAGTCGCAGAGACACGAAGAAGGGCGGCACACCGATCGGTGTGCCGCCCTTCTTCGTTGCCTGCGCCTCAGACGGCGGTGAGCTTGCCGAGCATGTCGGCGAACGCCCTCACGTCCGACTCCGGCCAGGAGCGCAGCAGCTCGTGCAACCTGCCCTTGTTGCCGGAGCGCACCGCGTTCACCCGCTCGATGGCCAGCGGTGTCGGACGAAGGACACGCGCCCGGCCGTCGCGGGCATCCGCCTCGCTCTGCACCAGGCCGGCGTCCTCGAGCATGCGCACCTGCCGGCTCACGACGCTCTTGTCCACGTCGAGCAGTTCCGAGAGGGCGTGGGCGTTCGTCGAGCCGGAGCGCGCGATGGTGCTGAGGATCTTGTAGCCGACGGGCTGCAGGTCGGGGTGGATCTGCGCCGCGGCATCCTTCCAGCTCGTGCGCACCCGGCTGAACAGCACGCCGAACTGCTCCTCGACGTCTTCGATCGCCGAGTCCATGCTCGTGTCGGCACCGGTCATGGTGATCATGCTAGTGAGAACGCCCCGCTGAGCGGCTCACGGGCCGGCGCCCGGCCTCGTCGTTCTCGTCGTGACCGGTCACGATGCCCACCGACGAGGTGACGGGTGCTGCGATCTCGGCCTCGGCCAGGTCGATCGCGACCTGCTCGCTCTCGGCCGCGAGGTTCTCCGCCGCGGTCTTGGTCGAGAGCGACTTGTTGGGCAGGAAGGCGATCGCGATCAGGCTGAGCACGGCCAGGGGGACCGCGATGAGGAAGACATCGCCGATGCCGCTTCCGTAGGCGCCCTCGACGATCACGCGGATGGCGTGGGGCAGCTCTGAGACCTTCGGCACGTTGCCGGAGGCCAGCGACTTCAGCCCCGCGATCTCGGCGGGCGAGCCGGGAACGAAGTTCGACAGGCCGCTCTTGATGTGCGTGCTCACCTGGCTCGCGAGGACCGAGCCCATGACCGTCACGCCGACGGTGCCGGCGATCGAGCGGAAGAAGTTCACGTTCGAGCTCGCGGCGCCCAGCTGCGAGGCGGGCGTGTCGTTCTGCACGACCAGGGTGAGGTTCTGCATCACCATGCCCAGGCCGGCGCCGAGCACGACCATGTAGATGGAGACGAGCAGGTAGTCGGTGTCGTAGTGCAGGGTCGACATGAGGCTCACGCCGATGATCATGAGCACGGAGCCCGTGAGCATCCAGCCCTTCCACTTGCCGAACCGGCTCACGAGCGCGCCGATGCCGATCGAGGCGCCCATCTGGCCGATGACCATGGGGATGGTCATGAGGCCCGACTCCGTCGGGTTGGCTCCACGCGCGAGCTGGAAGTACTGCGCCAGGAAGACGCTCGTCGCGAACATCGAGACGCCGACCGCGATGGAGGCGATCACGGCAAGGGTGAACGTGCGGTTCTTGAACAGCGTCATCGGAACGATGGGCTCCGGCACGAAGAACTCGGTGATGACGAAGGCGATGAGCGCAACGGCGGAGACGCCGGCCATGACGAAGCTCGTGGTCGAGTTCCAGTCGAACTGGTTTCCGCCGAGCGAGACCCACACGAGGGCGAGCGAGACGCCGATGGCCAGGAGCGCGGCACCGAGGTAGTCGATGCTCACCTTGCGGCTGTTCTTCGGCAGGTGCAGCGTGCGCTGGATGAGGATGATGGCGACGACGGCGAAGGGGATGCCGATGAAGAAGTTGGCACGCCATCCGAAGGAGTCGGTGATCACGCCGCCGAGCAGCGGACCGCCGATGGTGGCCATGGCCATGACGCCGCCCACGAGGCCCATGTACTTTCCACGCTCACGGGGAGAGATGATGAGCGCGACGGCGATCATGACGAGCGACATCAGGCCGCCGGCGCCGAGGCCCTGCACGACGCGGACCGCGATGAGCATGGTCGTGTTCTGGGCGAACCCGGCGATCGCGGTGCCCACGACGAAGAGGCCGAGCGCGACCTGCAGCAGCACCTTGCGGTCGAGCAGGTCGGCGAGCTTGCCCCAGATGGGAGTCGAGACGGCGGTGGCGAGAAGGGTCGAGGTGATGACCCAGGTGTAGGCGGTCTGGTCGCCGCCGAGGTCGGCGATGATGCGGGGCATCGAGGTCGAGACGACCGTGCCCGAGAGGACGGCGACGAACATGCCCATGACGAGTCCGGAGAGCGCGATGAGCACCTCGCGGTGCGAACGCTTCTGCTCCACTGACGGGAGGGTTGTTGCTGACAAGACGGGTGTCCTTCTTTCACAAGTTGATCAATATCAACTATATATCTCTTAGTTGTACTGGGTCAACTATTGACTGAGGTCAACTATTCCCTCGGCGCGAAGATTTCTCGCGCACTGCAGTGCGCCGTTCGATCGGGCGCGGGGCGGGGGGACCTCAGGAGGCGGGTGCGCCCACGGAGTCACGGATGCTGCTCGGCAGGAATCCCGAGATCTGCACCGCCGCATCGCCTCGCTGCCCGCTCGGGCGGGTGTGCGCCTTCGCGACGCACGACGGCATCGCGTTGACGGCGGAGTGCTCCCGAATGCGGTACTCGCTCGGGGTCATGCCCGTGATCTCACTGAACCGGGAGCTGAAGGAGCCGAGCGAGGTCGCCCCGACCGTCATGCAGGCATCCGTCACGCTGACGCCCGCGCGCAGGAGCGCCATTGCGCGCTCGATGCGCCGGGTCATGAGGTAGCGGTAGGGGGTCTCACCGTAGGCGTCGCGGAACTGTCGCGAGAAGTGCGCGGGCGACATGAGCGCCCTGGCCGCCATGGTCGGAACGTCGAGGGGCTTCGCGTAGTCGCGGTCGATGAGGTCGCGCGCACGGCGCAGGTGCGTGAGCGTGGCGATCGCCTCGGGGCTCATGTTCAGAAAATACCACCGGGGCGCGCGCCGCGCCGCACCGCGCCGAGACCGCAGTATCGGTGGGTGTGCTGCGGGGTGCACCCACCTTTTCTGCGGGCTCGGCGGAGACGAACCCACCGTTTCTGCGGGTTGGGCTCCGCATCCCTCAGAGGGTCAGCGCGAAGAGGAGGCAGGCGGCCGCGCTGAGCAGCATCAGCGTGTGCAGGATCATGTGCTCGAGGTTCGGGCGCGGGCGACCGCGGTGCTCGGGAAGCACGATGATCGTCGAGGCGTAGGTGCGCGCGTGCAGCGACTCCCACGATTCACCGCCCATCGTCGCCCACGGTACGGAGCGGCCGGCGAGGTAGGGCAGCCACCAGAGGGCGAGGCCGCTGAGTGCGAATGCCAGCTCCAGCCCGGCGGCCGCGTAGCCGAGGGCGGCGACTCCGGTCGACCACGCGACGCCGACGAGCACGGCCGGCAGCGCCATCAGCGGACCGTTGACGAGTGCCTCGGTGCGGCGTTCGCGCGGCGAGGCGCCGTGGATGTTGTTGAACGGGGAGAGGTCCACGAGCGTCGTGAGCTGGTGAAGCACGACGGTCCCGATGGTGAGCGCAAGCGCAACGATGAACAACACGGCGAGTCCTCCAATAACTTACAACGTAAGAAACTGCGGCCACTATATACTTACGCCGTAAGTTCTACAAGAGGCCACCATCGGTCAGAGGCCAAGGCCCAGAAGAGGCGAACATCCAGAGAAGGGGAGTGCGGATGCCCGAGCGCAGTCGCGGGGAGCGAGCCGGCCTGTCGCGCGACCGCATTCTCGATGAGGCCCTCGCGCTCGCCGACACGGAGGGGATCGGGGCGCTCACGATGAGGCGGCTGGCCGCCGTGCTCGGCGTGGAGGCCATGACCCTCTACAACTACTTCCCCAACAAGGACGCCCTGCTCGACGGGCTCGTCGAGCGCGTGCTCGATGCGGCGGTGCCGCGGGCCGTCGCCTCCGCCGACTGGCAGCAGACGCTTCGTACCTACGCCATCGGGCTGCGCCGGGCGTTGCTTGCCCACCCTGGCGTCCTTCCGATCGCCTCACAGCGGCCGGCGTCCACTCCCCGGCTGCTCGCGGTGGGGGAGGGGGGAGCAGCCATGCTCATCGCCGCCGGCTTCGACCTCGGTCGCGCACTGGACATCATCAACATCATCTCCGTGTTCGCCATCGGGCACGCCGTCTCCGAGCACGCAACGACCGCCGTCAACCAGGCCGGAGCAACCGGGTCGACGGCCGCCATCGCGGGCCTCGATGCCACGGCCTACCCGCTGCTCGTCCAAGCGGCGCGCACGGGACAGGGCACCGACGACGAGCATCGTTTCCGCTTCGCCATCGATGCGTTGCTCACCGGATTCGCCGCAACGCTGTGATGCCCGGCAACCCCGATTTGGCGGAGCTCCCGGCATCCGTTAGCCTAGGAGGAGCCAAAGACCGCCGGTTGTCGGCGTGCGCAGAAATGCGGATGCCGATCGAAGGCTTGCGAGAGCAAGCGCCTGCGCAGGTGTACTGAACTCCCCGGGTTTTCTCCCGATGTGCTCCGTGCCTCTGCGCCGGAGCTTTTTTCATGTAAGCCTGGCTCGACGGTCGCGGTTCACACGACGCTCCCGCGACGTGTGACCTAGACAAGAGGAGTACGCCATGGCGAACAAGGAAGCCACGGTCGCCGAGCTCACGGAGGCATTCCAGAGCTCGACCGCCGTTCTGCTGACCGAGTACCGCGGCCTCACTGTTGCCAAGCTCAAGGAGCTGCGCACCAACATCCGTGAGGACGCCACCTACGCCGTGGTGAAGAACACGCTCACCAAGATCGCGGCGAACAACGCCGGCATCTCGTCGTTCGACGACGAGCTCGCCGGTCCGTCCGCGATCGCATTCGTGCACGGCGACCCCGTCGCCGTCGCGAAGGCCCTGCGTACCTTCACCAAGGCAAACCCCCTGCTCGTGGTCAAGGGCGGCTATTTCGATGGCAAGCCGCTGACCGCTGAAGAGGTGGGCAAGCTCGCCGACCTCGAGTCCCGTGAGGTGCTGCTCGGCAAGCTTGCCGGCGCCTTCAAGGCCTCGCTGTTCGGTGCCGCATATCTGTTCAACGCCCCGCTGTCGAAGGCCGTTCGCACGGTCGACGCGCTGCGTGAGAAGCAGGAGTCCGCTGCGTAATCCCCGTCCGGCCTCCGGGTCGACGCGCGATTCCCAAGCGGTGAGAAAACTAAGAAACCAAGGAGAAAAATCATGGCAAAGCTGTCAACTGAAGAGCTGCTCGAGCAGTTCAAGGGCCTGACCCTCATCGAGCTCTCCGAGTTCGTCAAGGCGTTCGAGGAGACCTTCGAGGTCACCGCGGCCGCTCCCGTCGCCGTTGCCGCCCCCGCGGCCGGCGGCGCCGGTGCTGCTGAGGAAGAGGCCGAGGTCAAGGACTCCTTCGACGTCGTTCTCGAGTCGGTCGGCGACAAGAAGATCCAGGTCATCAAGGTCGTCCGCGAGCTCACCTCGCTCGGCCTCGGCGAGGCCAAGGCCGTCGTCGACGGCGCCCCCAAGGCTGTTCTCGAGGGCGCGAACAAGGAGACCGCCGACAAGGCGAAGGCTGCTCTCGAAGAGGCTGGCGCCACCGTCACCCTCAAGTAGTCACTCCGCGGCGCGACCTGCGCCGCAGCTACACCGGATGCCCCGCTTCCGCAGCATTGCTGCGAAGGCGGGGCATCCGTCGTTTCCGCGGCGCGACCGATAGATATATATAGGCAAGCTATGTATAATCGAAGCATGGTCGAAGAAACTTCGGAATCCGCGCGGGAGGCACGCGTGCGCGCCGCCATGGTGGAGATCACGAGCGCGGCCAACCGGCTCACCCGGGTCGCCGCCCGAATGGCCGGCAGCGTGGAGTCTCCGGCCCTGTGGCGCACCCTGAGCGTGCTCACCACGACGGGCTCCCTGCGCCTCGGCACGCTCGCCGCCGAATCCCGGGTCTCGCAGCCCACCATGACGAACCTCGTGCACACCCTCGAGGAGTACGGCTGGGTCGAGCGCGTCGCCGATGCCGACGACGCCAGGGTGAGCCTCATCGGCGTGACGGATGCCGGAAGCCACGCCCTCGAGGACTGGCGCCAACGGCTCGGCGCCGCCATGTTCCCTCTCTTCGCAGACGTCGATGACGACGACCTGAACGCCCTCACCCGCTCGGCACGCCTGATCCTCGACCGCATCGCGGCCGAGCTCACGTCGCCCGAGTAGCCGGGTTTTCTCACTTCATCGGATAAACGGAACGCATCAAGAGGTACAACACGCAATGAGCCACGCCACGAAATCACACGGGGGATCCATCCTCCACCAGCCCACGTCCGTCTGGGCGGTCGCCTTCGCCAGTGTCATCTCCTTCATGGGCATCGGCCTGGTCGATCCCATCCTTCCCGCGATCGCGCAGAGCCTGAAGGCGACTCCGACCCAGGCTGAGATGCTCTTCACCGCGTACCTCGCGGTGACGGGTGTCGCGATGCTCATCACGAGCTTCGTCTCCAGCCGCATCGGCCCCAAGAAGACGCTCATGATCGGGCTCGCCCTCATCATCGTGTTCGCGACGGCTGCCGGCCTCTCGGGCAACGTAGAGATGGTCATCGGCTTCCGCGCCGGCTGGGGCCTCGGCAACGCGTTCTTCATCTCAACCGCCCTGGCCACCATCGTGGGTGCGGCATCCGGCGGGTCATCGTCGGCCATCATCCTCTACGAGGCGGCACTGGGCCTCGGCATCGCCGTCGGCCCGCTCGTGGGGGCGGCCCTCGGCAACATCAGCTGGCGGGGACCCTTCTTCGGAACGGCTGCGCTCATGGCGATCGCCTTCATCGCCATCCTCGTGCTGCTGAAGAAGGATGAGAAGCAAGACCTCGAGCCGATGCCACTGTCGGCCCCTCTGCGCGCGCTCGGCAAGCCGACGCTGCTCGTGCTCGCACTCGCGGCGCTGTTCTACAACATCGGCTTCTTCGTGCTTCTGGCGTACTCGCCCTTCGTCCTCGGCTTCGACGTCTGGGGCCTCGGGCTCACCTTCTTCGGCTGGGGCGTCGGCCTGGCGGTCACGTCGGTGTTCGTGGCACCGCTGCTCACGGCACGGATGCGGCGCTCGCGCGTGCTCTGGATCGCCCTGCCCCTGCTGGCCATCGACCTCGCACTCGCCGCCGTCTTCGTCGACAACACGGCTGCCCTCGTCGTGCTCATCATCGTCGGCGGCCTCGTGCTCGGCATCCTGAACACGGTGCTGACGGAGTGCGTCATGGCGGCGACCGACCTGCCGCGCGCGGTGGCCTCGAGTGCCTACTCCGCGGTGCGCTTCATCGGCGGAGCGATCGCCCCGCCGGCCGCGACGGAGATCGCGAAGGCGTTCTCGCCCGAGGCCCCGTACTACGCCGCGGCCATCTCGGTCTTCATCGCCTTCCTGGTGGTGTTCTTCGCCGCGAAGCCCCTCGCCCGTGCCGACGTGGACGAGGAGGAACTCGACGAGGAGTCGGAGGCCGAGGCCGTGCTCGTCGGCGACGCCGCCTAGGAAGAGGGACCCTGGGGCTCGGCGACGAGCGGAGACGGCTGCGGCGTACTGCCGGAGGCGCGTGCCGCATCCGTCGCCGCAGCCGAGATCATGCGGATGAGCACGAGCAGCCAGGTGAAGATGAGCGCGAACGCGAGGATCTCGACCGCGGTGAGGTTCCAGTAGCCCGTCGCGAAGAAGACCCCTGCGACGACGACGAGCCCGAGGAACGCGTAGCCGACGATGAAGAACGACTCGGGCAGCCCGGGAACGATCCATCGCAACCGGATGACGAGCACGCCGTAGACGACCGCCATTCCCGAGGCGACCGTGTTGTGCACCCAGAAGTGCTCGTCCACGTGGAAGATCCCGACGCAGGCGAGGAAGACGCCGATGAGCACGAGGGACCACTTGACGTAGCGCGCCCGGCTGAGGGCGGTGGCGTCGCTCGTCGCGGCATCCGTTCTCGTGAGCGGACCCGACTCGAGTTCCGTCGTCATGTAGTTCGCGAGGGTCGTGATGACGATGCCCCCGATGATGAGCGTGAGGTTGAAGGTGCCGGCCGAGAAGTCGTCGTACTGGCCCAGGGCGCTGAGGTTCATCTGCCACCAGTGATCGTTCGAGACAGTCAGCATGCTCACGACCACACCGAGCACGAGGAAGACGGCCATGGTGCTCGCCAGCCGCGACGTCGTCATGCCCGACGCCGAGAGGAACACGAAGTAGGCGCTGAGGGCGACGACCGCCCCCAGGATGGCCGCGGCAGCGAACGGGAACACCACGGCGTCGACGAACGACTGCTGCAGGAGCGCGAAGGTGACCGTCCAGAGCAGCAGGCAGATGGAGGCGTGCACGAGGGCGAGCGCGCCGATGTCGAGAATCTGGCGGCCCAGCCTCACGCGCCTCAGCCACGCCCGGTCGGGTTCGTCGTAGGAGAGCACGTAGCCGCCCACGAAGACGGGCAGCGCCACGATGGCAGCGGTGATGGCGGCGACCTCGCCGAGCGATCCGCGGCCCCCGATCGGCAGGTCGCTGCCCCCGAACCCGATGAACCCGACGAGGAGACCCATGGCGAATCCGGCGACCGCGAACAGCAGCGCGCGCGTCTCGGTCGTGGCTGCGGCGGTGCGCTTTCTCAGCGTCTCGAGCCCTCGGGTCATGCTCACTCCATCCGGTCGGTCCATCCCGGTGTCGGTGCCCATCCGGTCTCTGTGTCATCCGGTCGCTGTGTCATCCGGTCTCTGGGCCGAGCCTATAGTGAGCATCCATCACCGGATGCGCACATCCTGATCAGCGCGGCGCCGCCGTCGAGGAGCGCACGACGAGCCGTACCGGCAGCACGGTCTGCGACGCCGTGGTGGTGGCGTCGCTCTCCAGAAGCCGCATGACGGATGCGACGGCGAGTCGCCCCTGCTCGCCCGGGTGCTGGGCCACGGTCGTGAGCCCGAACATGGGCGCGTACTCGTGGTCGTCGATGCCGACGACCGAGAGGGCATGGGGAACGTCGACCCCGAGTCGCTGGGCGGCCAGCATCACGCCGAAGCCGATCTCGTCGCAGGCGGCGAAGATGGCGCTCGGTCGCTGCCGAGGGTCGCCGAGCACCTGCAGGGCGGCGGCGTACCCGCCCGGCATGCTGAAGGATGCCGGCCAGAACGCATCGGCGGTGCCCAGCCCGGCGCTCGTCATGGCCTGCTGCCACCCGCGCAGGCGCTTGCCGTGCACCGAGAAGTCGAGTTGCTGGGCGATGTCGCCGCCGATATGGGCGATGCGTGAGTGGCCGAGGCTGATCAGGTGCTCGGTCGCCAGTTGCGCCGCCGCGACGTCATCGATGGCGAATGTCGTGGCGCCGTCGATGGCGCCGCCGACCCCCACGACGGGCTTGCCCATGCGCTGCAGCCGATCCACCTCGTCGGCGCTCAGTTCCACGCCGACGGCGATGACCGCATCCACGCGCTTGCGCGCCAGGAAGAACTCGAAGATCCGGGCGCGCCCGGCGGCATCCGCCGTCAGGTTGTAGAGCGTGAGGTCGTACGAGGCGGCCGCGAGCTCGCGCTCGATGCCCTCGAGCACCTCTCCGAAGAACCAGCGATTGACGAACGGGATGATCACTCCCACGTTCTTCGTGCGCCCCGTCACGAGGCTCGCGGCGTTGGGAGAGGCGATGTAGCCGAGGTCGGATGCGGCCCGCACCACCCGCACGCGCGTCTCCTCCGCGACGTAGCCACGACCGCTCAGGGCGCGCGAGGCCGTCGCCTTCGACACCCCTGCCTGGCGCGCGACATCCGCGATCGCGTTCATGGGCCCCTCTCCATCGGGTGGCACCGTCGAGCCGAGTGTAACGGGATGCGCCCCGTTTGTGGAACCGATCCCACACGCCGGATCCGTCGCGCGAGACGCGCTGGCGGGAGCGTTCTCCGGGAACCTGGGCGGGCGTTTCGACGGTGACCGTTTCGTGATGCGCGACTGTTGTGCCGCGAACGCGGGTCACTGTAGCGTGACGTCTGGAACCGGTTCCCCAGTTCCCCTGCACACATACTCAATGAGGAGATGGACATGAGACTCACACGGCATCGCCGGTGGTTGGTCCCCGTCGTGGCAGCAGCGGCGGTCGGACTCGTACTCACCGGATGTACCGGAGACATCGCGGCCGACGACGCCAAGGACACCGACTGCGGACCGTACAAGACCTACGGAACCTTCGATGACGGCACCAAGGTCACGATGTCGGGCACGATCCTCGAGGTGGAGGCCGACGCACTGCAGAAGACGTTCGACGCCTTCACCCAGTGCACGGGAATCGAGGTCGACTACCAGGGCTCCGGAGAATTCGAGGCGCAGATCGCCGTGCTCGCCGAGGGTGGAAACGCCCCTGACATCGGCATCGTCCCCCAGCCCGGACTCCTGCAGCGGCTCGCAGCAGGCGGCTGGCTCATCCCGGCCTCGAAGCCGGTCGAGGCCAACGCCGACAAGTTCTGGTCCGAGGACTGGAAGAAGTACGGCACGGCCGACGGCACCTTCTACGCCGCCCCGCTCATGGCGAGCATCAAGGGCTTCATCTGGTACTCGCCCAAGGAGTTCAAGGACAAGGGCTACAAGGTTCCCAAGACCCTCGACGAGATGAACGACCTCGCCGACAAGATCGCGAAGGACGGCGACCACAAGCCGTGGTGCGTCGGCCTCGAATCCGCGGAGGCGACCGGATGGCCGGCCACCGACTGGATCGAGGACTACGTGCTGCGTCAGTCGGGGCCCGACGTCTACGACCAGTGGACGACACACGAGATCCCCTTCAACTCTCCCGAGATCGTGAAGGCGTTCGACGCGGCAGGCGACATCCTGAAGAACAACGACATGGTCAACGGAGGCTTCGGTGACTCCTCGACGCTCGTGTCGACGAACTTCCGCGATGCGGGTCTGCCGATCCTCAAGGGCGAATGCTCGCTGATGCACCAGGCCACGTTCTACTCCTCGTTCTGGCCGGAGGGCACCAAGGTCGACCCCGACGGCGACGTCTACGCCTTCCTCATGCCGCCGACCGACGAGGGTGCCGGCCAGGCCGTCACCGGTGGTGGCGAGTTCCCCGTCGCCTTCCGTGACGCCAAGGAGGTGGAGGCCGTGCGTGCCTTCATGTCGAGCGATACGTGGGCCAACATCCGCGTCAAGCTCGGCGGCGTGATCAGCGCGAACAAGGGCCTCGACCCCGACAACGCGCAGAGCCCGCTGCTCAAGCAGGGCGTCGAGATCCTCCAGGACCCCGACACGACGTTCCGGTTCGACGGTTCCGACCTCATGCCGGGCGCCGTCGGCGCTGACTCCTTCTGGAAGCAGGCGATCGCGTGGGTGAGCGGTCAGAGCACCAAGGAGACGGTGGACAACATCGAAGCGAGCTGGCCGGCCAGCTAGCCCGCATGGCTGCGCTGGCAGCCTGATCGAGGGGCGGGGTCCTTCCGGGATCCTCGCCCCTCGATCCCCCCGGACCTCAACGGCGAAGAAAGGGTACAGGCCAATGACCACAGCCGACCTCCTCGGCAAGATCCTCCAGGTCGTGATGGGACTCGCGGTGTTCGCGGCGATCATCGGCCTGCTCATCTTCTTCATCGACAAGGCGCCCAAGAAGGGCCGCGACTACTGGCAGCTGGTCGCCTTCCTGGCGCCGGCCGTGATCTTCCTCATCATCGGGCTGATCTACCCGGCCATCCGCACGACCACGCTCGCCTTCCTCCCGAACGGAGGCGGATCTTTCACGTGGGCGAACTTCGTGTGGGTCTTCACGCAACCCACCGCCATCCGCACCCTCATCAACACGCTGTTCTGGGTCATCCTCGTGCCGGTGTTCTCGACGGCCATCGGCCTGGCGTACGCCGTGTTCATCGACCGATCCCGCGGTGAGCGCGCCTACAAGGCCCTCGTCTTCATGCCGTTCGCCATCTCGTTCGTGGGATCGGGCGTCATCTGGAAGTTCATCTACGAGTACCGGCCGCCGGGCACCGACCAGATCGGCATCCTGAACGCGATCGTGACGGGCTTCGGCGGCAAGCCCGTGCAGTGGCTGCAGACCGATCCGATCAACACCCTGCTGCTCATCGTGGTCATGATCTGGGTGCAGACCGGCTTCGCCACGGTCGTGCTCAGCGCCGCGATCAAGGGCGTGCCGACCGAGCAGATCGAGGCGGCGCAGCTCGACGGCACGAACGGCTGGCAGCGGTTCCGGAACGTGACCGTCCCGGGCATCCGCGGTTCGCTCGTCGTCGTCATCACCACCATCTCGATCGCCACGCTGAAGGTCTTCGACATCGTGCGCACGATGACGGGTGGCAACTTCAACACGAGCGTCATCGCGAACGAGATGTACACGCAGGCGTTCCGTGCGGGCGAGGCGGGAAGAGGATCGGCGCTCGCCGTCATCCTGTTCGTCCTCGTGCTTCCGATCGTCATCTACAACGTCAATGTGCTTCGTAAGCAGAGGGAGATCCGATGAGCAGCGTAGCGCCGGCAGACCTTCCCGTCGCCAAGGACCTCGGGGCCATCGAGGCCGCCGAGCTGGGCCAGACCCAGACCAAGCGGGTGAAGCGCCGGCTGACCTCGCGCACGGCAACGGTGATCGCCCTCATCATCGCGGTGCTGTGGACGATCCCGACGTTCGGCCTGTTCGTCTCGTCGTTCCGGCCGGCGGAGCAGATCCAGACCACCGGATGGTGGACGGCCCTGTGGAACTGGGGCTGGACCCTCGACAACTACAAGGACGTGCTGCTCTCGACCTCGGCATCCTCCCCGGAGCTCGGCGCGTACTTCGTCAACTCGATCGCGATCACCGTGCCCGTCGTGGTGTTCGCGACCGTGATCGCGGCGATGGCGGCCTACGCGTTCGCCTGGATTCCCTTCAAGGGCTCCAATGCGCTGTTCATCGTGGTGTTCGCCCTGCAGATCATCCCGTTGCAGATGGCGCTCATTCCGCTGCTGCAGTTCTTCACCACCTTCCTGCGCCCCGGTCAGGAGTGGCTGCACGACGTCATCCCGATCATCCCCGAGCAGAATTACCTGCCGATCTGGCTTGCGCACACGATGTTCGGCCTGCCGTTGGCGATCTTCCTGCTGCACAACTTCATCTCCGAGATCCCCAACGACGTCATCGAGGCGGCGCGGGTGGACGGCGCGAGCCACAGCCAGGTGTTCTTCCGCATCGTGCTGCCCCTGGCGGTGCCGGCCCTGGCGTCGTTCGCGATCTTCCAGTTCCTCTGGGTGTGGAACGACCTGCTCGTCGCCCTCATCTTCTCGGGCGGCACGCAGGATGTCGCTCCGCTGACGCAGAGGCTCGCCGAACTCGTGGGAACGCGCGGCGGCGCCTGGGAGCGGCTGACCGCATCCGCGTTCATCTCGATCGTGGTGCCGCTGATCGTGTTCTTCAGCCTGCAGCGGTACTTCGTGCGCGGCCTGCTGGCGGGCTCTACGAAGGGGTAGCCGGGCGGTCAGGCCGTCGCGGCGCTCGCCGCAGGCGGCTCGCCCGCTCGCAGGCTGTCGCTCGTCAGGCCCAGCACCATGGCGGGCAGCCCCTCGGACGCTGCCCGGGCGCGCTGTCGGCTCGCCCCATTGCCCTCACGGAGGATGCGGGCGATGCCCGAGCGCACGGCCGCCTCCTCTCCGTAGAGATCCAGGCCGTCGGCGGCGACATCGAGCAGGGCGGCCACGACCTCGGCTGCAGGGGCCGGGACTCCGTGCTGAGGGTGCACCAGCTGTCCGTCCAACCCCTCCAGGGAGGCGGTCCACGAGGCGAGGCGAAGGGCCGCGGACGAGGTCGAGGGCGCCGCGACGCCCGCCCGCGCCTGCCGGGCGACGACGGTCACGAGTCCGCGGCAGAGCGCCGCGATCGCGGCCGTCGCATCCGGAAGCAGGGGCACATCGGCCACGCGGATCTCGACCGTCGGAACGTGGCGGGACAGGCGCGCGTCGGGGTACCACATGTGCTCGTCGAGCAGGGCGCCGGTGGCCAGCACCTCGCTCATCGACCGCTCGTAGGCGGCAAGATCGCCGTACAGGTCGGTCGGGCCGCTCGAGGGCCAGGCGCTCCACTGCGAGAACCGGTAACTCGCGTAGCCGGTGTCGACCCCGTCGTGGAACGGCGAATTCGCAGCGAGTGCCCGCAGCACGGGGAGCCAGACGCGGATGCGGTCGAGCACCTGAACGCCCTCGGCCGGCGATTCGATGCTCACGTGCACGTGCAGGCCGCACGTCATGCACCGTCGGGGCAGGGCGCCGTAGCGGTCCACCATCTGTCGATAGCGATCGCCGGCCGAGGGATGGGGGGTTCCCGGCAGGGGCGAGGTCGCGAGCGGGGCGGCCCGCGCGCCGACGCGTCTGGCGGCATCGTCGGCGAACTCGCGAGCAGCCAGTATTCCCTCGAAGGCGTCGGCGAGGGCGCGCTGCGGACTCGAGACGAGCTCCAGCATCTCGCGGTGCAGCTCCGCAACGACGGTGAAGCCCGCCGAGGCCGGAGAGGAGTGGCGCAGCACGCGGGGCGCGACCGGCACCGGAGCGGCCGTCTCGGCGTCGACCAGGAGCAGTTCCTCCTCGACGCCGATCGAGCGCCACGCGCCCTCGCCCGGGCCGAACACCGAACCGGATGCAGCGGGAGTCCCCGTCTTCGGCATCGATGCCCCCCGTCGTTCGTGACACTCGCATCCTCCCCCCTGCGGGCGCCCGGCGCAAAGGTTTCGACTCCCGCGGTCGCCCGCCTTACGCCTCAGGGGCGGCGGTCGGCAGCAGGCTTATACCCGGCGCGGGCAAGCGGGTAAAGACCCTTCCCCCGAGCGGGATGGCACCGCACGCTGAAGGACGTGACGTGCCGGGTGGTGATGCAGAGAGAGGTGCCCGCGGCCGACCTCTACCGACTGATGTGGCGGATGTGGGGCCAGGGCTTCTCGAGTCGACCCTGCCCGCAGCAGGCTCCTCGCGAGGGGTGGGTCGTGCTCGAGTTCTGGATCGAGACCCGCAGCGTGGACGGTGATGGCCTGGCGGCCTTCGAGATCGAACTCGACGACCTGCTCATCCGCGTGATGGGCATCCCCATCGCCGGCAGGGGGGCGCGCGCCGAGATCGCCTGAGTGCGGCATCCTGTCTTGTCGTGCACCGTGCAGTGGTGCGGTGGTGCGGCTCGCAGTGGTGAGCGTCGACGCGATGCGTCGGTGCGATGCGTCGGGGGGTCCGCGTAGGCTGATCGAATGAGCATGGGCGGGGGTCGCGGCGGATCGCCGGCCGCCCGTGCCTCCGGCGTGACGGCCCACGAGGGCCCGCGCCGCGGACCGGTCGACATCCAGGCGCAGAAGGCGGCGAACGCCGAGGCGCCCAAGATCCCGCATCTGGGCCGGCGCATCGCCGAGCTCTTCGCGCCGCACAAGCCGCCGCTCGCGCTCACCGTCATCCTCGTGCTCGTGACGGCCGCGCTCGCTGTCATCCCGCCGCTGCTGACCCAGCGTGCCTTCGATGACGGGCTCTTCCCTCCCGGCAGGGGCCCGAACCTCCCCGTGCTGGTCACGATCGTGACCGCCATGATCATCGTCTTCGTCGTGAGCTCGCTGCTGGGCGTCTGGCAGGCCTACCTCACGGCCACGGTCGGCAACCGGGTGATGGGCGCGCTGCGGGTGCGGATGTTCTCGCACCTGCAATCGATGGAGCTCGGCTTCTTCACGCGCACCAAGACGGGCATCATCCAGTCCCGGTTGCAGAACGACGTCGGCGGAGTCGCGGGCGTTCTCACGAACACCGTGTCGTCGGTGCTCGGCAACACGGTCACCGTCATCTCGGCCTTCGTGGCGATGGTGCTGCTCGATTGGCGGCTGACGATCGTCGCGGTCGTGCTGATGCCCTTCATGGTCATCGCGCAGCGCAGGGTCGGCCAGGTACGCGCGCGCATCGCCGGCGCGACCCAGGAGTCGCTCTCGGAGATGACCGCGATCACGCAGGAGACCCTGTCGGTCTCGGGCATTCTGCTCTCCAAGGCGTTCGCCCGGCAGCAGACCGAGATCGCGCGGTACTCCGACGAGAACCGCAACCAGATCGGCCTGCAGGTGCGCCAGGCGATGAGCGGGCAGTGGTTCTTCGCGCTCGTCAGCATCTTCCTCTCGAGCGTCCCGGCGATCGTCTACCTGCTCGCCGGCTGGCTCGCGGCCAACGGCACCGAGGCGATCACCGCAGGAACCATCGTCGCGTTCACGACGGTGCAGTCGCGGCTGCTGTTCCCGCTCATCGGCCTCATGCGGGTCGCCCTCGACCTGCAGACCTCTGGTGCGCTCTTCGCCCGCATCTTCGAGTACCTCGACCTGAAGCCCGCGATCACCGACGCGCCCGATGCCCGGCCCGTGCCCGAGAACGGCCGACTCGGGCGGGTCGAGTTCGAGCACGTCACGTTCAACTACCCCGATGCCGCCGGGGCGGCGCATCCGACGCTCGACGACGTGTCGTTCAGCATCGAGCCGGGCCAGTTCGCCGCCTTCGTCGGGCCCAGCGGCGCCGGCAAGACCACAGTGGGCTACCTCGTCCCGCGCCTCTACGACGTCACCGGGGGAGCCGTGCGCTTCGCCGGGGTCGACGTGCGCGACCTCGAGCAGCACTCGCTCGTGGACCACATCGGCATCGTGAGCCAGGAAACCTACCTGTTCCACGCCACGATCGCCGAGAACCTGCGCTACGCGCGGCCCGATGCCAGCGACGCCGAACTCGAGGCGGCGGCCCGGGCCGCCAACATCCACGGCACCATCGCGAGCTTTCCCGACGGTTACGACACCGTCGTCGGGGAGCGCGGCTACCGGCTCTCCGGCGGCGAGAAGCAGCGCATCGCCATCGCCCGGGTACTGCTGAAAGACCCCGAGGTGCTCGTGCTCGACGAGGCAACGAGCGCCCTCGACACCATCTCGGAGCGCGTCGTGCAGTCTGCGATCGACGACGCCGCCCGTGGCCGCACGACCATCGCGATCGCCCACCGGCTCTCGACCATCATCGACGCCGACGTCATCTTCGTGGTCGACGGCGGTCGCATCGTCGAACGGGGCACGCATCCCGAGCTGCTGCGGGCGGGCGGCCCCTACGCGTCGCTCTACTCGCAGCAGGCCGCGGCCCCCGAGGCCGCGCTGTAGCGTCGCGCCCGCACGCCGCCCGCCCGGCCCCCGCCCGCCGCCCCCAACCCCAAGGCGCTGTTGCGCCACTTCCCCGGCCGTTGCGCCAGATGTTCTGGCGCAACGGCCGTGCAAGTGGCGCAACGGCGCCCCCGCCCGCACGCGCGCCGGCCGGCGCGCACTCTGTAGAGTAGGGCGGGTGAGCCTGCTCTTCTGTTGCTGTCGCTGATCCCGCGACCCCATCAGCATGCCCCGCGACGGCGCGGAGCGAAGAGACGTAAGGAAACCTGACCCGTGCACTACGCAGACACGATTCTCGACCTCATCGGCAACACCCCCCTCGTCAAGCTCCACCGGGTCACCGAGGGCATCGCCGCCACGGTGCTGGTCAAGCTCGAGTACTTCAATCCCGGCGGCTCGTCCAAGGACCGCATCGCGGAGCGCATCATCGAGGCGGCCGAGCGCGAGGGCAAGCTGAAGCCCGGCGGAACCATCGTGGAACCCACGAGCGGCAACACGGGGGTCGGGCTGGCCCTGGTCGCCCAGCAGCGCGGCTACCGGTGCATCTTCGTCTGCCCCGACAAGGTCGGTGAGGACAAGCGCAACGTGCTCACGGCGTACGGCGCCGAGGTCGTGGTGACCCCCACCTCCGTCGCCCCCGACAGCCCCGAGTCCTACTACAGCGTCTCGGATCGGCTCGCACGCGAGATTCCCGGAGCGTTCAAGCCCGACCAGTACTCCAACCCCAACGGCCCGCGCAGCCACTACGAGACGACCGGTCCCGAGATCTGGCGCGACACCGACGGACGCATCACGCACTTCGTCGCGGGTGTCGGCACCGGCGGCACGATCACGGGCACCGGCCGCTTCCTGCGCGAGGTCTCCCATGACACCGTGCGCATCATCGGCGCGGACCCGGAGGGCTCGGTCTACTCGGGCGGAACAGGCCGCCCCTACCTCGTGGAGGGCGTCGGTGAGGACTTCTGGCCCTCCGCCTACGATCCCGAGATCCCCCACGAGATCATCGCGGTGACGGATGCGGAGTCCTTCGCCATGACGCGCCGGCTCGCCCTCGAGGAGGGCATCCTCGTCGGCGGCTCGAGCGGCATGGCCGTCGCGGCGGCGCTGAAGGCTGCGCGCGACCTTCCGGAGGACGCCCTCGTCGTCGTGCTGCTGCCGGACGGCGGCCGCGGATACCTCGGCAAGATCTTCAACGACAAGTGGCTGCGCTCCTACGGCTTCAGCAACGCCCCCTCCGGTCACACCGTCGCCGACCTGCTGAAGGCGAAGGCCGATCGCACGCCGCACCTCGTCTACGCCCACCCCGACGACACCGTGCGCGAGGCCATCGACCGCATGACCGAGACCGGGGTCTCGCAGCTGCTCGTGCTGAGCGCCGAGCCCCCCGTCGTGCTCGGCGAGGTGTCGGGCGCGATCCACGATGAGGAGCTGATGGAGCTCGTCTTCTCGGGCAAGGTCAAGCTCACCGACAAGGTCGGAACGGTCGTGGGGGCTCCACTGCCGCTCATCGGCGTGAACGAGCCCGTCGCGGCCGCCCGGTCCGCCTTCGGTGAGCACCCTGCCCTGCTCGTGACCGACGGCGGCAAGGTGCTCGGCGTCGCCACTCGCAGCGACCTGCTCACCTACCTCGGCGCCTGAGAGCGCCCCCCACCCCGGCGGCGCGGGGCACCCGCATCCGCCGTCGCAGAGCCACGAACTCGACTGAGGAAGAACAATGACCGCCTCCGACCGCTTCGCCACCCGCGCCATCCACGCCGGCCAGGACTTCGATCCCACCACCGGCGCCGTGATCCCCCCGATCTACCAGACCTCGACCTTCGCCCAAGACGGCATCGGCGGGCTGCGCGGCGGGTACGAGTACGCACGCGGCGGCAACCCCACCCGCACGAGCCTCGAGACCCAGCTCGCCGCGCTCGAGGGTGCGGCCCACGGGTTCTCGTTCGCCTCCGGCCTCGCTGCCGAGGACTCGCTGCTGCGTGCCGCACTCGCCCCCGGCGACCACGTCGTGCTCGGAAACGACGTCTACGGGGGAACCTACCGGCTCATCAATCGCATCCACGGCGCGTGGGGCATCCGCAACACCCCCGTCGACCTCGCCGATCTCGATGCGGTGCGCCGTGCCGTCGCGACCGAGCGCACCCGCATCCTCTGGATCGAGACGCCGTCCAACCCGCTCATGAAGATCAGCGACATCGCCGCACTCGCCGAGATCGGGCACGAGGCCGGCGCCCTCGTCGTGGTCGACAACACCTTCGCGTCGCCGGCGTTGCAGCAGCCCCTCACCCTGGGCGCCGACGTGGTCGTGCACTCCACGACGAAGTACCTCGGCGGGCATTCCGACGTGATCGGAGGCGCGGTCGTGCTCGACGACGACGAGCTCGCCGAGAAGGTCGCCTTCATCCAGTTCGCCGCGGGCCCGGTGTCGGCACCCATGGATGCCTTCCTCACCACGCGCGGCATCAAGACCCTCGCAGTGCGCATGGAGCGGCACTCGGCAAACGCGCTCGCCATTGCCGAGAGCGTGCAGGGCAACCCGGCCCTCGAGGGCGTGCTCTACCCCGGCCTGCCCTCGCACCCGGGACACGAGCTCGCAGCGCGCCAGATGTCGGCCTTCGGCGGAATGATCTCCCTCGCCGTGAAGGGCGGGGCGGATGCGGCCCGCCGGTTCGCCGAGTCGCTGCGGGTCTTCACGCTCGCCGAGTCGCTGGGCGGCGTCGAGTCGCTCGTCAACTATCCGTCGGCGATGACCCACGCCTCGGTGCGGGGAACAGAACTCGAGGTTCCCGAGAACATCGTGCGCCTCTCGGTGGGCATCGAAGACGTCGCCGATCTCGTCGCCGACGTGGACGAGGCGCTCGGAGCGCTGTAGCGTCGTTGCTGGGCACGTCTGGTGAACGAGAGGTCGCACCTTGTCCCGACGAATGACTCCAGGAGGCGGCAGCGCACGCCTGCGCATCCTCGGCGGCGCATGCGCCCTGCTCGGCATCGCCGTACTCATCCTGGGCGCGCTGATGGCGTTCGACGGTACGCCGTTCATGGTGACGCTCATCTCCGGCCTGCTCCTCTGGGTGCTGGGATGCGTGATCTGGTTCGGCTCCGAGTTCCCGATGAGGGAGCAGCGCGACCCGGACGACGATGAGCCCCGTGCATCGCGTGTCAGGGGCCGGGGGTAGAACGGAACCATGAGCGACATCAACGACTGGATGCAGCGCTACATCGCCGCGTGGGATTCGAACGACCCCGACCACATCCGCGCACTGTTCACCGACGACGCCGAGTACTACACGCTTCCCGGCCGCCCGCCCAAGAAGGGCGTCGACGCCATCGTCGAGTGGTGGCTCGAGGCCCGCGACGAGCCCGGCGACTACACGTTCCGCTGGGAACCGGTGGCTCTCACCCCCTCGACGGCGGTGATCCAGGGGTTCACCGATTACCGCGACCGGCCCGGGTACCACAATCTCTGGGTCATCCGGCTCGAGCCCGACGGTCGCGCGAACAGCTTCACCGAGTGGTGGGTCGAGGTGCCGAACGCCGAGCACGAGGACTGAACTGGCAGTTTTTCGTCGGAGTGTGTCACCGCCGCCAACGCGCCGGCGTTCCCTACTGCGCCATAGTTGAGCCGTGACGAGCGCGACAGCCAGCGAAGCGACCTCCGGCCGATCCCTCGCGGGCACGCAGGCCGGCACGCTCGGCCTCGTCCGCGGCACGGCCCTGTACATCGCCGCCGTGCTCGGCACGGGCATCCTCGTGCTGCCCGGCCTGGCGGCATCCATCGCCGGACCGGCCTCCATCATCTCGGTCGCCGCCGTCTTCCTGCTCTCCATTCCGCTCGCGGGAACGTTCGCGGCCCTCGCGTCGCGCTACCCCGATCCCGGCGGGGTCGCGAGCTACGTCAGGCGTGCGCTGGGCGACACGGCGGCCCGCATGACCGGCTACTGGTTCTACTTCGGCGTCTGCGTCGGCGCACCGGTCGTCGGCGTTCTCGGAGCCGAATACGTCGTGGCCGTGCTGGGCGTCGACCACGGCGCGGTCGCCTGGGTGGGCCTCGCGATCCTGGTTCCGCCGTTCCTCACCAACTTCTTCGGGGTGCGCGTCTCCGGTGCGGCCCAGCTCGTGCTCACCGGGCTGCTGCTGCTCGTGGTGATCGCCGTCGTCGCGCTCGCGGTGCCGCAATCGGATGCGGCGAACTTCTCACCGTTCCTTCCCCACGGATGGGGCGGCGTGGGCGCCGGCATCAGCCTGTTCCTCTGGGCGTTCGCCGGCTGGGAGGTGGGCACCCACATCGCCGGGGAGTTCCGCAACCCGCGCCGCGTCATCCCGCTTGCCACCGCGATCGCCGTCGTGGTCGTCGGGGCCGCCTACCTCGTGCTCCAGGTGGTCACGGTGGCGGTGCTCGGTGAGCGCGGTTCGGCCAGCCCTGTGCCGCTGCTCGATCTCGTGCAGCACGCATCACCGCTCTACGGGCGCATCGGAATCGCGGTCATCGCGGCCGTCGTCGTCCTTGGCGTCGTCAACGCCTATCTCGGCGCCTTTGCCAAGCTCGGGGCATCGCTCGGCCGCGACGGCGACCTTCCCCGCACGTTGGCCAAGGGGGTGGCCGATGGCGAGATCGCCCGTCGTGCCCTCGGGCTGACGGCTGTGCTGTTCGCCGTGTACTACGTCGCCATGGTTCTCGCCGGCTTCGACCTGCAGGCCTTCATCCTGGTGCACACCAGCTGCATGGCCGCCATCTACGCCTTCGGCATGATCGCAGCGGTGCGGCTTCTGGGCACGTGGAGTGTCGGCTGGTGGATGGCGGTGATCTCGACCGTGCTCACCCTCGGCCTGCTCGTGCTCGCCGGGGTGCACCTGCTCATCCCGCTCGTCCTCGCCGTGGCGGCGCTCGTCGTCGCTCTCATCAAGCACCGGAAGGCCAGAACCGCATGACCGAGTACCGCGCTCACTTCGACGCCGAGATCGCCTTCGTCAACGGCGGGGGCCTCACGGCCCGGGGGTTCCGCCTCGACGTTCCCTCCAGCGAGGTGAGCGAGGCCCAGGTCGGCGAGCTGCTCGTGCGGCACCTGGGGCTCGCGCTCGTCGAGAGCGTCGCGCTCAGCGGATTCAGCGTGGTCGCAGAACAGCACCGGGGCAGCCGGTTCACCGGGGAGGCCTCCGCGATCGCCGACCCCGTTGGCGCGGCCACCCGTCTCGTCGACCTCAGCCACAGCATCCGGGCGGGATTGGTGACCTACCCGGGCCTTCCCGCCCCTGTCATAACGCCGCACCTCACGCGCGAGGCGAGCCGGTCGACGTATGCCCCCGGCACGGAGTTCGCGATGGACCTCATCACGATGATCGGCAACACGGGAACCTACCTCGACAGCCCCTTCCACCGTTACGAGGGCGGAACCGACCTGGCCGGGCTCGAACTGTCGACCCTCGTCGCCCTGCCTGCCGAGGTCTTCCACCTCACGGATGCGCGCGAGCGCGGCATCCGGGCCGAGGTCTTCCTCGATCGGGACCTGCGTGATCGCGCCGTGCTGCTGCACACCGGCTGGGACCGCCACTTCGGCACGCCCGAGTACGCGAAGGGAGCGCCGTACCTGACCGAGGCAGGTGCGCGTCACCTCGTCGAGAGCGGCGTTCGCCTCGTGGGCATCGACTCGCTCAACATCGATGACACCGAGAGCGGCGGCGAGCGGCCGGCCCACTCCCTGCTGCTCACGGCGGGCATCCACGTGGTCGAGCACCTCACGGGCCTGGATGCCGTTCCCGCCCGCGGCGCCCGGTTCACGGCGGTGCCTCCGAAGGTCGAGGCATTCGGCACGTTCCCGGTGCGCGCCTACGCCGAGGTGCCGGTCGGCTGAGACTCGAGGGCGTCTTCCGCGGCTGAGGCGTTGCTGTCAAGGGTGCGGGGCGACCTTTACGCGGTTCGGCGGGGCACCATAAACTCGCTGAGCGTGGGGCACCCGAGCAGCGAAAGAGGCCGATGAGGGCACGGACGGCGGTTGGCGCGACTGCGCTGGCCGCCGCGATCCTGCTGCTGGGTGCGACGCCCGCCTTCGCGGAAGACCCGGTGGAGTTCGGATCCTCTCCCGTCGTCGACACCGTGGGAGCACTCGGCTCCGACACGGCGCGGGTCGAAGATGCGCTGGACGCGCTCGCGGACGACACGGGGCGCCAGCTCTTCGTGGCGTACGTCGACGACTTCACGAACCCGTCCGACGCGCAGCAGTGGGCGGATGCGACGGCCACGCGGAACAACATGGGCGACGAGGACTACCTACTCGCGGTCGCCATCGACGGCCGCGCCTACTACTTCTCGATCGACCAGGGGTCCTCGCTGACGCAGGACCAGGCGACTCAGATCGCGCAGAACCGCATCGAACCGGAGTTGCGCGACGAGAACTGGGCGGGCGCCGCTCTCGCCGCCGCCGACGGACTGCGTGCGGGCACCGGCGGCGGTGGCGGCAGCGACAGCGGTAGCGGTGGCGGCAGCGGCAGCGGTGGCGGCGGCTGGCTGTGGATCGTGGTGCTCGTGCTCTTCGCCGCGGGCGTCGTCTGGTTCTTCGTCTGGCGAGGGCGCAGGCAGCGGGCCGCCGCAGCATCCGCAGGACCGCCCGCCGTGGCAGCCGTTCCCACGGCGGAGCTGAAGCGGCGTGCCGGCAGCGCGCTCGTGCAGACCGACGACGCCATCAAGACGAGCGAAGACGAGCTCAGCTTCGCCGTCGCGTCGTACGGAACGGATGCCACGGCTCCGTTCCAGGGCGCCCTCGACGAGGCGAAGGCCCGGCTGCGCGACGCCTTCCGGCTGCAGCAGAAGCTCGATGACACCGAGGCCGACACCGAGGAGCAGCAGCGCACCTGGTACGCGCAGATCATCGATCTCACCGCGAACGCCAATCACGTGCTCGACGAGCAGGCCGCCGCCTTCGACGAGCTGCGTGCCCTGGAGAAGAACGCTCCGCAGCAGCTCGACGAGGTGAGCCGTCAGGCCGATGCCGCCGAGCAGCGCATCGAACCGGCTCGCTCGCGACTGGCGCAGCTGCAGTCCGTCTACGCGGCGGCGGCCCTGGCCACCGTCGCCGACAATCCCGACCAGGCCGACTCCCGAATCGCGTTCTCCCGCTCGGCCCTCGAGCAGGCGCGCACGCGGCTGGCTGCCGCAGACACCGGGGGCGCCGCGGTCGGCATCCGTGCAGCCGAGGAGGCCGTCGACCAGGCGGCCACGCTCATCGACGCCGTCGACCGGCTGGCCGGCGACCTGGCGTCGGCGGATGCCGCCATCACCGCCGGCCTCACCGACCTCGCGGGCGACCTGCGCTCAGCGGCCGCCGTCGCCCCCACCTCTGCGGCACCCGACCTCTCGGCGGCCGTCGCGGCGACGCAGGCCACCGTCGCCGCCGTGCAGCAGTCGGCCGGGCTGAACGGGCGCAACCCGCTCGACCTCGTCAAACAGCTCGAGCAGGCGAACAGCCGCATCGACGGCGCGCTCGCGAGCGTGCAGCAGGCCCGGGCCGCGGAGCAGCGCGCGCAGACGATGCTCGAGCAGGCACTGCTCACCGCGCGCAGCCAGGTCTCGGCGGCGAACGACTTCATCGTCGCCCGGCGTGGTGCCGTCGGAGCAGAGGCCCGCACCCGCCTCGCCGAGGCAACCCGGCTGCTCGCCCAGGCCGAGGCGACGGGAGCGGCGGATGCGGCGGCGGCCCTGCCCGTGGCCCAGCGCGCGGGGGCGCTCGCGGCGGAAGCGCTGCAACTGGCCCAGAACGATGTCGGGGGCTTCGGCGGTTACGGGGGCGGCGGCTACAACGGGGGCGGCGGCTACGGCGGTGGCGGCTACGGCGGCTCGCGCGGCGGCGGCGACCTCGGGGCGGTGCTCGGCGGCATCCTCATCGGCGGCATCCTCGGAGGCGGCGGTGGCGGCGGCTTCGGTGGCGGCGGCTTCGGTGGAGGCGGCGGCCGGCGCGGCTCCGGCGGGGGATTCAGCCCGGGGAGCTTCGGCGGGGGCGGCTCTCGTGGCCGCCTCGGCAGCGGCGGCCGCTTCTGAGGCGGCAGCAGTCAGATTCAGCAGGAAACGACGAAAGGGAACATCATGGCAAAGCAGTCCATCTTCGGGCGCATCTCACAGCTCGTGCGCGCGAACGTCAACGCACTCATCGACTCCGCTGAAGACCCCCAGCTGATGCTCGATCAGCTGGTGCGCGACTTCACCAACAGCATCGCCGACGCCGAGAGCGCGATCGCCGAGACGATCGGAAACCTGCGCCTCCTCGAAGACGACCACAAGGAAGACGCGGATGCGGCGGCCGAGTGGGGCAACAAGGCGCTCGCGGCCAGCCGCAAGGCCGACGAGTTCCGCACCGCGGGCAATGCGGCGGACGCCGACAAGTTCGACAACCTCGCGAAGGTCGCCCTGGGTCGCCAGATCAGCGCCGAGAACGAGGCGAAGGCTGCGGAGCCGCAGATCGCCGCGCAGTCCGAGGTCGTGGAGCGGCTGAAGAACGGCCTCAACCAGATGAAGGAGAAGCTCGAGCAGCTGAAGTCCAAGCGCAGCGAGCTCGTCGCGCGGGCGAAGAGCGCCGAGGCCCAGACCAAGGTGCAGCAGGCGGTCGGCTCCATCGACATCCTCGACCCCACCAGCGAGGTCTCCCGGTTCGAAGACAAGATCCGGCGGGAAGAGGCCAAGGTCCGGGGAGCCCAGGAGCTGGCTGCGTCGAGTCTGGACGCCCAGTTCAACGAGCTCGAGGATGCGGGGGAGCAGTCGGAGGTCGAGGCGCGCCTCGCGGCCCTCAAGGCCGGCGCCTGAGGGTACGGCCGCCGGGTCGGCGCTGGCGCTTGAGCCGTCGGGCCGTGCGAGCGCGCCGAAGCGTCGGGAACTCACCACCGTCCGCATCCGTGTCAAGGCACTGGTGCCGAGCGGCCGATGGGGCGAGGATCGAGCAATGACATCGACTCCCACGCACACCCTCAACGACGGTGGCACGATCCCCGCGATCGGGCTCGGTACCTATGGGCTCCATGGCGACTCGGGTGCGGATTCGATCGCCGCGGGCATCGACGGCGGCTACCGCCTGCTCGACACGGCCCTCAACTACGGCAACGAGCAGACCGTCACCGAAGGCATCCGGCGGTCGGGGATCGCCCGTGAGGAGATCTTCGTCACGACCAAGCTGCCCGGACGCTTCCACGGCTATGAGAACACCCTCAAGGGATTCGAGGAGTCGCGGGAGAATCTCGGGCTCGACGACGTCGACCTCTACCTCATCCACTGGCCGCTGCCGCGGGTGAACCAGTACGTCGAGTCGTGGAAGGCGATGATCGAGCTGCGGGAGCGCGGCCTGGTCCGCTCCATCGGCGTCAGCAACTTCACGGTCGAGCACCTCACCCGTGTGATCGACGAGACGGGAGTGACGCCGGCGGTCAACCAGGTCGAGTTGCATCCGTACTTCCCCCAATCCCAGTTGCGTGAATTCCACGAGCGGAATGGGATCATCACCGAGAGTTGGAGTCCCCTCGGCAAGGGGAGCGGCCTGCTCGAGGACCCGGTCGTCGTCGACATCGCCGGCGGTTACGAGGTGTCGCCGGCGCAGGTAGTGCTCCGGTGGCACACGCAGCTTCCGAGCGTTCCGATTCCGAAATCCGGAGATTCGGTGCGTCAGCGCGAGAACCTCGACATCTTCTCCTTCACGCTCGACGATTCCGAGATGGAGGCCATGTCGGCACTGGAGCGCGGACGCCTCTGGGGCGGCGATCCCGAGACGAACGAGGAGTTCTAGACCGGGGTGACCCGCTGCGGGGTGCGCCCGGCGGCGATCCGGATGCTGTCACCCGCGCCCTGACGCGAAGCGAGCCGTGGAGAGTATCCTCGCTGGTGCCTGCATTCCTCTGGCGGAATGCTTCCGCCGAGCATTCGGGCGCCCTCGGGACCCAGTCGGCGTGACGTTCACGCGGTGATCTCGCCGTGCTCATGGAGTGTGCATAATTGACCTGAGCTTTTCCATGTGAACGTGAACATCGAATCGGGTCGTCAATGTCGCCAGAGCCGCAGAAGGGTCGTGCGCCCAGCATCCGCGATGTCGCGCGCCTCGCGGGCGTCTCCCACCAGACGGTCTCCCGAGTGCTGAATGCCCATCCCAGCATCCGTGACGAGACGCGCGCCCGCGTGCTGGAGTCCATGGAGGCGCTGAAGTACCGGCCCAATCGGGCGGCCCGCGCCCTCGTGACAAGCCGCTCCCGCACCATCGGGGTGCTCTCGGCGACGAGCGGAGAGTACGGCCCCTCCGAGAGCATCGCCGCGATCGAGGATGCCGCGCGCGCGGAGGGCTACTACGTCAACACGGCCAACCTCACCTCGACCCGGCCCGATGCCATCGTCGACGCGCTGAAGCACCTGATGCTCCAAGACATCGAGGGACTGGTCGTCATCGCTCCGCAGGTGCGCGTCTTCGACGTGCTCGCCGGGATGGCCCTCGACGTCCCCTTCGTGAGCCTGCAATCCACGGGGTCCAAGGATCCCCGCGAGCTCGCGCTCGACCAGATGGCCGGCGCCAAGGAGGCCACGCGTCACCTCGTCGAACTCGGGCACGAGGAGATCATCCACCTGGCCGGACCCCAGGACTGGATCGAGGCGGAGGCACGCATGCGGGGCTTCCTCGACACCGTGATCGACGCCGACCTGCGCACGCACCCTCCCATCCTGGGCGACTGGACCGCCGATTTCGGGTACTACGCCGGCAAGGAACTGCTGCGCTACCGCGACTTCACCGCCGTCTTCTGCGCCAACGACCTCATGGCCATCGGGCTGATGCACGCCTTCCGCGACCACGGCGTCGACGTGCCCGGCGAGATCAGCGTGGTCGGGTTCGATGACATCCCCGTCGCGCAGCACGTCTGGCCGCCGCTGACCACCGTGCACCAGGACTTCCGCGAGGTGGGTCGCCGTACGGTCGACCTGCTGCTGGCCGAGCTGCGGGGCGAGACCGCCGGCGCGGGCGAGCAGGTCGTGCCCACGCTCGTGGCACGCGGCTCGACGGGCCCGATCCACGCGGTCAGCGCCCGTTACTGAAGCGTAATTGCCCTCAACTTGACGTCCGAACGCGAAAGATGCACGATGGGACACGATGTGAACGGTCACACGACCGAGCATCAAGCAATCCGACCCATCCTTGACATCGAGGTCAGACCGTGAGCGACACCGCGCTTTTCCGCTGCAGCACTGCTGCCGGGAACCCGTACAGCGTGCCGGCCCTCGATGCAGGCAGCGCCGGAGTCCACGTTCAGCCACGGTGCGGAGGGAAATAAGCGATGCCGTCTGAGCCTCAACCGATCCTCGAGATGCGGTCCATCACCAAGGAGTTCCCGGGCGTCAAAGCCCTGTCGGAGGTCTCCATCACGGTGATGCCCGCAGAGGTGCACGCCATCTGCGGCGAGAACGGTGCCGGCAAGTCCACGCTCATGAAGGTGCTCTCCGGGGTCTACCCCTACGGCACCTACACGGGAGACATCGTCTTCCGGGGCGAGCACGTCGCCTTCAAGGACATCCGTTCCAGCGAACATGCCGGAATCGTGATCATCCACCAAGAACTCGCGCTCATCCCCGAGCTCTCCATCACCGAGAACATCTTCCTCGGCAACGAGGTCGCCAAGAACGGCGTCATCAACTGGGTCGAGGCGAAGGCGCGCGCCATTGAGCTCCTCGCCCGCGTCGGCCTCGACGAGGACCCCGACCGCCTGGTGAAGAACATCGGCGTCGGCAAGCAGCAGCTCGTCGAGATCGCGAAGGCGCTCAACAAGAACGTCAAGCTCCTCATCCTCGACGAGCCGACTGCGGCGCTGAACGAGAACGACTCGCAGCACCTGCTCGACCTCATCCGCGGTCTCAAGGGCAAGGGCATCGCGTCGATCATGATCTCCCACAAGCTCAACGAGATCGAGCAGGTCGCCGACTCCATCACGATCATCCGTGACGGCAAGACCATCGAGACGCTCAACGTGGCCCAGGGCGAGATCAACGAGGACCGCATCATCCGCGGCATGGTCGGCCGCAGCCTCGAGAGCCGCTTCCCCGACCGCACGCCGAACATCGGCGAGGTGTTCTTCGAGGTCAAGGACTGGACGGTGCAGCATCCGCAGGTTCCCGAGCGCCTCGTGGCCAAGGGCTCGAACCTCTACGTGCGTCGCGGCGAGATCGTCGGCATCGCCGGCCTCATGGGCGCGGGCCGCACAGAGCTCGCGATGAGCCTGTTCGGCCGCTCCTACGGCAACTACCTCTCGGGCACCATCGTCAAGGACGGCGAGAAGATCGTGCTGCGCGACGTCTCCGAGGCCATCGACGCCGGCCTGGCCTACGTGAGCGAGGACCGCAAGGTGCTCGGTCTCAACCTGCTCGACGACATCAAGGCCTCCATCGTCTCGGCGAAGCTCAAGAAGATCGCCCGCGGCGGGGTCGTCGACGACGAGAAGGAGTACGCCGTCGCCGAGGAGTACCGCAAGTCGCTGCGCATCAAGTCGCCGACCGTCGACATGGGCGTCTCGAAGCTCTCGGGCGGAAACCAGCAGAAGGTCGTGCTGGCGAAGTGGATGTTCACCGACCCCGACCTGCTCATCCTCGACGAGCCCACCCGCGGCATCGACGTGGGCGCGAAGTACGAGATCTACACGATCATCCAGGCGCTCGCCGCTCAGGGCAAGGGCATCATCCTCATCTCGAGTGAGCTGCCCGAGCTGCTCGGCATCGCCGATCGCATCTACACCGTCTTCGAAGGACAGATCACCGACGACATCCCGGTGACGGATGCCAACCCCGAAACCCTGATGAAAAGCATGACCTCCGCGAGGAAGAGAGTCCAGACCTCATGAGCACCGAGACGACCTCGACGACGACCGCCAAGAAGGGCGGTCTGTCCGACATCAAGAAGATCTTCGGGGGCGGCCAGTCCAACCTGCGACAGTTCGGCATCCTCGGCAGCCTCATCGTCATCGTGCTGCTGTTCGAATGGCTCACGGGCGGCAAGACGCTCGAGCCGGCGAACCTCATCAACGTCGTCAACCAGTACTCCTACATCCTGATCCTCTCGATCGGCATGGTCATGGTGATCATCGCCGGCCACATCGACCTCTCGGTCGGTTCGGTCGCCGCCTTCACCGGCATCGTCGTCGCACTCGCGATGCAGGACTGGAACCTGCCTTGGCCGCTCGCCGTGGTGCTCGGCCTCGTGGTCGGAGCGCTCATCGGCGCCTGGCAGGGGTTCTGGGTCGCCTACATCGGCGTGCCGGCGTTCATCGTGACCCTCGCGGGCATGCTCATCTTCCGCGGTGGCAACCAGTTCATCGGCAACGCGACCACCACCCCGGTGCCCGAGGCCTTCACCTTCATCGGGGCGGGCTACATCCCCGACTTCGGCCCCTTCGCCTTCAGCGCAGGCACGATGATCCTCGGCATCCTCGGAGCGCTCTGGATCGTCTACAACGAGTGGAACACCCGCCGCGTGCAGCGCAAGATGGGCTCGGCCGTCGCGCCCCTCTGGGTGAGCGTGGTCAAGGTCGTGCTCCTCGCGGGTGTGCTGCTCTGGGCCGCATGGCTGTTCGCGAACGGCCGCGCCGGCACGAGCTTCCCGATCTCGGGCATCATCCTCGTCGCCCTCGTCATCCTGTACTCCTTCATCACCCGCTCCACCATCGGCGGCCGTCACATCTACGCGGTCGGCGGCAACAAGCTCGCCGCTGAGCTCTCGGGCGTCAACTCCCGACGGGTCAACTTCTTCGTGATGATGAACATGTCGGTGCTCGCCTCGCTGGCCGGCATGATCTTCGTGGCCCGTTCCACCGCATCCGGACCCCAGGATGGCGTGGGCTGGGAGCTCGACGCGATCGCGGCCGTCTTCATCGGTGGCGCGGCCGTCTCGGGCGGTATCGGCACGGTCATCGGCTCCATCGTCGGTGGTCTCGTCATGGCCTTCCTGAACAACGGCCTGCAGCTGCTCGGCGTCGGAAGCGACCTCGTGCAGATCATCAAGGGCCTCGTGCTTCTGGCCGCCGTCGGCATCGACGTCTGGAGCAAGAGCCAGGGTCGTCCCTCGCTCATCGGCAACCTGTTCCGCGGCAACAAGAAGGAGCGGGCGTCGGAAGTCACCGAGCAGCCCTCCGTTCTGCCCACGCCCACGGCGGGCACGCCCGAGACCGCCGAGCCCAGCGACGTCGTTCGCAGCTAGGCACCCCACAAACGTTCCAACCCCTGCACCACCACCACATAAACAACAGAGAGTGAATCAATGAAGAAAATCGCTTTGGCGGCGACCGCGGTAGCGGCTGCTGCAGCGCTGGCCCTCTCGGGCTGCTCCTCGAGCGGACGCTCGGACAGCGGCTCCGACAGCACGGCGAAGGGCTTCGCGGCCGATTCCAGCATCGGCGTCGCCCTTCCCGACAAGACCTCCGAGAACTGGGTTCTCGCCGGTCAGCTGTTCGAGGACGGCCTCAAGGATGCCGGCTTCAAGGCCGACGTGCAGTACGCGCCCGCCAGCAACACCGTTGCGGAGCAGCAGAACCAGATCTCGGCCATGGTCACCAACGGCGCCAAGGTCATCATCATCGGTGCGAAGGACGGCAAGCAGCTGGGTACCCAGCTGCAGCAGGCCGCTGACGCCGGCGTGAAGGTCATCGCCTACGACCGCCTGATCGAGAACACGAAGAACGTCGACTACTACGTCGCGTTCGACAACTTCAAGGTCGGCGAGCTGCAGGGCCAGGCCCTGCTCGATGGTCTGAAGGCACGTGCCGGCCACGACAAGCCGTACAACGTCGAGCTGTTCTCGGGCTCGCCCGACGACGCCAACTCCGCCGTGTTCTTCAACGGCGCGATGAAGGTGCTCAAGCCGAAGATCGACGACGGCACGCTCAAGGTCGTCTCGGGTCAGACCGACATCAAGCAGACCGCGACCCAGGGCTGGAAGGCTGAGAACGCCCAGAGCCGTATGGACTCGCTGCTGACCGCGAACTACTCCACCGCCACCATCGACGGCGTCCTCTCGCCGAACGACACCCTCGCCCGCGCCATCATCACCTCGGTGAAGAGCCAGGGCAAGCCGGTGCCGGTCGTCACGGGTCAGGACTCCGAGGTCGAGTCGATCAAGTCGATCATGGCGGGCGAGCAGTACTCGACCATCAACAAGGACACCAACCTCCTCGTCGCGCAGGCCATCAAGATGGTCGGCCAGCTCCAGAAGGGCGACAAGGCCGAGGTGAACGACACCAAGCAGTACGACAACGGCGTGAAGGTCGTTCCCGCTTACCTGCTCGACCCGGTCATCGTGACCAAGGACAACGCAGCCGAGGCGTACAAGAACAACCCCAACCTCCTCGCGATCGTGAAGGCCGCTTCCTGAGCAGCATCCACATCGGATCGGAAGGTCCCCACTCCTCGGAGTGGGGACCTTCCCTGTTAACCGCCCAGGCCGCCCCGGCCCCCGCATCCGTCCCCGTTGCGCCACTTCGGGGTCGGTTGCGCCAGATGTTCTGGCGCACGGGCCGGGGAAGTGGCGCAACGCCGCTGGGACGGACGGGCGATCACAATCTGGTCACGGGGGTTGCGCCAAGCCCGTTCGTTAGCGCTAACATAGTGACGACCTGTTAGCGCTAACAGCTTGCATCGGGACGGCCTCGCCGCCCGCACGCTGAAACGAAGACACGACGACAAAGGAGTTGTAACGGTGGCATCGGCATCCGGCCCGGAGGGCACCCAGCCTCCCGTCTTCAGCGCCGAGATCGCAGCCGCCATCGCCACCGTTCGCGACGACGTGGCCGCTCTGCACTCTGAGCTCACGCGCTACGGACTCATCGTCTGGACCGGCGGCAACGTCTCGGGCCGGGTACCCGGAGCCGACCTCTTCGTGATCAAGCCGTCCGGCGTCTCGTATGGGGAGCTCGCCCCCGAGAACATGATCCTCTGCGACCTCGACGGCCTCGTCGTGCCCGGCACCCCGGGCTCGGACCGCAGCCCGTCGAGCGACACGGCCGCGCACGCCTACGTGTACCGCAACATGCCCGAGGTGGGCGGCGTCGTCCACACCCACTCCACCTTCGCCGTGGCCTGGGCCGCGCGCGGCGAGGAGATCCCCTGCGTCATCACGGCGATGGCCGACGAGTTCGGCGGGCCCATCCCCGTGGGGCCCTTCGCGATCATCGGCGACGACTCCATCGGCCGCGGCATCGTGGAGACCCTCTCAGGCCACCGCTCGCGCGCCGTCCTCATGCAGAACCACGGTCCCTTCACGATCGGCACCGACGCCAAGGATGCCGTGAAGGCCGCCGTCATGGTCGAAGACGTCGCCCGCACCGTGCACTACGCACGCCAAGCCGGCGACCTCATCCCCATTCCCCAGGACGCCATCGACCGCCTCTACGACCGCTACCAGAACGTCTACGGCCAGAGCGGGGACGCGCGCCGATGAGTACCGATATGGGAACGAGCACCACGACGGATGCGGCCGCCCTCATCCGCGAGGGCCGCACCGCGCTCGGAATCGAGTTCGGCTCCACGCGCATCAAGGCCTGCCTCGTCGGCGAGAACCCCACCGAGGTGCTCGCAGTGGGCACCCACGACTGGGAGAACGAGTTCGTCGACCGTCGCTGGACCTACTCGCTCGACGCCGTCGAAGCCGGGCTCCAGGCCGCCTACGCCGCGCTCGTCGCCGACGCGGTCGCTCGTCACGGAGTGGCGCCGACGACCTTCGGCGCCATCGGGGTCTCGGCGATGATGCACGGCTACCTCGCCTTCGACGCGGACGACGCCCTGCTTGTGCCGTTCCGCACCTGGCGCAACACGTCGACCGGTCCGGCAGCGGCCGAGCTCAGCGAGAGGTTCGGGGTCAACATCCCTCTGCGCTGGTCGATCGCGCACCTGCACCAGGCAGTGCTCGACGGCGAACCGCATCTGAGTGAGGTTCGGTTCGTGACGACCCTCGCGGGCTACGTGCACTGGCGGCTGACGGGGCGCCGGGTTCTCGGCGTGGGCGACGCATCCGGAATGTTCCCGATCGACTCGAGCACCCTGGACTACGACGCGCGACTCATCGCGGCGTACGACGGGCTCGCGGCCGACAAGCTCCCCGTCGCCGGCGTCGCCGACCTGCTCCCCGCGGTGCTTCCGGCCGGCGCGGATGCGGGAACGCTCACCCCCGAGGGCGCCGCCTACCTCGACCCCACCGGCGCACTACGGGCCGGCGCGCTGCTCTGTCCTCCCGAGGGCGACGCCGGCACCGGAATGGTGGCGACCAACTCGGTCGCCCCGCGCACCGGAAACGTCAGTGCCGGCACCAGCATCTTCGCCATGGTTGTGCTCGAGCGCGCCCTCGAGCACGTGCACCATGAGCTCGACCTCGTCACGACGCCCGCCGGCGACCCCGTCGCCATGGTGCACTGCAACAACGGTGCCAGTGAGCTCGCCGGCTGGGTGAGCCTGTTCTCGCGGTTCGCCGCGGCATCCGGAACCCCCGTGGACCCCGACGCGGCGTTCGGCGTGCTGCTGCGCGAGGCCCTCGATGGCGAGGCGGATGCGGGCGGCATCATCGCCTACAACCATCTCGCAGGGGAGCCGATCGCGGGCCTGGCCGAGGGTCGCCCGCTCGTCGTGCGCACACCCGACAGCCGTCTCACGCTCGCGAACTTCATGCGCGCCCAGGTCTACGGCGTCTACGGCACCCTCAGCCTCGGCATGCGCGTTCTCGCGGCGGAGGGCGTCTCGCTCGATCGGCTGTTCGCCCACGGTGGCATCTTCCGCACCGCCGGGGTCGCGCAGCGGCTGCTCGCGGGCGCTCTCGACGCTCCCGTCGCGGTGGGGGAGACGGCCTCGGAGGGTGGGGCGTGGGGCATCGCGGTGCTCGCCTCCTTCGCCGCCGCCGCCGCGACGGCGGCAGCGGACGGCAGCCGGGCGGCATCCGCGCTCGACCTGAAGACATACCTCGAGAAGCATGTGTTCCGCGACGCCCGCTTCGACACCGTGGATCCCGACCCTGCCGACGTGGCCGGCTTCGCCGCCTTCCTCGACCGATACCGCGCCGGGCTCGCTGCAGAGTCCGCCGCCGTTCAGGCGCTCTGAGAGCACCGGATCGCCATGACAGACACATCACCACCCACGGAGACCAGCACATGACCCGCACCCCCCTCTCCACCTCGCTCGAGCAGTACGAGGTCTGGTTCCTCACCGGCAGCCAGCTCCTGTACGGCGAGGAGACCCTGCGCCAGGTGGCGGAGCAGTCGCGGGCCATCGCCGACGAGCTCGGCGCGCAGGTTCCCGTGAAGGTCGTGTGGAAGCCCGTGCTCACCGGGGCGGATGCCATCCGTCGTCTCGCCCTCGAGGTGAACGCCGCCGACAACGTCATCGGCGTCATCGCCTGGATGCACACCTTCAGCCCGGCCAAGATGTGGATCGCCGGCCTCGACGCGCTGGCGAAGCCGCTGCTGCACCTTCACACCCAGGCCAACGTCGAGCTGCCGTGGGGCGAGATCGACTTCGATTTCATGAACCTGAACCAGGCCGCGCACGGCGACCGGGAGTTCGGGTACATCCAGACCCGCCTGGCCGTGGCCCGCAAGACGGTGGTCGGCCACGTTTCGAACCCCGACGTCGCGGCGCAGGTCGAGACCTGGCAGCGCGCAGCGGCCGGCTGGGCGGCGGCGCGCAGCCTCAAGCTCGCGCGCTTCGGCGACAACATGCGCTACGTCGCCGTCACCGAGGGCGACAAGACCGAGGCGGAGCTGCGGTTCGGCGTGCAGGTGAACACCTGGGGCGTCAACGAACTCGCGGATGCCGTGGCCGGCGCATCCGATGAAGCCATCGACGCGCTCGTGGCCGAGTACGAGGAGCTCTACGACGTCGTTCCCGAGTTGCGCCGCGGCGGAGAACGCCACGAGAGCCTGCGCTACGGCGCCGCGATCGAGGTGGGACTGCGCTCCTTCCTCGAAGAGGGCGGCTTCGGCGCCTTCACGACGACGTTCGAAGACCTCGGCGCACTGCGCCAGCTTCCGGGCCTCGCCGTGCAGCGCCTCATGGCCGAGGGCTATGGCTTCGGCGCCGAGGGCGACTGGAAGACCGCCATCCTCGTGCGCGTGGCGAACGTGATGGGCGCCGGCCTCCCCGGCGGCGCGAGCCTCATGGAGGACTACACCTACGACCTCGTGCCGGGCGATGAGAAGATCCTCGGCGCCCACATGCTCGAGGTCAACCCGGCCCTCTCCAGCGCGAAGGCGAGCCTGGAGATCCACCCCCTCGGCATCGGCGACCGGGAAGACCCCGTGCGTCTGGTGTTCACGGCCGACCCGGGACCCGCCGTCGTCGTCGCCCTCTCCGACATGCGCGATCGCTTCCGGCTGGTGGCCAACGTGGTCGAGAACATCACCGCTCCCGATCTGCCGAACCTGCCCGTCGGCCGCGCGGTCTGGCGACCCGCCCCCGACTTCGCCACGAGCGCCGCCTGCTGGCTCACCGCCGGCGCGGCCCACCACACCGTCATGTCGACCTCGGTCGGCGTGGACGTTTTCCGGGATTTCGCCGAGATCGCTCGCACCGAGCTTCTCGTGATCGATGAGACCACCACCCAGCGGGACTTCGCCCGCGAAGTGCGCTGGAACCAGGCCTACTACCGCTTGGCAGGAGGCCTGTAGCAGCACCACCACATCTCGTCCGCTCCCTCGGATGAGATGGGTTCGACGTTCATGGACGCCGTCGAACCTCACCAAGTAGACAACGAAGTCCAAACAGTGGAAGGAAACACAGTGAAGACCAAGAAGGTTCTTCTCGCCACGATGGTCGTGGGTTCGATGCTCGCGCTCTCCGCGTGTGCAGGCAACTCCGGCGGCGGCAGCGGTTCGGGTGATGGAGACGGCGGCCTCATCGGCGTCGCCATGCCCACCAAGAGCTCCGAGCGCTGGATCAACGATGGCAACTCGGTCAAGGAAGGCCTCGAGAAGGCCGGGTACAAGGTCGACCTCCAGTACGCGGAAGACGACATCCCCACCCAGGTCTCCCAGCTCGAGAACATGATCACCAAGGGTGCAGAGGCCCTGATCATCGCCTCGATCGACGGAACGACGCTCACCCAGGTGCTGCAGGATGCCGCTGACGCCAAGATCCCCGTGATCGCCTACGACCGCCTCATCCGCGACAGCAAGAACGTGGACTACTACGCCTCGTTCGACAACTACAAGGTCGGCGTTCAGCAGGCCAACTCCGTGCTCAACGGGCTCGGACTGGTCGACCTCGACGGCACCAAGAAGAGCGACGCCCCCGCGGGCCCGTTCAACATCGAGCTGTTCGCCGGTTCGCCCGACGACAACAACGCCACGTTCTTCTGGAACGGCGCGATGGACACGCTGAAGCCGTACCTCGACGCCAAGACCCTCGTGGTCAAGAGCGGCCAGACCGACTTCCAGCAGGCGGCGACGCTGCGCTGGGACGGCGAGGTGGCGCAGAGCCGCATGGAGGACATCCTCACCAAGAGCTACTCCGACGGCTCGAAGGTCAACGCGGTGCTCTCGCCCTACGACGGCCTCTCGCGCGGAATCATCTCGGCGCTGACGGATGCCGGTTACACGACCGGTGACGCCTGGCCGGTCATCTCGGGCCAGGACGCCGAGCTCGACTCGGTCAAGGCCATCAACTCCGGTGAGCAGTACGCCACCATCTTCAAGGACACCCGCAAGCTGGCCGACGTGGCCATCAGCATGGCGGAGGCCCTCCTGAAGGGTGACAAGCCCGAGGTGAACAACACCAAGGACTACGACAACGGCAAGAAGGTCGTGCCGTCGTACCTGCTCGAGTCCCAGATCGTCGTGAAGGACAACGTCAACGACGTCCTGGTCAAGAGCGGCTACTGGACCGAAGCCGAGATCAACGGCTGATAACACCGTGTGGTGACGCCGGTCGGGGCTCGCGGACAGTATTCTGCGAGCGGGCCCCGGCCGGCGGCATCCCGGCAAGGAAGCAGGGTAGAGATGACGACGAACATTCTCGAGATGCGTGGCATCACGAAGACCTTCCCGGGTGTGAAGGCGCTTTCCGACGTGAGCCTCGAGGTCGCGCGCGGCGAAGTGCACGCGATCTGCGGGGAGAACGGGGCCGGCAAGTCGACCCTGATGAAGGTGCTGAGCGGCGTCTACGGTCACGGAACCTACGAGGGCGACATCGTCTTCGAGGACGAGGTGGTGCAGTTCTCGAACATCACCGACAGCGAGGCCAAGGGCATCGTGATCATCCACCAGGAGCTCGCGCTGAGCCCCTTCCTCTCGATCGCCGAGAACATCTTCCTCAACAACGAGGTCAAGAGCCGCGGCTTGATCGACTGGAACAAGACCAACCACGAGGCGCAGAAGCTGCTCGCCCGGGTCGGCCTGAACGACAACCCCACCACCAAGATCATGAACATCGGCGTCGGCAAGCAGCAGCTCGTCGAGATCGCCAAGGCCCTCTCGAAGCGGGTGAAGCTGCTCATCCTCGATGAGCCGACCGCCGCGCTGAACGACGAGGACTCCGACCACCTGCTCGACCTCATCCTTCACCTGAAGGAGCAGGGCATCACCTCGATCATCATCAGCCACAAGCTCAACGAGATCAGGAAGGTGGCCGACTCGGTCACCGTGATCCGGGACGGCAAGACGATCGAGACGATCGCCAAGGCCGACGTGACCGAGGACCGCATCATCAAGGACATGGTCGGCCGCGACCTCGAGCACCGCTACCCGGAGCACACGCCGAACATCGGCGAGGAACTGCTGCGCGTGGAGGACTGGACGGCTCACCACCCGCAGGATGCCTCGCGCGTGATGGTCGACAACGTCAGCATCAACGTGCGGGCGGGCGAGATCGTCGGCATCGCCGGGCTCATGGGCGCCGGGCGAACCGAGTTCGCGATGAGCCTGTTCGGCCAGTCCTACGGCTCGCGCATCAGCGGCCGGGTCTTCAAGCGCGGCAAGGAGATCCGGATGCGCTCGGTCGCAGAGGCGATCGAGAACGGCGTCGCCTATGCCACGGAAGACCGCAAGACCTACGGCCTCAACCTCATCGAGGACATCAAGCGCAACATCTCGATGGCCTCGCTGAAGAAGCTCGAGCGGTTCGGCCTCGTGCACGACAACGAGGAGTACAAGGTGGCCAACGACTATCGCAAGTCGATGAACATCAAGGCTCCGAACGTGCTCGTGAAGACCGGCAAGCTCTCGGGCGGCAACCAGCAGAAGGTCGTGCTCTCGAAGTGGATCTACTCGGATCCCGACGTGCTCATCCTCGATGAGCCGACGCGTGGCATCGACGTCGGTGCCAAGTACGAGATCTACACGATCATCAACCGGCTGGCCGCCGCGGGGAAGGGCGTCATCGTCATCTCCTCCGAGCTGCCCGAGCTGCTCGGCATCTGCGACCGCATCTATGCCCTCTCCGAGGGCCGCATCACCGGAGAGTTGCCCATCGAAGAGGCGACGCCCGAATCCGTCCTGAAGCTCATGACCATGGAGAAGCCCCGCTAGCGCCGGCGCCAGCGGATTCTTCGAAGGAGAACCTCATGTCCGAACCCACCACCACGCAGTCGACGGAGAGCCAAGCCGTCGGCGGCAACATCAACCCCATCGAGAACAAGTTCACGGCGCGGCTGGGCATCATCCTGTCCGACCTCGGCCGCAACGGCATCTTCATCGCGCTCATCGTGGTGGTCGTGCTGTTCTCGTTCCTGACGGACGGCATCCTGCTGCGTCCGCAGAACATCTCCAACCTCATCGTGCAGAACGGCTACATCCTCGTTCTGGCGATCGGCATGGTGATGGTCATCATCGCCGGCCACATCGACCTCTCGGTCGGCTCGGTCGCCGCCTTCGTGGGCGCCTGCTCCGGTGTCTTCGCCGTGCAGTGGGGCCTGCCCTGGTGGCTCTCGATCGTGCTCTCGCTCGCCATCGGCGCCCTCGTCGGCGTCTGGCAGGGCTTCTGGATCGCGTTCGTCGGAATACCCGCGTTCATCGTGACGCTGGCCGGCATGCTCATCTTCCGCGGGCTCGCGCTCGTGGTGCTGGGCAACGCCAACATCGGCTCGTTCCCGGCCGAGTACCGTGCCCTCGGCAACGGCTTCCTCAACGACGTCTTCGGCGACTTCGAGCTCGACCCGCTCACCCTCGGCGTTGCCGTGCTGGCGATCATCGCGCTCGTCGTGCAGCAGGTGCGCACGCGTCGCGGACGCCAGAAGTACGACCAGGAAGTCGAGCCGATCGCGTGGTTCATCACCAAGCTCGTGCTCATCTCGGCCGCCATCGCCTTCTTCGCCTACGCGCTCGCCTCGTACAAGGGCATCCCGATCACGCTCATCGTGCTCGCCGTGCTCGTGCTCATCTACGGGGTGGTCATGAACCGCACGGTGTTCGGCCGGCACATCTACGCGATCGGCGGCAACCGCCACGCGGCCGAGCTCTCGGGCATCAAGACCCGCCGGGTGGACTTCTGGCTGTTCGTGAACATGGGAACGCTGGCAGCGCTGGCCGGACTCATCTTCACGGCGCGCCTGAACCTGGCCGGCCCGAAGGCCGGTGACGGCTTCGAGCTCGAGGCGATCTCGGCGGCGTTCATCGGCGGCGCGGCGGTGCAGGGCGGTGTCGGAACCATCGGCGGCGCCATCATCGGTGGCCTCATCATCGGCGTGCTCAACAACGGCATGTCGATCATGGGCATCGGCATCGAGTGGCAGCAGGCCGTGAAGGGCCTCGTGCTGCTGCTCGCCGTGGCCTTCGACGTCTACAACAAGCGCCGGTCGGGCGGGGCGTAACCGACCGGACCAAGGCCTCCGTGGTGGTGGAGGGGTGGCGGCCGGGCCTCGTGCCCGGTCGCCACGGACCGCCATGTTCGGATGCTGCCATCATGAACGGGGGGAGGATGCGATGACCGGTACAGAGCAGGCCGTCGACGACCTGCGTGGGCGAGCCGTGACGATGTTCGACGTGGCCAGGCTGGCGGGGGTCTCGCACCAGACGGTGTCGCGCGTGCTGAACGATCTGCCCGGCGTCAAGGCGACCACGCGCATCAAGGTCGAGCACGCGATCGCCCAGTTGAACTACGTGCCGTCGCCAGCGGCTCGCACGCTCGCCAGCCGTCGGTCGCGCACGATCGGGCTCATCCAGGGCGGTCGTCCCGACTATGGTCCCTCCAACGCGGCGATGCGATTCAACGAGGCCGCTCGCGCGGCGGACTACACGGTGAGCCAGGCCAGCATGCAGCAACTGGATCCGGCATCCCTGCGCGAGGCGGTGCACATGATGGTGCGCCAGAACGCGGCCGCCATCGTGCTCATCGCCGGTGAGCGGGCGGCGACCCAGATCATCCGCGAGATCGAACTCACTGTTCCCCTCGTCACCGTCGCCTCCGAAGCGGTGGAGGGCATGCACCGGGTGGGAATGGACCAGTACGCCGGTGCGCGGGCCGCCGTCGAGCACCTCATCGGCCTCGGGCACCGCGACATCGCGCACCTCGCGGGCCCCGAGGACTCCATGGACGCCTCGGAACGCGTGCGGGCGTGGCGTGACACCCTCGCCGCCCACGGGCTGAGGGCGCGCCAGCCGCTCGTCGGCGACTGGGGTTCCGAGAGCGGTTATCGCCTCGGCGGTTCACTCGCGCTCGAGCCGCCCTCTGCGGTGTTCGCCGCGAACGACCAGATGGCGCTCGGGGTGCTGCATGCCCTGCGCGATGGCGGGTTGTCGGTGCCGGCGGACGTCAGCGTGATCGGCTTCGACGACATCCCCGAGGCGGCCCACTTCTGGCCGCCGCTGACCACCATGCGCCAGGACTTCGACGGGCTCGGGCACGACATCATGGCCGAGGTTCTCGACGTGCTCGCCGACGAGCAGGGGGCGATCGACCGCACCCGCCGGGTGGCGGAGCTCGTCGTGCGCGAGAGCACGGCACCGTCACGAACCTCCTGAGCGTTCAGGAACCCACGGCTCGGCGACCGCGCTCAGCGGCTCGGTGCTCAGTGTGCGTCGGACGGCGGGCGCTCCGCCTCGGTGCGCGGATGCGGCGCGGTGTTGCTGCGGCCGTAGAGGAAGAGCAGCAGGCCGGCCGCGGTGTCGACCAGTTCCGGCCCGTGCCCGAAGCTCCAGCCGGCATCCGTCGCCGCCAGGCTGCGGCCGCGCACAACCGCCTTGATCTCCGTCGGAGCTGTCAGGGCCCGGCGCAGGGCCACCGCTCCCGAGGCGGCCGGAGGAATCGGCACGTCGAGTCCGAGCGGGATGCTCACGTCGAGCGTGCCCACGACCACGGTCTCGAGCTCGCGGATGCCCGCATGGCCGGTTCCAGCCCCGGCTGCCGTGGCAAGGGATCGCAGCTGCTCGAGGAGGTCGGTGCGCGAGAGCGCTGCTCCTGCACGGCGTGCGATGCCCGCCTCGGTCGCGCGCAGGCTGAACAGGTTCTCGAGCAGGCCGAGCGATATGGATCCCAGACGCTGGCGTCGTGACGTGCTCAGCCTCGTGACGAGGTAGGCCACGCTCTCGTGCACGGTGCAGCCGGTGCGCAGCGACGCCGCCTGCCAGGCGTCGTCGTCGCCCTCGGCCAGGCGCGCTCCGAGCGCGTCGAGCATGCGCGCCATGTCGTGACCCCAGTGGGCGGAGACACCGGACTCGTCCTGCCGGCCGCGCTGGCTCAGCGGCAGGTGGCGAGCGAAATCCGACATGCCACGAGCCTACGCGCGCGCGGGTGCGACGCCCACCTCGGGCGCGCGCAGCCATCGGTCGGGCGCATCCGTCGGCCGAACGACCCGGATGAGCGCTCACAACGGGCGGATATGAGCGCTCACAATCCGGCGCCTCCCGCGGTCGCACAGCCTCTGCAAGAGCTTTATAACGGATTGATATCCATCTTTGTGAACCCTCACATGTTATCGCTAACATCCAGACATGGTCAGAACGAACTGACCACCCGGCACCTGTTGGCTATCGCAGTGGGTTCGCCGCCGGGATGCTGAACAAGGAGGTTTGGTAATGAAGAAGCTCATTTCAGTGGCGGCGGCCGGAGCGATGCTCCTGGCCCTCGCCGGATGCGCGTCGGGCGGGGGAGACTCGGCCAGCGACGGACCGAAGCCGCTCGACCAGCTCGTCGTCGGCTTCGCCCAGGTCGGCGCCGAGAGCGGGTGGCGCACCGCGAACACGAAGGACATCCAGCAGTCGTTCAAGGACGCGGGCATCCAGCTGAAGTTCTCCGACGCCCAGCAGAAGCAGGAGAACCAGATCAAGGCGATCCGCTCCTACATCCAGCAGGGCGTCGACGTGATCGCATTCTCGCCGGTCGTCGAGACGGGCTGGGATGCGGTGCTCAAAGAGGCGAAGGACGCCGGCATCCCGGTCGTGCTGACCGACCGTGCCGTCGACTCGAAGGACGACTCGCTCTACGTCTCGTTCCTCGGATCGGACTTCGTCGAAGAGGGCAAGAAGGCCGGTGACTGGGCGCTGCAGGAGTACAAGGACGCCACAGGCCCGGTCAACATCATCCAGCTCGAGGGTACGACCGGTGCCGCTCCGGCGATCGACCGTGGAGAGGGCTTCGCCGACACCATCAAGGCGAATCCCAACCTCAAGGTCGTGGCATCCCAGACCGGTGACTTCACCCGTGCCGGAGGCAAGCAGGTGACCGAGGCGCTGCTGAAGTCCAACCCCGATGTCAACATGATCTTCGCCCAGAACGACGACATGGGCCTCGGCGCCATCGAGGCCATCGAGGCCGCGGGCAAGGTGCCCGGCAAGGACATCAAGATCGTCACCGTCGACGCGGTGCACGACGGCATGCAGGCCCTCGTCGACGGCAAGATCAACTTCATCGTCGAGTGCTCGCCGCTGCTCGGAAAGCAGCTGATCGACATCGTGAAGCAGATCAACAATGGTGACACCCCGGAGAAGCGCATCATCACCGAGGAGACCACCTTCACGCAGGAACAGGCGAAGGCAGCCCTGCCCGACCGCAAGTACTGATCCGAGCCGTCGCCGCGGCCCACGGGGGTGGGCCGCGGCGACACCCGGGGCGGGTGCACGGCGACCGCGCCGCGCACCCGTCACACTTCAGGGAACGGGGAGCACCCGTCCCTCTCCCACGACCTGCGCCCGCCTCACCGAAGAGAGCCGAGAATGCCCGAGTCCGTACCCGTCGTCCAGATGAGCGACATCTCCATCTCGTTCCCCGGCGTCAAGGCGCTCGAAGACGTGAACTTCCGCATGTTCCCCGGCGAGGTGCACTCGCTCATGGGCGAGAACGGCGCCGGCAAGTCGACGCTGATCAAGGCGCTCACCGGTGTCTACAGCCTGGACTCCGGCACCATCTCCGTGGCAGGCGAGCAGGTCGCCTTCACGAGCCCGGCGCAGGCGCAGGATGCCGGAATCAGCACGGTCTACCAAGAGGTGAACCTGCTGACGAACCTCACGGTGGCCGAGAACATCATGCTCGGGCGCGAGCCGCGGCGCTTCGGCGCCATCGACTGGCGGGCCACCCGCCGTCAGGCGGCCAAGGTGCTCGCCGGCCTGAACCTCGACATCGAGCCCGGCTCCCTGCTCGGCTCGCATTCGCTCGCCGTGCAGCAGCTCGTCGCCATCGGACGGGCCATCAACATCGACGCGAAGGTGCTCATCCTCGACGAACCGACCTCGAGCCTTGATGCCGACGAGGTCGCGGAGCTCTTCCGGGTGATCCGCTCCCTGAAAGAGGAGGGGGTCGCGATCCTGTTCGTATCGCACTTCCTCGACCAGGTCTACGAGATCAGCGATCGCCTGACCGTGCTGCGCAACGGCGCGCTCGTGGGGGAGTACCTGACGGATGAGATCCTGCGCATCGAACTCGTGCAGAAGATGATCGGCAAGGAGCTCGTCGCCCTCGACGCCCTGGAGACCAAGGCGCGGGAAGCGACGACGGGTGCCACCGACGAGGAGCCGTTCATCGAGGCGATCGGCCTCGGCCGCAAGGGCGCCATCGAGCCGATCGACCTCAAGGTCTACGAGGGCGAGGTCGTCGGGCTCGCCGGCCTGCTCGGCTCGGGGCGCACCGAGCTCGCCCGCATCCTGACCGGCATCGACCGGCCGGACGCCGGCGAACTGCGCGTGGCGGGACACCGGCAGCGCTTTCGGACCCCGCGGCAGGCGCTCTCGCGGCGCGTGGCCTACTCGTCGGAGAACCGCCGAGCGGAGGGCGTCGTCGACGAGTTGACGGTGCGCGACAACATCGTGCTCGCCTTGCAGGCCGACCGCGGCTGGGCTCGGCCCATTCCGAAGAAGCGGCAGGATGAGCTGGCCCAGAGCTACATCCAGGCGTTCAACATCCGCCCGGCCAACCCCGATGCGCTCGTGCGCAACCTCTCGGGCGGCAACCAGCAGAAGGTGCTGCTCGCCCGCTGGCTGGCCGTCGCCCCCCGGCTGCTCGTGCTCGATGAGCCGACCCGCGGCATCGACGTGGGGGCCAAGGCCGAGATCCAGAAGCTCGTGGTGAACCTGGCCGAGAACGGTCTCTCGGTCGTCTTCATCTCGGCCGAGCTCGAGGAGGTGCTGCGGCTGAGTCACCGCATCGCCGTGATGCGCGACCGCCGCATGGTCGCCGACCTCGAGAACGACGACCTCACCGTCGACTCGCTGCTCGCCCTCATCGCCGAGGGCTCGACCATCGAAGGAGACGTCGCATGAGCGCCCTCGCCCGCTTCGCCGCCAGCAGGCTGTTCTGGCCGGTCGTGCTGCTGATCGTGCTGTTCGTGATCAACCTCATCGCATTCCCCGGCTTCTTCGCCATCACGATCACCAACGGCCACCTGTTCGGCAGCCTCATCGACATCGTCCGCAACGGATCGCCGACCCTCATCATCGCCGTCGGCATGACGCTCGTGATCGCCACCCGCGGCATCGACCTCTCGGTGGGTGCCGTGTGCGCGATCGCGGGGGCCATCGCCTCGGCGATCATCCTCGGATCGCCGGAGCCCGGCAACGTGGGCGTCGTCATCCTGGCCGTCGTGGTGGCGCTCGCCGTCTGCCTCGTGCTCGGGGTCTGGAACGGCTTCCTCGTGGCGGTGCTCGGCATCCAGCCCATCATCGCCACGCTCATCCTCATGACGGCCGGGCGCGGCATCGCCATGCTCATCACCGAGGGCCAGATCATCACGGTGAACTCTCCGCCCTTCAAAGAGCTCGGATCGGGGTTCGTGCTCGGCCTGCCGATCGCGACCGTGATCGCGGCCGTGCTGTTCGCCTTCGCGGCCATCATCACGCGGCGCACCGCCCTCGGCATGCTCATCGAGTCGGTGGGCATCAATCCAGAGGCCAGTCGGCAGGCGGGCGTTCGGGCGCGCGGACTGCTGTTCACGGTGTACACGTTCTGCGCCGTCTCGGCGGGCGTTGCGGGCCTCATCCTCACCTCGAACCAGACGGCGGCGGATGCGAACAGCACCGGGCTCTTCATCGAACTGGATGCGATCCTCGCGGTCGTGATCGGCGGCACCTCGCTCGCCGGCGGCCGCTACTCGCTCACCGGCACGCTGGTCGGCGCGCTGGTGATCCAGACGCTCGTCACGACGGTCTACACCGTCGGCATCCCGCCCATCGCGACGATGGTCTTCAAGGCGGCCGTCGTGACCGCCGTCTGCCTTCTCCAATCCCCGACGACGAACGCCGCCTTCGGCTCGTGGCGACGACGCCTCGCCGTGCGCGCCGGAAAGGAAACGGTCACCTCATGAGCTCGACCCCCGCATCCGCGCCGGGCCCGGTGCCGCGTTCCGCCGGCGGAATGCTCGCGCAATCGGTGCACGCCGTGCGCGAGACCTTCCGCAGCCCCAAGTACGGGCCGGTGCTCGTGACGGCGTTGCTGCTTCTTCTCGTGTTCGTGATCGGCGGTTCCCGCTACCGCGGGTTCGTCTCGCCCCAGGTGATCGTGAACCTGTTCGTCGACAACGCGTATCTCATCGTGCTCGCCGTCGGCATGACGTTCGTCATCCTGACCGGCGGCATCGACCTCTCGGTGGGCGCCGTGCTCGCGCTCTCGGGCATCATCGCGGCGACTCTGCTGCGCGAGGGCTGGGAACCCGGCGTCGTCATCCCGCTCATCCTCGTGCTCACCTCCTTCCTCGGCCTGCTCGTCGGCCTCATGATCCACGTCTTCAAGGTGCAGCCCTTCATCGCCACACTTGCGGCGATGTTCCTGGCGCGAGGGCTCTGCTACGTGATCAGCAAGGATGCGATCGCCATCAACGATCCGGTGTTCACCGCACTGGCTCAGACCCAGATCCCCCTCGGAGGACGGGTCGCGATGTCGCCGAGCGTCGTGATCGCGATTCTCGTGGTGATCGTCGCGTTCATCGCGCTGCACTACTCCCGGCTGGGCCGCACCGTCTATGCGATCGGAGGCAGCGAGCAGTCGGGCACGCTCATGGGCCTGCCCGTGGCGCGCACGAAGGTGCTGGTCTACGTCATCAGCGGCTTCTGCTCGGGCCTGGCGGGAGTGCTCTACTCCTTCTATACGCTCTCGGGGTACTCGCTGACGGGCGTCGGAACCGAGCTCGACGCCATCGCGGCCGTCGTGATCGGTGGAACGCTGCTCTCCGGCGGCTACGGCTTCGTGTTGGGCTCCGTGCTCGGCGTCCTCGTGCTCGGCGTCATCCAGACGATCATCACGTTCGAGGGCACGCTCTCGTCGTGGTGGACCCGCATCTTCATCGGCGCGCTCCTGCTCGTGTTCATCATCCTTCAGAAAGTGCTCACCGCGCGGCGCCGCTAGGCGTCAGGGGCCGGGAGGGATTGGCACGATAATGAGCGGACAGCGCCACGCGTGACGAGCGCCGGATGGGAGCCGACGAAACCGGTGAGCAGGGACGACGACAAAGCGCGCGTCGCGAACATCTTCGATGTCGCACGGCTGGCCGGAGTCTCGCACCAGACCGTCTCGCGGGTGCTCAACGACCTGCCGAACGTGCGCCCGGCGACGCGGCAGCGCGTCGAGCAGGCCATCCGTCAGCTGCGCTACGTTCCCTCGCCCGCCGCCCGTGCCCTCGTGACGAGGCGCTCGCGCACCATCGGCCTCATCATGGCAGGGCATCCCGACTACGGACCATCGAGCGCCGCGCTCAACTTCAATGAGGCCGCACGCGAGGCGCGCTACGCGGTGAGCATGGCGAGCATGCTGCAGACGGATGCGACCACACTGCGCTCCGCGGCCGACATGCTGCTGCGCCAGAACGTGGAGGCGCTCGTGCTCATCTCGCCCGAGCGCCAGGCGATCGAGGCGCTGCAGTCGCTCGAGCTCGGCGTGCCGCTGATCGCCGTCGCGGCCATTCCCGACGGCCGTGGACACCGTGTGGCGCTCGACCAGTACGCGGGGGCGCGCGCGGCGGTCGAGCACCTCATCGCCCTCGGCCACCGCGAGATCCGCCACCTCGGCGGGCCGGCGAGCTCGACCGAGGCCGCGGAGCGGCTGCGCGGATGGCGCGACGCGCTCGCCGACCACGGACTCGTCGCCCGGGAGCCCGTCGTGGGGGACTGGCAGCCGGCGAGCGGGTTCCGTCTCGGAGCCGCGCTCGCCGCCGAGGGCGGCTTCACCGCCGTGTTCGCCGCCAACGACCAGATGGCCCTCGGGCTCATCGCAGCCCTGAACGCGGCCGGGCTGCGTGTGCCCGGCGACGTGAGCGTTGTGGGCTTCGACGACATCCCCGAGGCGGAGTTCTTCGCGCCGCCGCTCACCACCATGCGGCAGGACTTCGACGGCCTGGGCCGCGACATCATGTCCACGGTGCTCGACGTGCTGCGCGACGAGCAGGCCCCCGACCACCGTGCCCGGGTGCCCACCCTGGTGCGGCGCGGCAGCGCCGCGCCGCCCCCGGCGGCGTAGCCGCCGCCTGCGCGCCGCCCGCCGCCTGCCGCCGCCCGCCGCCTGCCGCCGCCTGCCGCCGCCTGCCGCCCGCGCCGCCGCCCGCGCCGGCCGCCGCATCCGCCGCGCCCGTCCCAGCGATTCGGCGGAGTATCGATGCAGGGGCGGGCGCTCCTGCATCCGCCGAGTCACCGACACTCCGCCGGAGCCGCTGGGCGGAGGATCCTTCCGACCTCCTCTCTCGGCGTCACCTCCTCCTTACAGCTCTCTCCACCCGTCCTGCACACCCCGCCATACCGCTCCGATCGTTCCCCAGACGCACGCGAGCGCCCGTTCAGCTGCATCCGGACAGACAACATGAAGAGATGTCCGTCGATCTCGAGTTCCTGTCGTCGGTCGACGGCGGCCTGATCAGCACGGATCTGCTGCGGCAATGCGGAGTGGGACCACGCGGAGTCGATCGTCTGATCGGTCTGGGCGAGATCGTGCGGGTTCGACGGGGCTGGTACGTGTCCGGTGCCGCGTGGGCGGCGGCCGGGCGCGACGAGCGGCACCGCTTCATGGCGCGAGCAACCGACGCGAGCTCGCCGCGCGCACTGACGGTGTCACACCTCTCCGCCGTCGCGATGCATCGGCTGCCCACGATCGGTGCCTGGCCGACGACCGTGCATACCTTCGACGCGGGCGCCTCGGGCGGTAGCAAGGCTGCTCACATCACCTCCCACCGGGGCGGCCCACCGGCCGAGACGGTCATCATCGACGGCGTGCGAGTGGTCTCACTCGAACGAGCCCTCGTCGATGTGGCCATCACCGAATCGCCGGAGAGGGCAGTCGCCGCGATCGATGCCGCGCTTCGGCGCGACCAGGAACGGTACCGAAACGAAGCCAAGGCCCGGCACTCCGCCGGCGCTCCGGCCGTGTTGCCTCCGCTGACGACCGAGGTGCTGCTCGAGATGCTCGACCACGTAGCGCCGCCGTTCCACCGGTCGCGCGCCGAATCGGTGATCGCCTTCGCGGACTCCCGTGCCGGCAGCCCCGGGGAGTCGTTGAGTCGTGTTCGAATGCGTCAGGCACGATTCGTCATCCCCGATCTGCAGGTGAGATTCCCGAACATCCTCGGGGGTTTCGCCGATGTGGATTTCTACCTGGAGGGCATCCGCAGGGTGCAGGAGTTCGACGGCAAACTCAAGTACACGCGCGGAGCCATCGTGAAAGAGGGCGACGACCCGGGGGAGATCGTCTGGCAGGAGAAGCTCCGTGAAGACGCGCTCCGCGGCCAGACCTCAGTCGACAGCGTCGACCGCTGGACGTGGGACATGGTGTTGCCCCTCGCGGGCTTCCGCCGCTTTCTTCTCGAGCGAGGCATGCCGGAGGTGCGCGGTGGCGGGGCGTACCGAGCGAGCGCATGACGCTACGCGCTGCGGCACCGGGCGGAGTGTAGGTGCGTGGGCGGAGGGTGCAGCATCCGCCGAGGTACCGATCCTCCGCCGGCTTGCATGCGCTGCGTACCGGGCGGAGTGTTGGTGCGCGGGCGGAGGGTGCTGCATCCGCCGTGGTACCGATCCTCCGCCGGGTGCCATGGGGTCCGCGGTTGGGCGGAGTGTTGGTGCGCGGGCGGAGGGTGCAGCATCCGCCGAGGTACGGATCCTCCGCCGGGTGCCGGGTGCCGGGTGCCCGGTGCCAGGGGGCTGGCGGGCGGAGGAGCCGAGTCAGTCGCGCTTCGGCAGCTGCTGCAGGGTCCAGGTGTTGCCATCGGGATCGGCGAAGCTCACGAAACGGCCCCAGTCGAGGTCGTTCACCTCGCTAGCATCGACCCCGTTCTCGATGAGGTGCGCCCGCGCGGCATCCGCGTCGGCAACGACGACCTGAATGCTGTTCTGCTCGCCCGGCTTCATACGGATGCCGAGCCCCTCACCGAACGCTATGGAACACGCGGATCCGGGCGGGGTCAGCTGTACGAACCGCGTCGTTTCGTCCACGCGCACATCCCAGTCGTCGTGGAAGCCGACCTTGTTCACGTAGAACTCCTTCGCCCGGTCGATGTCGCTGACGGGGACGAAGATGAGCTCGATCTTCCAGTCCATGGCGTGTTCCTCTCGCTGGCTCGAATACTCCCGGCGGGCGACGGATGCTGCCGGCGCCGCTGCCGATACCCTCACGCTACGCAGGTCCACCGACATCCGCGCCCCGGATTCCGATGAGCGCCTCCGCTCGCGTTGCGCCACTTCGCCGGCCGTTGCGCCAGAAGAACTGGCGCAAGCGCCGCCGAACTGGCGCAACGGTAGGTGGCGCCCGGCCGGCCCCGAGCGGCCCATACGGGCGCGCCAGCAGTGTCGGCGGGTAGTGGCATCGTGATCACCACAGCACCACATATAGGGGTGCGGATGCCGGCGCAACCGACATCCGCGACACGCCGGTCAGAACTGCACAGACGTGGAAATCCCGAAATGGGGGCTGTGAATAACTCAGCGGCGGAAGGCGGAATTACGCCGATGTCATCCGCTTCAGCTGTTGAAAACCGGTGGATAACACGTGGATAACTACACAAATGTAACTACTGCATGTAGTGGGCGTTCCTTTCGCGGAGCACTAGATGTAGTATTGAAGAACAGCCAGTCAGGGGATGCCGCGGCCTGAAAAACCGCCAAGAAGAAGGGGTCTATCAATGACGGTCACCGTCTACACCAAGCCTTCGTGCGTGCAGTGCACGGCGACCTACCGCGCCCTCGACAGCAAGGGAATCACGTACGAGACGCTCGATGTCTCGGCCGATGAGAGCGCCCTGGCCGCGGTCAAGGAGCTCGGCTACCTGCAGGCTCCCGTCGTGATCACCGACGAGGGTCACTGGTCGGGATTCCGTCCTGACAAGATCGAAGAACTGGCCGCCCGACTGGCCTGAGACGCATCCGTTCTTCAGGCACAGCATCACGGAACCAGGCCGAAGAACACAGGAGGTGCTCGTGGTCAATCTGATCTACTTCTCGAGCATCTCGGGAAACACCCACCGCTTCATCGAGAAGCTCGGTCGCCCGGCGGCCCGCATTCCGCTCCTTCCAAAGGATGCGCCGCTGCAGGCGACCGAGCCGTACGTGCTCGTACTCCCCACCTACGGCGGGGGAGACGGCAACGGAGCGGTGCCCAAGCAGGTCATCCGGTTCCTCAACGACGAGAACAACCGGTCACTGATCCGCGGCGTCATCGGCGCCGGAAACACCAACTTCGGCGAGGGCTACTGCCTCGCCGGTGACATCATCGCGGCCAAATGCTCTGTGCCGCACCTGTATCGCTTCGAAGTATTCGGAACACCTGACGATGTACGCACCGTCAACGAGGGATTGGACGCATTTTGGTCAGCACAGAACTCAGCAGCGGCGTAGCCGTGATCGACGCACCGCGTCAGGCGATGGACTACCACTCGCTCAACGCGATGCTCAACCTCTACGGGCCGGATGGGCAGATCCAGTTCGAGAAGGATCGCGAGGCCGCGCGCGAGTACTTCCTGCAGCACGTCAACCAGAACACGGTCTTCTTCCACTCCCTCAAGGAGCGGCTCGACTACCTCGTCGAGAAGGAGTACTACGAGAAGGCGGTGCTCGACCAGTACTCGTTCGAGTTCATCACCAAGCTCAACGACCTGGCCTACTCGAAGAAGTTCCGCTTCGAGACCTTCCTGGGCGCGTTCAAGTACTACACGAGCTACACGCTGAAGACCTTCGACGGCAAGCGCTACCTCGAGCGCTTCGAGGACCGCGTGGTCATGACCGCCCTCGGTCTCGCGCAGGGCGATGAGACCCTCGCCGTGAACCTCGTGGAGGAGATCATCGGCGGCCGCTTCCAGCCGGCGACGCCCACCTTCCTCAACACGGGCAAGGCCCAGCGCGGTGAGCTCGTCTCCTGCTTCCTGCTGCGCATCGAAGACAACATGGAGTCGATCGCCCGCGGCATCAACTCCGCCCTGCAGCTCTCCAAGCGCGGCGGTGGCGTCGCGCTCTCGCTCAGCAACATCCGTGAGGCCGGCGCCCCGATCAAGCAGATCGAGAACCAGTCCAGCGGCATCATCCCCGTGATGAAGCTGCTCGAAGACAGCTTCAGCTACGCCAACCAGCTCGGTGCCCGCCAGGGTGCCGGCGCGGTGTACCTCAACGCGCACCACCCCGACATCCTGCGTTTCCTCGACACCAAGCGCGAGAACGCCGACGAGAAGATCCGCATCAAGACGCTGAGCCTCGGCGTCGTGGTTCCCGACATCACGTTCGAGCTCGCCAAGAAGGGCGAGGACATGTACCTGTTCTCGCCGTACGACGTCGAGCGTGTGTACGGCCAGCCGTTCGGCGACATCTCGATCACCGAGAAGTACCGCGAGATGGTGGATGACCCGCGCATCAAGAAGACCAAGATCAACGCGCGCGAGTTCTTCCAGACGATCGCCGAGATCCAGTTCGAGAGCGGCTACCCGTACATCGTGTTCGAAGACACGGTGAACAAGGCGAACCCCATCAAGGGCCGCATCAACATGTCGAACCTCTGCAGCGAGATCCTGCAGGTGAACACGCCGACCACCTACAACGAGGACCTCTCGTACAAGGAGATCGGCAAAGACATCAGCTGCAACCTCGGTTCGCTGAACATCGCCCTGACCATGGACTCGCCCGACTTCGGCAAGACCGTCGAGACGGCCATCCGCGGCCTGACCGCGGTGTCGAACATGAGCCACATCAGCTCGGTGCGCTCGATCGAAGACGGCAACGACAAGTCGCACGCCATCGGCCTCGGCCAGATGAACCTGCACGGATACCTCGCTCGCGAGCGCATCTTCTACGGCAGCGAAGAAGGCATCGACTTCACGAATATCTACTTCTACACGGTGCTCTTCCACGCGCTGCGGGCCTCGAACCGCATCGCCATCGAGCGTCAGCAGGCCTTCGAGGGATTCGCGGACAGCAAGTACGCGTCGGGCGAGTTCTTCGACAAGTACACGGATGCCGCGTGGCTGCCCTCGACAGCGCGCGTGCAGGAGCTGTTCGACAACGCCGGCGTGCACATCCCGACCCAGGAGGACTGGCTCGCGCTGAAGGCATCCGTTCAGCAGTACGGCATCTACAACCAGAACCTGCAGGCGGTGCCCCCGACCGGCTCCATCTCGTACATCAACAACTCGACGGCCTCGATCCACCCGATCGCCTCGAAGATCGAGATCCGCAAGGAAGGCAAGCTCGGCCGCGTCTACTACCCGGCGGCGTTCATGACGAACGACAACCTGGACTACTACCAGGACGCCTACGAGATCGGCTACGAGAAGGTCATCGACACCTACGCCGCTGCCACCCAGCACGTCGATCAGGGTCTCTCCCTCACGCTGTTCTTCAAGGACTCGGCCACGACCCGCGACATCAACCGTGCGCAGATCTACGCATGGAAGAAGGGCATCAAGACGATCTACTACATCCGTCTGCGGCAGATGGCTCTCGAGGGCACCGAGCTGGAAATGTGCGTCAGCTGCGCGCTGTAGGCATCACACGAACAAGGGCGTCTTGAAGGAGACGTGCATCCACTGCGTCGAAGACGCCGCCCAAGAAAGAGAAGCAGAATGACCCCCGACAAGCTGAAGCTCGTCTCCCAGGTGCAGGCCATCAACTGGAACAAGATCCAGGATGACAAGGACCTCGAGGTCTGGAACCGCCTCGTGAACAACTTCTGGCTGCCCGAGAAGGTGCCGCTGTCGAACGACATCCAGTCGTGGAACACGCTCACCCCCGAGGAGCAGACGCTGACGATGCGCGTGTTCACCGGCCTCACCCTGCTCGACACGATCCAGGGCACGGTCGGCGCCGTCTCGCTGATCCCCGATGCGATCACCCCGCACGAGGAGGCCGTCTACACGAACATCGCGTTCATGGAGTCGGTGCACGCGAAGAGCTATTCCTCGATCTTCTCGACGCTGTGCTCCACCAAGGAGATCGACGAGGCGTTCCGCTGGAGCGTGGAGAACCCGAACCTGCAGAAGAAGGCCTCCATCGTCATGGAGTACTACCAGGGCGACTCGCCCCTGAAGCGCAAGGTCGCATCCACGCTGCTCGAGTCGTTCCTGTTCTACTCGGGCTTCTACCTGCCGATGTACTGGTCGAGCCGCGCGAAGCTCACCAACACGGCCGACCTTGTGCGCCTCATCATCCGTGACGAGGCCGTTCACGGCTACTACATCGGCTACAAGTTCCAGAAGGGACTCGAGCTCGTCAGCCAGGCCGAGCGCGACGACATCAAGGACTACACCTTCAGCCTCATGTACGAGCTCTACGACAACGAGGTGCAGTACACGCAAGACCTCTACGACGGCGTCGGCCTCACCGAAGACGTGAAGAAGTTCCTGCACTACAACGCCAACAAGGCCCTCATGAACCTGGGCTACGAGCCGATGTTCCCGAAGACGGTGACGGATGTGAACCCCGCCATCCTCTCGGCCCTCTCGCCGAACGCCGACGAGAACCACGACTTCTTCTCGGGCTCCGGCTCCTCGTACGTGATCGGCAAGGCCGTGTCGACCGAGGACGAGGACTGGGACTTCTAGGTCGAGTGCCGCAGGTTCCAAGGGGGGCGGATGCTTGGGCATCCGCCCTGAGGAACGGCGTCGTCTCCCGGGTCGTCGACGCTTGTTCGAGCAGGAGGAACTGACGCGCTGACGCGCTTCGACACTGATCGACCGTTTTCGGCGCACGGATGCCGTTCCGCGGTGATCCGCGTATCGTCGAGGCATGTGCCGCAACATCCGCTGCCTTCACAATTTCGAGCCGCCCACCACTGACGACGAGGTGCGCGAGGCCGCCCTGCAGTTCGTGCGCAAGATCAGCGGGTCGACGCGACCATCGCGCGCGAATGCCGAGCCGTTCGAGCGCGCGATCGACGAGATCGCCGCAGCAGCCCGACGGATGCTCGACGACCTGGTGACGAACGCGCCGCCGAAGTCGCGCGAGGTCGAGGCGATCAAGGGCAGGCAGCGCCACGAGAAGCGCATGGAGCGTGAGGTCAGGATTCGCACGGCGTAGGCGCCGGGCGCTCGCAAAGCGTGGGTGGTGGCTTCGCTAGCGCTTCGGCTCGTAGCGCAGGGCGATCGCGCCGGAACTGAACTCCCGCCGCTCCACCAGGCGCAGGTCGACGACATCCGGGAGCCCCGCGAAGAGTGTCGGGCCATGGCCCACGATGCGCGGATGCACGATGAACTCGTACTCGTCGATGAGGCCGAGATCGGCCAGCGCGAGGGGGAGCGTCACGCCGCCCACGTAGAGTCCGCGGCCCGGCTCCTGCTTCAGTCGGGCGACCGCTTCGCCCAGATCGCCGCGGATGAGTTCCGCATTCCAGTCGACGCTGTCGAGTGTGCTCGAGACCACGTACTTCTTCGCGGCGTCGATGGTCTCGGCGAATGGATGCGTCCACTCGGGCATCTCGTCGCTCAGGGGCAGCCGCCACGCGGACTCCATCATGCCGTAGGTCACTCGGCCGAAGATGAGGGCGTCAGCCCGGGCGAGGATTTCGGCCGAATAGCGATGCAGCTCCTCATCGACGATGCCCACTCGATGGTCGACGCATCCATCGAGAGTGATGTTGATCGAGTACCGGAGCGGGCGCATGACTACAGGGTAGCGATCGTCAGCGTGGCCGCCCATGGATTCGTGTCGGTGGTGGATGCGACGATCTGGCACGAAAGTGCGAACGGCGGGAGGCAGGATGCGGGGCGAGGCGACCGTGCTGCACGCCGACCTTGACGCGTTCTACGCATCCGTCGAGCAGCGGGATGCGCCGCAGTTGCGCGGCCGCCCGGTCATCGTCGGCGGCGGGGTCGTGCTCGCGGCGAGCTACGAGGCGAAGGCGCGCGGCGTGCGCACGGCGATGGGCGGCCGGCAGGCACGGGAGCTCTGCCCCGATGCGGTCATCGTGCCGCCCCGAATGGATGCCTACTCCGCGGCCAGCCGCGATGTGTTCGCGATCTTCCGCGACACGACACCGCTCGTCGAGGGACTCTCGATCGACGAGGCGTTCCTCGAGGTCGGCGGCCTCCGTCGCATCGCCGGCTCGCCCGAGGCGGTGGCCGTGCGATTGCGGGAGCGGGTGCGCGCGGAGGTCGGATTGGCGATCTCGGTCGGGATCGCCCGCACCAAGTTCCTCGCGAAGGTCGCCAGCGGCGTCAGCAAGCCCGATGGGTTGCTCCTGGTGGAGCCGGAGCGCGAGCAGGAGTTTCTCCTGCCGCTGCCGGTCGAACGGATGTGGGGCGTCGGCGCCGTGACGGCCGAGAAGCTTCATCGCCTCGGCATCCGCACGGTGGGTCAGCTGGCCGAACTCGAGGCCGCGACCGCCCAGCAACTGCTGGGCAAGGCGACCGGCGCGCATGTGCATGCGCTGGCCCGACTGCGGGACCCGCGACCGGTCGACACCACGCGACGACGCGGATCCGTCGGCTCTCAACGAGCCCTCGGTTCTCGGCCGCGCACCATGGAAGAGCTCGACGTGATGCTCACCCAGATCGTGGATCGCCTCGCCCGGCGACTCCGCGACGGCGATCGGGTCTGCCGCACCGTCGTGCTGCGGCTGCGCTTCGGCGACTTCGCCAGGGCGACTCGATCACAGACGGTCGGCTCGGCGACGGACCGCACCGCGGTGCTGCTCATGGTCGCTCGGGGGCTGCTCGCCGCCGCTCAGCCCGAGATCGCCGAGCGGGGGATCACCCTCATCGGCCTCTCGCTGTCCCAGCTGGGCCGTGTCGATGAACTCCAGCCGGAGCTTCCGATCGACTGGTCCGAGGGAGCCCGGCTCGACACGGTGCTCGACGCCGTCCGTGATCGCTTCGGCGCGGCATCCGTCGCCCGGGCCGTTCATCTCGGGCACGATCCCGGCTGGTCGACACCGGTACTTCCCGAGCAGGAGTGAGCGGGAAGGGGTAGCCCGAGGCGCCATCGGCGCGAGATTGACACGAACAGGTCGCTTGCCGCCGAGCCGATATCAGGAGTGCGTGGTGCCTCGGGCAACGAGGGTGCAAGGCACGCGAAGCCGAGAGAACCCGGGGTCCTCTCCGAGCACCAGGTCGAGCGCGGCCTTGCCTGCGATGCGCCCCATCTCGGCGAGGGGCAGGGCGACTGTCGTGAGCGGCGGTCGTTGATGAATGGCCAGTGACCTGTCGTCAAAGCCCACGACCTGTACGTCACTGGGGATGGATCTGCCGGCGTCATACACTGCCGCCATCACGCCGGTGGCGAGATCGTCGCTGCCACAGAAGACGGCGTCGATGTCGGGCCGCCGGCCGAGGAAGCTCTTCATCATGGAGTAGCCGTCCTCAGGGTTCCACGACCCCGTTCGAGCGTAGAGGTCGGGATCGAGCTCTCGCCCGAGGCGGGTGAGCTCGGTCGTGAAACCGGCGTACCTGTCCTCCGTGGCCTCCCAGCCGAGCGGGCCATTGAGAAAGGCGATGCGACCCGCGCCGGAGTCGACGAGGTGGCGCGCTGCGGCGGCGGCGCCGCCGGCGTCATCAGGCAGCACCGACGGTACATCTGACAGACCGTACTCGTAGAGATAGACGTACGGAACCTGCGATGAGGGCGGGAGCGCAGGTTCAGGCCGCTCGCCAACACGGTTGCCGGACATGAAGATGAGCGCGTCGACCTGCTTGTCGAGCAGCCGTTGCAGTTGCAGGCTCTCTCGCTGCGCATCGCCGTAACTGTTGCACAAGAGCACTCCGACGCCTGCATCCGACGCCGCATCCTCAACGCCCCGCATCATCGCATTCGTGAAGATCCCTTCGAGATCGTCAGTGATGATCGCGATGGTGTCACTGCGTTGCATCCGAAGTCCGCGAGCCACGGAATTGGGATGGAAACCCAGTTCCTGTACCGTGTCCAAGACTCGCTGGCGCACTTCGGGACCCACATCGTGGCGACCGTTCATGACCTTGGATACCGTCGAGGTTGCCACTCCGGCGCGCGCCGCGACGTCTTTGAGTGTCACGCGCCGGTGAGCGGTGCCCTGCTCGGTCGTCATCGCTGCCTCTCCGGTTCGTCATGTCGAGCATAGCCAGATCGGCAGTTGACACGATATCGATTTCGTGATTACTTTATCCCGATCGCGGAAACGATTTCGTAAGCGAGAGAAAACCGAGAAGGACATCATGGCAATGACGCCTTTCGTGCCAGCACTGGCCCGTCGTAAGCGCCGCAGCGGTAGGGGAGTGAATCCGCTTCGACGCCGTCAGCGCGCGGGGCTGCTGTTCGTGGCACCCGCCCTCGCCTTGGTTGTCGTGTTGTTCGTGGCACCGACACTCTGGACGGTGGTCATCTCCTTTTTCAAGTACTCGCTCTTGGGCGACCTCACATTCATCGGGCTGGACAACTACGCGCGGGCCATAGGAGACGCCGGCATGTGGCGAGCCATAGCCTTCACGACCTTGTACACCGTCGTCGTCACGGTGGTGCTGTTCGTGGCCGGCTTCGGGCTCGCCCTCCTCGTTTCTGCGCGGCGGCGGGGTGTCGCCTTCTTCCGCACCATCTATGTGCTGCCGGTGGTCATTGGATTTGCGACGGCCAGCTATATCACGCTCTGGATCCTTGACGGGCGCATCGGCGTCGTGAACGCCGCTCTTGGCGACCTCGGCGTCATCGATGAGTCGATCTCCTGGTTCGGCAACTTCGCAACCGCGTTCACCGTGGTGATCATCCTCGTGGTGTGGAAGACGGTCGGACTGACCATGCTCCTTCTCATGTCCGGCATGAATGCCATCAGCGAGGACTTGTACGAAGCAGCGCAGCTCGACGGAGCCGGGTGGTGGCGGCGCACGTCGTCGATCACTCTCCCGCTGCTGAAACCGACCATCGCGCTCGTCCTCATTCTCACGGTGATCAGCAGCTACCTGGCCTTCGACCAGTTTTTCATCCTCACCCAGGGCGGCCCCGACAGCTCGACCGTGACCATCGTGTATCTGATCTACCGAGCAGGGTTCATCGACTTCGATCTGGGCTACGCGGCAGCGTTGTCGGTGATCCTCATGGTGATACTCCTGCTGCTCACCGTCGTGCAATTCCGAGTCCTACGGAGAGGGGAGGATCGATGAGCGCCACGCTGATCCGTCCGGCAACCGACGACGAGCCGCGCATGCCCATCCGGCAGGCGCCCGCGTACAGACGCCACCCAGGGCAGCGCGGGTTCTTCACCTCAGCGGCCTTCTACACCAGCGCTTCGATCATTGCGCTGCTGTTCGCCTCGCCGCTGCTCTGGCTGGTGGTCTCGTCGTTCAAGACCTCAGCGGAATTCGCGCAGGTTCCGCCGACCTACGTTCCGCAGCATCCGAGCATTGAGAATTTCGCGCTGCTGACGGATGCCGGCATGTGGGCTTATGCGGGCAACAGCGTGATGGCATCGGCAGGCACTGTTCTGCTCGCGACCCTGCTGAGCGTGCTGGCGGGCTACGGCTTCGCGCGGTTCCGGTTTCGCGGCGCCGGGGTTCTGTTCATCGTGTTGCTGTCGACGTTGATGATCCCGTTCCAGTCGATCATCCCGGCTATGTACACCATCCTGGACTCCGTCGGTCTGACGAACTCGATCCTCGGACTCGTGCTCGTCTACACCAGCTTCGTGTTGCCATTCGGCGTGTTCACGATGCGAGCGGCTTTCCAGTCCATACCGCTCGGCATCGAGGAGGCCGCCATCATGGACGGCGCCTCGGTCATCACCACGCTCACGCGCATCATGGCGCCGATGGTCGTTCCTGGCATCGCGACGGTTGCGATCTATGCGTTCTTCAACGCGTGGAACGAGTTCCTGGCTGCCCTCATCTTCACCACGAGACAGGAGTCGTTCACTCTTCCCGTGGCGCTGGCCAGCCTGCAGTCCGGGGCGTTCGGAACGCTCAACTGGGGAGTGCTCGAAGCTGGCGCGATCATCTCCGCAGTGCCGTGCGTCATCGTCTTCCTCATTCTTCAGCGCTACTACGTGGCAGGCCTCACGGCCGGTGCCGTCAAGGGCTGAGCGAAACCATCCATTGAGATCCTCACCACGCTCGATGACGAGCACGAGAGAAAGGCAACACCCATGAGAGGAACCACCCGCACAGCGCTGCGGATCACGTCCATCGCCGTCGCTGCAGGCATGGCCCTGACAGCCACCGCGTGTACATCGAACTCAGGAGCCGCCTCATCGGGCGGCGATGGGCCCGCGACCCTTTGGGTGCGAGCAGCTGACGCTCCCCTCGACAAGTCGCTCGTGGCCGCCTGGAATAAAGAGAACCCGAAGCGCAAGATCACCATGGTCGCCATCCCGGATGCTCAATACGTCCAGAAGTACGTGCAGGGCGTGCGCTCCGGAGATGCCCCCGATATCGCGGTGGTCGATATCGCGAACGCCCAGGCGCTCGTCACGGAGGGTCTGCTGGCCGACGTCACCTCCAAAGTGAAGGCTCTCGATTATGCCGACCAGCTAGCCCCGGGAGCTATCGACATCGCGAGCGATGGCGGCAAGATCTATGGCGTTCCCCACCAGCTCGACGTCTCATTGCTCTACTACAACCCGACGCTCTTCGAGAAGGCCGGGCTCGACCCGGCCTCGCCTCCCAAGACGTCGGCTGACGTTCTCGACGCGGCCCGCAAGATCACGGCGTTGGGTGATGACACGTACGGCTTCTACTTCGCGGGCAACTGCGCTGGCTGCAATGCCTACGCCACTCTTCCCTTCATCTGGGCGAACGGCGGCGATGTCATGAACACAGCCGGCACGGAGGCGACCCTCGATGACCCCGCGGTTGCGAAGACGTTCGATCTCTTCAAGACGATGTGGGACGAGAAGCTGATCCCAGCGTCGGCGAAGGACGATACCGGAGCCACGTGGGTGACGAGCTTCCAGTCCGGCAAGATCGGTATGCTCGCCCTGGGTTCCTTTGGAATCGGCCTCTACGGATCCGATGGTGGCCCGGACTTCGGTGTCACACCTATCCCGGGCGATGACGGGGGAACGGGTGCGTTCCTCGGTGGCGACGTTGCCGGAGTATCGGTGAAGGCCAAGAGCCCGAAGACGGCGTGGGACTTCATCGAATGGAGCATGGAGGAGCCGCAGCAGACCGACATCGTCGCGAAGGCGGGATCCCTCGTCGTGCGCTCCGACCTCGTCGACAATGCCGTCACAGCTTCGGATTCCCGCCGTCAAACGGCGAACGAGCTGATCGCGACGGCTCAGGTGCCCAACACGGCCAAGTACAACTCCCTCTTCATCGACGCCACGGGACCGTTCCTCCAGACGATCCGTTCCTGGGTCTTCGATGGGCAGGGCGCGGATGCGATCAAGTCCACGCAATCCGCATGGGATGAGCGACTCGGCAACTGACCGAGTGATCCACTACCACTGACCTACAGGAGACCCACCGAATGATGGACCTCAGCTTCCGCTGGCCGCATCCCCGATTCGCCACCCCAGTCGGGGTCATCAGCGCCCGACTGCACACCTTCGACAACGTGTACGGGATGGACCCCGACTTCACGACCGAGACCACGGATGGCGACGGCTCCGTTCGGATCGCCTCGCCCGCGCTGCGATGGGCCGGCGGCGAACAGGCGGCCGCGGGGAGCGTTGATGTCGTCGTGTCGCCCACGAAAGGAGGAAGCCGGATTCAGATATCGGGCTTCCACGCGGACGGTATTCGCTCACTTGCCATCACCCTCCACGACGTTCCCAGGGGCGTCGTGGAGGGAGTCAGGGAGGGTCGACTCGACGTACCGGACGGCGGCCGGATCATCCGCTATCCGAACGGCTGGTTCGACCTGGCCAGCCCGAGTCTCGCTCATGTCGGATCCGACCCTGAACAGACGCTCGCCATTCGCTCGCTGGCGGAGCATATGCACCCGCAGACGTTCGCGGTCATCCCCCATTTCGACGATGTGACACTCGTCGACATTGAGCTCATCATCGAGGCTGACGCCTCTCGTCCTGCGCCCGACTTCGCCGCGCCCGCCTGGGTCGTGCTGCGCGGCGCAGATGCGAAGCTCCAAAGCGCCGTCGAGCATCGTTCACACGTGCATTCCTCCCATCCCGCGGATCCCTGGGAGACCCGGGACGATGTGCCCGACTGGATGCGGGAGGTGAGCTTGGTTGCCACCCTGCACGGGCAGCACTTCACGGGCAAGACCTTCCTCGACTATGAGGCGATGCTTGAGGCGCTGCGCACGATCGCACGTGAGATCGATGGCCGTCGTGTGCTGGCCTACTTACCGGGGTGGGAAGGACGGTACTACCGCAACTACGGTTCGTACCGGGCTGAGCCGACGATGGGGGGTGATGCTGGTTTCCAGCGACTCGTCGACGGCGCTCACGAACTTGGCGTGCACGTGATGCCGATGTTCGGCGCGAACATCGCCTCCCGAGACGTGCCAGGTTTCGAGCGGTGGGCAGAGCCGGGCATCCTGCGGAGAGCGAGCGGCCTCAGTGATGCCGGCTCTGTTGACTGGGACGGTTCGCGGCACTACGACTACGGCGGCGGTGCGCTGATAAATCTCGCGTATGAGCCGTGGCGGCGTCATCTCGTCGCACAGATCGCACGACTACAGGAGAGGTTCGGCTTCGACGCCACGTTCCTCGACATCACGGCGATGTACTCCAACGACCCCAATGGCGACAGCACGGAGGGGCTGCGCAGCTTGGCGCGGGAGCTTCGAGAGGCCGTGCCGGGGCACTTGGTCGCGGGCGAGGCCTGGTACGACGCGATCTCGTCGATCACGCCGCTCGTGCAGACCGGGCATCACGACACGGTGCCGGTGTATCACGACCTGCCCGACGAGGAGCTGTTCACAAGAAGCAACCGGTCGTTCGGCCACGTGTGCCTGGGCGATCCAGCTTTCCACTCGTCCGGCGTCCACGAGGCCGGGTATGTCGCGGCCTGGCGGCTGCCGGTGCGCCGCGGCGTCATCCCGACACTCGGTGTGGTCAACGGTACGCTGCAGGCGGCTCCCGAGAGGGTGGCGCTCATCATCAACGATGCGCACGAGTACGCCGAGTGTTACTTGAGCCGCGACGCCAATTCTGTCCAGACGAAGGCGCACTCGACGGCCGGATGATGCACCCGGATCGCGGCCGCGTCATCGCCGCGGCTGTCCGTCGACGCCGGTGCTTCCCGAGCAGGAGTGAACGGGAAGGGATGTCGCAGCCGACCTGTGGGCGGCAGCCCGCGCGCGACCGCGGCCCGCGAGCAGTGCCTACGATGATGACGTGTTGCGCTTCGACGATCCCCTGCCGGGCCGGCCCCGCCGGGTGCTGGTCGCCGGGGTTTCGGGATCGGGCAAGACCAGCCTGGCCAAGCGGATTGCTGCGCTCGTCGACGCGCCCCACGTCGAGATCGACGCCCTGTTCCACGGTCCCGGCTGGGTTCCCCGGGAGGAGTTCCTCGACGACGTACGGTCGCTGGTCGCCGGCGAATCATGGACGACGGAGTGGCAGTACAACGCCGTGAAGCCGCTTCTGGCCGAGCGGGCCGACCTTGTCGTATGGCTCGATCCGCCGTTCGCGACGGTCACACTGCCGCGCGTGGTGAGGCGCACCCTGCGACGACGCCTGCGACGGGAAAGACTGTGGAACGGCAACATCGAGCCGCCGCTGCATACGATCTTCACCGACCCCGAGCACATCGTGCGCTGGTCGTTCACGACGAGGGCGAAGTTCGCCGAGCAGATTCCGGCGCTCGAGTCGGCGCATCCCGACCTGCCGATCGTTCGCCTGCGCTCGCCACGTGAGGTGGAGGCGTGGGTGGGTGGTCCGCTCGTGCGTGCGGCATCCTGACAGCACCGACGTCGACCGGGCCGGCCCGTCGCCTACTCTGCTGCAGGTGCCTCGCGGGGCGGGTTGTACATGAACTCGAAGCGGATGCCGTTGTCGTCCTCCACGAACGAGGCGTAATAGCGGTCCGAGAACCGGGTGTACACCTTGGGTTCGCGCACGGCAGTCCAGCCTGCATCCATGGCGATCGCGTGCAGGCGATCGACCTCGGCGCGCGAATCGACGGCGAAGGCGAGGTGCTGCCATCCGACCTCGCCGTGCCGATGCGGTCCAGTTCCCCTCTCGCGGGCGGGGAAGAGGATGAGTTCGGCCTCATCGGGCGACTCCCACGCGACCGATCCGTCGGCGTCGTGCCGGCTGAATCCGAGGGCCTGCAGAACCGGGTCGAACTGCGCGATGGACCGGGGCAGGTCGTCGACGGTGATGCCGAGGTGATCGAACAGGGGCATTTGCTCATCCTAGGGGAGCCACTCTCGGAGCCAGGCGAGTCCTCCTGCTCGAAGCAGCCCGCCTCCTCGATGCAGCCGTCCTGCTTGAAGAACCCCGGGGCGACGTGCACGCGCCCCGCCCGCGGTCAAGGCCTTGGGCGTCCGCATCGCAGAACGTAGCCTGCTGAGCAGACCGGATGAGTCACCGACCGAGGAGACGCGAATGGTAGCCGTGAACGACCGGGTGAGCTGGAACACGTCGCAAGGCCGCACGCGCGGTCAGGTCGTGGAGCGGCGCACCTCGGATTTCACCTTCGAGGGACAGCACTTCACCGCCAGCGAGGATGAGCCGACATTCATCGTCGAGAGCGAGAAGACCGGCGCCCGCGCCGCCCACAAGGGGTCCGCACTCCGCGTCCTCTAGCAGTAGCGGGCACGGCGACGACACATCGGCGACAGCAGCGAGAGCCTGATGCAGACCTTTCTTCCCTATGCGGATTTTGCGCGAAGCGCCGCGGCGCTCGACGCGAGCCGGCTCGGAAAGCAGCGCGTTGAGACGCTGCAGGTGATGCGCGCCCTCACCCTGCCGGGCTACGGATGGCAGCACCATCCGGTCGTGCGCATGTGGCGCGGCTATCGGCCGGCCCTCATGGCCTACCAAGACGCCATCTGCGACGAGTGGGAGTCGCGCGGGCACGCGGACACCTGCCGGGCGAAGACACTCGCAGACCTCGACCTCGTGCCCGAGGATGCGACCGCCTACCGCGCCAGCACCTTCCCCCTACCGCCGTGGCTCGGCGACGAACAGCTGCACCGATCGCACCGGTCGAACCTTCTGCGGAAGGATCCGGAGTTCTACGCCGAGTTGGCGCCGGATGTGCCGGCCGACCTGCCCTACGTCTGGCCGCCAGCATCCGTCTGAGGAAGCGACGCGGTGACGGCCGCCGATCCTGGCGAGCCCCGCATCCGCAGCCCGGAACCTAGCGGGACGGTGCGGAATCCTCATCCGGCGATGCGGTCTCACGGACGGCGGCCGAACCGCGTACACCCGACACCCGGCGCGCCACGAGGAAGACCACCGCGCCGACGACGAGCACGATCGCACCGAAAAGCCACACCTTCGGCTGCTGCTGGGTGAGCAGCAGCACGCACGACGCGACGCCCAGGATAGGAAGCACCGTCCATGCGCGGAAGTGCGGGTGGTCCACCTTGTCGCGACGCAGCACGAGCACGGCGATGTTGGTGCTGCCGAACACGAACAGCAGCAGGAACACGACCGTCTCGGCGAGAATCGACAGGTCGCCGAGCAGCGTGAGGGCCATGGCGATGAGCGTCGTGGCGACGATGGCCACCCACGGCGTGCGGCGGTTCGGCAGCACGCGGCCGAACACGCGGGGGAGGAGCCCCTGCTCCGCCATGCCGTACGTCATGCGGCTCGCCATGATCATGGTGAGGAGAGCGCCGTTGGCCACGGCTATCAGCGCGATCACGCTGAACAGCCACTCGGGCACGCCGATACCGGATGCCGACACGACGGCGAGCAGCGGACCGCTCGACTTTCCGAGCTGGCCCGGCGAGAGCGTGATCGAGCTGGCCAGCGCCACGAGCACATAGACGGCTCCTGCCACGGCCAGCGCGCCGAAGAGCGCCTTGGGATAGTTGCGCGGGGTGCGGAGCTCCTCCGCCACGTTCGCCGAGGTCTCGAATCCCACGAAGGAGTAGAAGGCGATGATGGTGGCGCCGAGTACGGCGGCCCAGGGCGATACCCCGTCGCGGAACTCGAGCACCCGCGCAGGCTCGCCGCTGCCCGAGCCGAGCACGACGGCTCCCGCCACGATCACGATCAGCAGGCCGCTGAGCTCGATGATGGTCATCACCACGTTGCTCGCCATGGACTCGCGGATGCCGCGGGCGTTCAGCGCCGCGACCACGGCGAGGAAGACGAGCGCCGCAGGCACGGCCGGCACGTCGAGAAAGGTGGCGAGGTAGTCGCCCGCGAAGGCGAGCGACAGGCCGGCTGCGCTCACGACTCCGGCGGAGAGCATGCAGAATCCGACGAGGAACGAGATGACGGGGCGCTTGAACGCGCGGTCGGCGTAGACGGACGAGCCGCCGGCCTTCGGGTACTTCGTTACCAACTCGGCGTAGGACGAAGCGGTGAACAGCGCCATCACGAGCGCGAGAAGCAAGGGAAGCCACAACGCGCCGCCGACCTGCTTCGATAGCACGCCCATGAGCGCGTAGATGCCGGCGCCGAGAACGTCGCCGAGCACGAAGAGGAAGAGGAGCGGGCCGGTGATGGAGCGGCGCAGGCGCGTGTCGGACTCGCCGGTGCTTGCGGTCGTCGCGGCCGTCGTCGAAGCGTCAGCCACGGGAAGCGCCCGATCGGGACGGATGCCGGGGCAGGGAAGGAACACATGGCTGCATTCCGCCCATTGTTCCCGAGCGCGTCGCCCTGCGCCCGGCACTTGACGCAGGCTTCACCGTGGGTTACGCGACAGGTCGGCGGAAGTTACTGCACGATCTCCCGCAGGGCCGCCACGTGGGCGGCAAAGGCCGAGCGCCCGGCCTCCGTCACCGAGAGCCAGGTACGCGGGAACTTGCCGACGTACCCCTTGCGGATGCGGATGTACCCGGCATCCTCGAGCGCCGCCGCCTGCTTGCTGAGCGTGGGGTCGCTGATCTCGACGGTGTCGCGCACGAACGCGAACTCGGCCTCTTCGGATGCCGCCAACACGGCCACGATGGAGAACGGGATGGGCCGCTGCAGGAGGGGATCGAGCCGGTGCCGCGCGTGGGCGCGCTCAGCGGATGCGGCCATCGCGATTCCGTTCCACGTTCGACGCCCAGAAGGGCGGCACCGCGACGAGAACGGCGGCTGCAACGAAGAATGCGGGTGCGCCTTCGAAGAAGAGCAGGCCGATCACCAGCGCAGCGGCGAACAGCACGGCCCAGGCCGCCATCGCGCCGCCGAAACGCCGGGAGAAGTGCGTGCTCTTCGCCCTGAGCCCGCGCAGCTGGGTGAGCGCGAGGGCGGCGAGGCTGAGCGCGAAGATCACCGAGATGCCCACGACCCCGGCCTCGCCCGCCGCCGGCCAGATCCAGCCGAGGCTTGCGACATAGAGAGCGGATGCGACACCCAAGCCCGACAGCCACGCTGCCGCGGGTGCGGAACTCTCCGCGGCGACGGCGCGCTGCGCCGATGCCGCCCGGGCGAGCTGAGCGCTCGCTTCCTCGGCGCTGGGCCGGGAACCGTCGACGTCGCTGGGTGATGAAAGGTGATCGGTCATGGGGCGAGCGTAGGACCTACTTGCCATAGATGCAAGTACTTTCTTTCGTTCTTCTTCTCGTCGTCTCATCCCAAGTGCAGCTCGCGGAGAAGTGCGTGTCTGGAAGAGTGGGTGCGTGTCAGATGCATCGTCGCCCGAGCCGACTCCCCATCACGATGTCGTCATCGTCGGAGGCGGCCACAACGGCCTCACCGCGGCGGCCTACCTCGCCCGCGCCGGGCTCACGGTGCTCGTGCTCGAACGGCTCGCCATCACAGGCGGTGCCGCGGTCAGCGCCGTCGCTTTCGAGGGCGTCGACGCCCGACTCTCCCGGTACTCCTATCTCGTGAGCCTGCTGCCGCAGGCGATCATCGACGATCTGGGGCTCGACATCCGGCTCGCTCGCCGCCGCTATTCGTCGTACACGCCGGTGCCGGGTTCCGCCGAGGGCGCCGGTCTGCTGGTCGACCGCGCGGATGCTGATGCCACGAGAGCGTCGTTCGCGCGCATCAGCGCCGCGGCCGATGCCGCAGCCTTCGACCGCTTCTACGACGACACCACCCGGGTCGCCCAGGCGCTCTGGCCCACGATGACGGGTCCGCTCCCCACGCGCAGCCAGGCTCGGGCACTGCTCAATGACGACGAGCTGTGGGCGGCGTTGTTCGAGCGCCCCCTCGGCGCGTTCATCGAGGACCGGCTCGAGAACGACGTGGTGCGGGGCGTCGCGTTGACGGATGCGCTCATCGGCACGTTCGCGGGCGCGCACGACGTGAGCCTGCAGCAGAACACCTGTTTCCTCTACCACGTCATCGGCGGAGGCACGGGCGATTGGGATGTGCCGATCGGCGGCATGGGGGCGGTGACCGCCGAACTCGCGCGAGCAGCGGTGGAGGCGGGCGCGAAGATCCTGACCGGGGCGGACGTCACCGCGATCGATCCCGATGGAACGGTGACGTATGCCGTCGACGGCATGCAGCGCTCGGTGACCGGAGGGCATGTGCTCGCCAACGTCGCGCCCGCCGTGCTGGAACGACTTCTCGGCACGGATGGTGCCGCGGGGATCCAGCCGGAGGGAGCGCAGGTAAAGGTCAATCTGCTGCTGAAGCGGCTCCCGAAGCTCCGCGACAGCAGCGTTGCACCGGAGGCCGCCTTCGGAGGCACGTTCCACATCAACGAGACGTACACCCAACTCGAGGCAGCCCACGGGCAGGCCGAAGCCGGCGAGATTCCGCTGCCTCTGCCCTGCGAGATCTACTGCCACTCGCTCACCGATCCGTCGATCCTCGGCGCCGAACTCGCCGCGAGCGGCGCGCAGACGCTCACGGTCTTCGGCCTGCACGTTCCCGACCGCCTGATCACCCCCGAGAACAACGAGCAGCAGCGCGAACGACTGCAGCGAGCCGTGCTCGCCTCACTGAATTCCGTTCTCGCCGAGCCCATCGAAGACCTCATCCTGCGCGATGAGAATGGGCGCCCCTGCATCGAGACCAAGACCACTCGCGACATCGAAGCCGCGCTGAACATGCCAGGCGGCAACATCTTCCATGGCGAGCTCTCGTGGCCGTTCCTCGATGACGACCACCCGCGCGACACCCCGGCTCGGCGGTGGGGTGTCGCGACGCGGCATGAACGCATCCTGCTCTGCGGGTCGGGTGCCGTGCGCGGCGGTGCTGTGAGCGGCATCGGCGGCCACAACGCCGCGCACGCGGTGCTCGAGGATGCGGTCCGCTGACGCCGCGTGCTGATCGGCCTGCGATGCCGCTCGACGACAACGGCGCCGAAAGCGGCGCCTCGACCGACAGAATGGGCACCATGAGCGCCGCCTTTCCGATGCTGACCGAGATGCCGTCGCCGCAGTACGTGATGTCGGCCGACGGCCTTCGCCTCGCCACCTATCTCTGGGGCGACGACGACGCACCGACGGTGCTCTGCGTGCACGGCTTCGCATCCAGCTGCCGCGACAACTGGGCGAACACGGGATGGGTACGCGACCTCACGCGCGCCGGGTTCCGTGTGCTCGGCGTCGACCAGCGCGGTCACGGGGCCAGCGACAAGCCGCACGACGCAACCGCCTACGGCATGGACGCCCTCGTCGAGGATCTCGTCACGGTGCTGCAGACCTACCTGCTCGACTCCGTTCTCTACGTCGGGTACTCGCTCGGCGCGCGCGTGGGCTGGCAGCTCGCGGTACAGGCGCCGGATGCCGTCGAGCGAGCGGTGCTGGGCGGCATCCCCGACGGCCGTCCGCTCGCCCGACTGCAGATCGAGCAGGCGCGAGCCTACGTCGAGGCCGGCACGCCCGTCGAAGACCGGGTGACCCAGAACTATGTCGCCCTCACCGAGCGCGTCGCCGGCAACGACCTGCGGGCACTCATCGCGCTTGCGGAGGGCATGCGGCTCGGCGACGCAGACCCCGACCCGGCGCATCCGCCGACCCAGCCCATCCTGTTCGCGACGGGCAGCGAGGATGCGATCCTCGAGCGTTCGCGCGCCCTCGCCGACCTCACGCCGACGGGCACGTTCGTCGAGCTCGCCGGCCGCCACCACTTCAACGCGCCGGGATCGCGCGCCTTTCGACAGGCCGGGGTGGAGTTCCTCGCGGCGGGCGCCCTGGATAGGTAGCGCGACGCGACGCCGCCACGCGGCCCGCGGCCTCGACGGTAGGCTCAAAGGGGTGAGCGAGAGCGATGATGAAGTCGACCTGATCATCGATGCCTGGTCACGTCGGCTCCCCGACGTCGACCTGACGCCGCTCGACGTGATGTCGCGGCTGCGGCGGGTGTCGAGCAGGCTCGCACGGTTGAGGGCTGACGCGTTCAGCGGTGCCGGCCTGGCCACCTGGGAATTCGACGTTCTCGCCGCTCTCGCCCGCGCGCAGCCGCCACACGAGCTCAGCCCGGCTCAGCTCATCGAGGCCACGATGATCGGCAGCGCGGCGATGACGAACCGGCTCGAGAACCTCTCGCGCCGAGGCCTGATCGACCGCCGGCCCAACCCACGTGACGGTCGCAGCGTGCTCGTGCGTCTCACCGCCGATGGCGCCTCACACGTCGATGACGCCATGCGCCGGCTCGCCGAGCGGGAATCCGACGAGCTGCAGGGGCTCAGCCGAGAGGAACAGGCCACGCTCGTTCGGTTGTTGCGCCGCCTCGCTGATCATGGGTAACCGCATCCGCTGAGCCGAGCGTCACTCCGGGTCGGGTGCAGCCTCCGATGGGAGTGCCGCCGAACCGGATGCTGCCGCAGCCTGCGCGGCAGCGGCCGCGCGCTCGACCCACTTCGGCACCACACCGTAGCGCTGGAACGGAACCAACCGCCCCGCAGCGCTGTCGTCGATCAGCTGAGCCAAGCGTCGTTGGCGGGTCGCCTCCTGCTTCGCCGAGACCACCCAATGGGTGACCTGATGGCGATAGGTCTCGGTGGCCGCGGCGAGGAACGCCGTCGCGGCAGCATCCGCCTCGAGCTGCGCGGCGAACTGCGGCGGCAGTTCGACGTTGGGGTTCTCGTGCGAGTAGACGGCCGAACGGTCCTCACGGCGACGCTCGAAGGCCGCGAGCCCGGCGGGATGCATGCGACCCTCGGCCCTGAGCTTCGCGACGAGGTCGATGTTCACGCGCGACCAGATGCTCGAGGGCTTGCGCGGCGTCCATCGCTGGCGTGTCGCATGCGCGTCGATACGCTGCCCTACGGAGTCGATCCAGCCGAAGCAGAGGGCCTCGGGCACTGCCTGCTCCCAGGTGAGTCCGCGGTCGGGCACGTGCTTCTTGTAGAGGCCCATCCACAGTTCGGTCTCTGTGTCGTGGTGCGCCTCGAGCCAGGCGCGGAACTCCTCCGGACCCGCGAAGAACAGCGCGGGCCGCTCCGGCGTACCGCCCGGCGTGCCGATGCTCGACGTCATGTTCCGAGTCTGGCAGCGACCACCCACTTACACGGATGCTCTCTCTGGCAACACCTCGACCTCTGCGGGCGGATGCGGTGACACGGCAGTGGCGGGACCCTCGAGGTCTGCGATCTCGGGTCGGGCGATGCGATCCTCGAAGAAGAGACGGGACAGCGCCGCACGCGCGCGGCGAGCCAGCGGAAGCCGCCCACGGGCATCCGGGCGCAACACGACCGGCTGCCGATCGGTGACGGCGGTGAGCCGCGCCCGCTCGGCGTCGCCGATGGGGGGATGCACCTCGACGTATTCACCGCCCGGCAAGCGCACGATGCGGCCGGTCTCGTAGCCGTGCAGCACGAGTTCGCGGTCTTTGCGCTGCAGTCCGAAGCAGATGCGACGCGTGAGCTCGAACGCGCCCACCGGGCCGAGCAGGATGGCCACCTGCAGAGCGGCGATCACGCCCTCGATGCTGAGCGAGAAGGTGACCGCCACCAGGTCGGCGCTGCCCGCGAGCCAGAGCACGCCGAAGAAGACGAGGCCGGCAACGCCGATGCCGGTGCGCGTGCGGGTGTCGCGCGGCCGGTCGAGCGTGTGATGGTCGCTGTGGTCATCGGCGATCCACTCCTCGATGAACGGATACACGGCCACGATCGCCAGCGCGAGCGTGATCGCGGCCAGCGGCACGAGCACCGCCAGGGTGACGGTGCGATCGAGCCACTCGAATTCCCACCCGGGAGGCACGAGTCGCAGGGCGCCGTCGAGAAAGCCGGTGTACCAGTCCGGCTGGCTGCCCGCTCCGGCATCCGACGGCGAGGATGGACCGTAGAGCCAGATGGGGCCGACGGTGACCGTGGCGGAGATGAGCACGAGCACGGCGCTCACGACGAATGCGAGGCCCACGTTGCGCCGTGCAGCGACGCGGAACGGAATCTCGGCCGGCCGCGACGGGTCTCGACTGGGGTCGGGAAAGCGCGGTGCTCGCTGGCGGTACCACAGGCGCGCCCGCACGAACAGCAGCCCGAGCAGGGTGACCGACACTGCGAGGTGCACGGGATAGAGGGTCGCGAGCGCGCTGCCCGGGAACTCGCCACCGAAGAGCACCTGCACGGCTTGTGTGCCGATGAAAGGGATGCCGAGGGCGATGCCTTCCACGATGCGCAGGCCGGTGCCCGAGAGCAGGTCGTCGGGAAGCGCGTAGCCGCTCCAGCCGCCGATGAGCACGGCGACGAACACGAGGAAGAGCACGACCCACGCGCCGCGACGAGGGCGGCGGAACCCGCCGGTGAAGAACGTGGTGAGCATCTGCAGAACCACGGATGCCGGCAGCAGCAATGCCGACCAGTGGTGCGCCTGGCGCAGCAACAGCCCGCCGGGTATGTCGAAGCTCAGCCGCATCGTCGAGGCGAACGCCTCGGAGACCTCCGCCCTGCGCAGAGGGGCGTACGAGCCGGAATAGGGAACGGTCTGGCTCGATGGCGTGTAGAAGAACATGAGCACGATGCCCGTGACGAAGAGCACGACGACGCTCGCGGCGCTGATGACGCCGAAGATGCTCGTCCAGTGGTTCGGAACCGTACGCCGGCGCAGGTCGGCCAGCAGGCGCTGGGCTCGGCCACCCCATCGGGTGGCAGCCAGCTGTTCGGCCAGGCGATCGCTGGCCGATCGACGCGTACTCCTGGCGGACGGCATGGGAACCTCCTCGGTGTCTCTACCCGTTAAGACACCGCAGAGGCTCGGATTGTGACATCCGTCGCGGGGTTACGCAGGGTTCAGTCATCGAGGGGCACGTAGTCGATCTCGAGGAAGTCGGCGACCTCGGGCACCCATCGATCGCGCACGAAGGCGACGTGGTCGGGATGCGTGTTGTACGCCTCGTACGCCGCCTGGTCGGCGAATTCCATCGAGAAGCCGAAGGTGAATGCGTTCTTGCCGCTCACCTGGCGCAACTGCTCGAACGCCTGCACGCCGGGGATGCGGGAGAGGGCGCGCGCGTCGTGAAGAAAGGAGCGCTCCTGCTCGGAATCGGATGTGTGCTGCAGGCGGAAGGCGACGGTATGACGGATCATCGCTTCACTGTAGGAGAGCCGGCCGCGCGGAGGTAGAGCCGTCGTCGGTTCAGGGACCGGGCGTCGACGGGCGTCGTTGGTTGCTGTTCGCTGAGCTTGTCGAAGCGTGGTGCGGCAGTCCTGCGGGTGCCGTCCCTTCGACAGGCTCAGGGACGGTGGCTCAGGGAACGGTGGCTCAGGGAACGCAGGCTCGGAGAACGCCTGCTCAGGGAACGGCGGGCGCCGGCCGGTAGTCTTGGCCCGGCCCGTCGGCCATCCCTCTCCCGAACGAAGGACACCTCCTGAGCCTCATCCGCCTGAACGACGTCACCATGGAGTTCGACGGGCGCCCGGTCATCCGTGAGGCGTTCCTCAAGTTGCGGGCCGGCGATCGCGTCGGCCTCATCGGCAAGAACGGCACGGGCAAGACGACCTTCCTCGAGCTCATGCTGGGGCGCCTGCAGCCCACGACGGGCACGGTCGACGTGACGCTCGGCACGACCGTCGGCTACTTCTCGCAGTTCTCCGAACTCGACGGCGAGCTCAGCACCTGGCAGACCCTCAGCGCCCACTTCGCGGCGGTGCACGAGACGCAGGCGCGGCTGGATGCCATCGGCGAACTGCTCGCGCATCCGCTCGACCACGACGCCATGACGGCGCTGCTCACCGAGCAGGGCGAGCTGTTCGAGCGCATGGACGCGATCGACGGCTGGTCGTACGAGAACGCCATCGACACCGTGCTCACGAGTCTCGGATTCGACGAGGAGCGCCGCCACCTGCCCGTCGACCGCCTCTCGGGCGGATGGCGCAACCGCGCGGCCCTCGCGCAGATCCTCATCCAGCATCCCGACGTGCTGCTGCTCGATGAGCCGACGAACTTCCTCGACCTCGACGGCGTGCGCTGGATCGAGAACTGGCTCGCCCGCTACACCGGGGCCGTTCTCGTGGTCTCGCACGACCGCCAGTTCCTCGACGGGGTCGTCACCCGCATCGTCGAGATCGAGAACTACCGCCTGCAGGAGTACGACGGCGACTACTCCGCCTACGTGCACGCCAAGCAGTCGCGGTTGAAGATGCTCGAGCGCCAGTTCGCACACGAGGAGGAACTGCTCGCCTACGAGCAGGCGGCCAGCGCCGCCCGTCGTGAGGCCGCCCGCAACCCGGCCAACGCCATCGCGCGTCGGCTCGCCGACATCAAGAAGCGCCAGGCTCCGCGGCCCATCGACCAGATCATCACGGATGTCTACGGCGGCCTGCGCGTCAGCAACGACCTGCTCGAGGTGATCGGCCTCACCAAAAGCTTCGGTGGCACCCCGTTGTTCGAGAAGCTCTCCTTCAGCCTGCACCGCGGCGACCGCGTGGCGGTGCTCGGTTCGAACGGATCGGGAAAGTCCACACTGCTCGACGTGCTCACCGGAGAGACGGATGCCGACTCCGGCCAGGTGCGCTGGGCGAAGGGCGTGCGCTATGTCTCGTACAACCGGGTCTACGCCGAGCTCGACCTGACCGACAGCGTCGGGCACGCCGTCAACGCCTACCCCGATTCGCTCGCGTTCACGGCGACGAAGAAGAGCGTGAATCGCTTTCTCGCGATGCTGCAGTTCTCAGAGGCCGACCTGCAGCAGAAGATCGGCACGCTGTCGGGCGGCCAGCGCGCCCGCGTCGCGATAGCGCAGTGCCTGCTCTCGGGTGCCGCGGTCATCGTGCTCGACGAGCCGACTAACCACCTCGACATCACGAGCACCCAGGTCATGGAACGCGCCCTCACCCACTTCCCGGGTGCGGTTCTCGTCGTCAGTCACGACCGGTTCTTCGTCGACAAGCTCGCCGACCGCCTGCTCGTCTTCGACGGGACGCCGCACGTGACCGAGACGGCGGCAACGGGCGCGCTCTGATCCCGTCGACCTGCCACTTTTCGTGGGTTGAGGGCCGTCTGAACCCGCAAAGAGTGGCAAGTCGGCCCTGCTGAGGGGGACCGCATCCGTGCCCGAGTCGGACGTAGCATGGCAGTGTCACGGCCCATCGGCACGGGAGGCAGAGATGGTGCAGGTTCGCATTCTCGGCGTCGCACTCGACCCTGCCCAGCAGCACATCGTGCTGCTGAAGCCGCTCGTCAGCGACACGGATGGGGCTCGGGTGCTGCCCATCTGGATCGGCGCCCAGGAATCCACGTCGATCCTGCTCGCCGTCGAGGGAGAGAAGGCCCCGCGGCCGCTCACCCACGACCTGATGACGACGCTGCTCGACACCTTGCATTCCCGCATCGAGCGCGTCGACGTGACCCGCATCGAAGACGGCACCTTCTACGCCGAGATCACCCTGGTCACTCCCACGGGCACGCTCGTGCTCGACGCGCGTCCCTCCGACTCCCTCGCGCTCGCCGTGCGGGTGGATGCGCCCATCTGGGTGGCGGATGAGGTGATCGACGAGGCCGGCATCCCGGCTGACATGGTCGACTTCGGCGACGAGGAGGAGAAGCTCGACGAGTTCAAGCGCTTTCTCGACCAGGTGGACCCCGAGGACTTCCAGGGCTGAGCAGATGGCAACCGAGGAGCGTGCGGGCGCCGACGGCCCCGGCTGGCGACCCTGGCGTCAGCGGCGCCAGCCGCCGGCGTGGACGCAGGCGCTCGCCGACGGCGACGACGTGGGCTTCTTCGGACCGGGCAGTGCAGTCTGGACCGTGAACGGGGCGCTCCCGACGCTCGTCGCCGGCATCCGTGCCCTGCTTCTTCAGACGCTGCACCCCGGCGCCATGGCGGGCGTGCACGACTGGTCGACCTACAGTGCGGACCCGCTTCGCCGGCTCGACGGCACCGTGCGCTGGGTCGCCGTCACGACGTTCGGTGATCGTCGTAGCGCCACCGCGGCGTCGGCGTTCGTGTCCCACCTGCACGACCGGGTTCGTGGAACGTACACGGATGCGCGCGGTGACGAGCGCGCGTATGCGGCGAACGACGAGGTACTGCTCCGTTGGGTGCACGACGCGTTCACAGAGGCGTTCCTCGGTGCGCACGCGTTGTGGGGAGGTGCCATCCCCGGCGGTCCGGATGCCTACGTGCGTGAGTGGGCGCAGGCCGGGCGACTGATGGGAGTGCAGCATCCGCCCACGTCCGTCGAGGAGTTGCACGCCGAGATGACTGCGTTCCTCGCAGAGGCGAAGCCGGACGAGCGGGTCGCCGAGGCCGTGCGATTCCTGCGCCGGCCCGGACTTCGCGGGCTCACCGGGGCGCTGTACCCGATCCTGTTCGCCGGGGCGGTCGCGTCGCTCGCTCCGCAGTACCGCGAGCTGCTGCGCCTGCGTCGTCCGCGCTGGCCGGCCATCACGGTGACCCGCGTGCTGCTCGTGCTCGCCGCACGTGTGCTCGGTGCCGTCTCGCCGAGCGAGGAGAACGCCCGGCGACGCGTCGCCCGCCTCGAGGCCTCCCGAGCGGAGGTGCCGGAATAGCGCGCGCAACGGTTCGCCTCGTCGCACCCGGCGTGCACTTCGTCGAGACGGAGTTGGCGAACTGGACCGTTCTCGCCGGCAACGGCACGCTCACGCTCATCGACGCCGGGTACCCGCGCGACCTCCCCCGCGTACGGCGCATCCTGAACAGGATCGGCGGCGACCTCACGACGATCCTTCTCACGCATGGGCACAGCGACCATCTGGGGGCGGTGGGCGGCATCCTGGCTGAGGATGACGGGGTCGAGGTTCTCGCGGCCGCCGAGGAGCTGCCGAACGTGCGCCGCGAGGTCACGCACCAGATCGGCATCCGTCAGCTGCTTCCACATCTGTGGCGCCCCTCGGTTCTCGGCTGGGCGGTGCGTGCGGTCCGGGCGGGCGGGCTCGCGGAGGTCGCTGTGTCCGAGCCGCGTGCCATCCGGCCCGATGAGCCCTCTCTGTTCAGCGGTCACCAGGTGATACCGATCTTCGCGCCCGGTCACACTCCGGGGCATCTGGCGTACTGGCTTCCCGCCGAGCGCATCCTCGTGACTGGGGACGCCCTCGTCACCGGCCACCCGACGTCCTCCGAACGCGGGCCGCAGCTGCTGCCGGCAATGTTCGACCACGACAGGGATCTCGCCGCGGACTCCTTCGACGACCTGATGCGTCGGGATGCGCGCATCATCCTTCCGGGGCACGGCCCGGCGCTCCTGCGCTGACTCCCCATTCCGGTCGACTTGCCACATTCTGCGGGTTCAGCGGCGCAGGAACCCGCAAAAAGTGGCAAGTCGGCGAAGGTTTCAGGGGCGGGCGGTCAGCGTTCGGAACCGAGCCAGCACGTCGGCCGAGCACTGCGCGAAGTCGCCCGCGCCCTCGAGTGAGATCCAGCGTTCGAAGGCGAGCTTGAAGACGGTCACGGCGGCTTCGGCCGCCAGGGCCGCTTCGTCGGCGGAGACTCCGCGCTGCTGGAGGGCGTCGCTGATCGCCGTCGAGAGCGCGGCCATCTTCAGCAGCTCGCGTTCGAGCAGGCCCGGGTTGCCTGCAATGGCGGCGGAACGCTTTCGAGAGAATTCGCGGCTTGCGAACAGGGATCCGCCCTGAGCCAGCGCCGCACAGGCCGACTCGAAAGGGCTGCGCTCGGCGGGCGCGGCCAGGATCGCCCCGACGACTTCGTGCACGAGCGCCTCGGAGCCGTCGAAGAGCACCTCCCGTTTGTCGGGAAAGTACCGGAAGAAGGTGCGCTCCGTCACGCCGGCCCGCTCGGAGATATGCGCAACCGTCGTGCCCTCGAACCCGCGTTCAGCGAACAGCTCGAGGGCGGCGAGGCGCAGTCGGCCGTGCGCGTCCGCCTCCCACCGTCCCATGCGCCTAGTCTACTGATGACAGATACTGACATGAGGTGTAACGTCAGTGATGACAGGTGCTGACATCACCGACCAGGACCGGAAGGCGGTTGGCGATGCGGCAGGCAATGGCTACCGACGGCGTCGGAGTTGAGGAGTACCAGACATGCGCGTTTTCGTCACAGGAGCATCCGGATGGGTGGGATCGGCCGTCGTGCCCGAGCTGATTGCCGCAGGGCATGAGGTCGTGGGGCTGGCCCGGAACGCCGAGTCGGCGGATGCGGTCGTCGCAGCAGGCGCCCAGGTACATCACGGAAGCCTCGACGACCTCGACAGTCTGCGAGCCGGAGCCGCCGACGCCGATGCGGTCGTGCACCTGGCCTTCAAGCACGACTTCTCCAATTTCGCCGAGTCGGGCCGCACGGAGCGCGTCGCCGTCGAGACGATGCTCGGGGAATTGGAAGGATCCGATCGCGCCTTCCTATTCGCGTCGGGTGTCGCTCTGCTGGCTCCGGGTCGTGTCGTGACGGAGGACGATCTCTCGCCCTTGACCGGGCCGGATGCACCGCGCGGCGGAGCGGAAGGGCTGGCCCTCGACTACGCCGAGCGCGGTGTTCGCACGGTGAGCCTTCGATTCGCGCCCACGGTTCATGGGGCAGGGGACAACGGCTTCCTCGCGACGCTCGTCGAGATCGCCCGTACGAAGAGGGTCTCGGCGTACGTCGGCGATGGAGTGAACCGCTGGCCGGCGGCACACCGTCTCGATGTCGCGGCGATGATCCGTCTCGCCCTCGAGAAGGCACCCGCCGGGTCCCGTGTGCACGGGGTCGCGGAACAGGGCATCACCGCCCGGGCGATCGCCGAGGCGATCGGGCGCGAGCTCGAGGTGCCCGTCGCATCCGTTTCGCCTGCGGATGTCGATGAGCACTTCGGATGGATCGGCCGGTTCTTCTCCGTCGACATGCCGGCGTCCAGCGCCATCACGCAGCAGCTGCTCGAGTGGACGCCGACGCATCCGACGCTGCTCGAGGACCTCGAAGCCGGCGTCTACACGGGCCGGGTCCGCGCAGCCTGAGCCTCTCGCACCGACTTTCCACTTCTTGCGGGTTCAGGCGCACGCGACCTTGCAAGAAGTGGCAAGTCGGCGCGGTTCAGTTCACGGGTTGGGGTTGCTCGCGGCGCCGTCGAGCCAGAGCGTGTCGCTCGGGTCGCTGTGAGCACCATCGGTGCCGACGTGCTTGGTGCTGATCTGCGGTCCCTTGGTGATGACGTGCACGAGCGCCATGGCGTGCCCCTGGCCCAGGCCGTAGTCCTGCTTCAGCCACTCGACGATGGGCTTGGCCTTCGTCGTCTCGTCGAAGCCGCGTTCACGAGCGAGTGCGATGAACTGACGCGGCGTGATGCCCGTCTTCGCCTCGATGTTGTCGAGGTAGGCCTGGAACGACACGGTGTTCTCCTTCGATTCCCCGCGCGAGCGACAGTGCCCGTCACCGCATCCTAGAAAGACCGGCGCGGGAATGCATCCCCCAACTGATCCACCCCAGCCAGCGCGGCACGGTCAGGTCTGCCCACACGAGGCGGTGGTCGCTGCTCGGGAACGGGTAGACGCCGGTCAGTCGCGACAGGGGATCGGACTGCACCGGCCAGAAGACCCCGGCATCCCGCACCTGCAGCAGCAGCCGCGACGGCAGAACGTAGTCGGCTCGCAGGTTGCCCGGAGCGGTGTCGGCGAAGTCCGCGGTGTCGTACTTCGGATCCCCCTGGTGGGCGAGGTTCGCGCCGCCCTGCAGTGCCGATGCCTCGACACCGCCGGCGGAGGTCGCGCGAGGGTCGGTCACGCGCCAGTGATCGAGCAGTTGGTTCACCGCCGCCTTCACGGAGTCTCCGTCGAGCGGATCGGCGTTCTGGTCGCCGAGGATCACGAAGGGCGTGAGCAGTGAGAGGCCGCCGCGCTTGCCGGCATCATCGGTGATGTACCGGCTCGTGAACGGCGAGAGGTAATCGGCCCAGAAGCGGATCTCGTCGTGGTTGCGCCGCCCATTGCGGTCTTCGGGCCCATCGAACGTGGGAGGCGTGGGATGGGATGCGAGGATGTGGATGGTCGAACTGCCGACGCTCACGGGCACGTCCCAGTGCGACTTGCTCGAGAGGCGCACGACCTTCAGCTCCTCGGGCGAGAACCAGTCGTTCGCGGCGGGCGTCGCGGGGTCGTCGGGCAGCAGCGCACCCGGCATGTCCTTCCAGAGGAACTTCTGGAAGGTGCGCACCTTGTCGGCGACGATGGGGAACTTCGACAGGATCGCCATGCCGTACTGGCCCTCGAAGGTGCCGAAGCCCAGCGCGTCGTCTGGTCCGCCGACCGTGCCGTCGTTGTTCAGGTCGAAGCCGCTCGGGATGCCGGTGTTCGACGGTGCCACGAAGGCGTAGGGATAGGTGACCGGCTCGGCTCCGCCCTGACCGACCTGGAGGTAGTTGTGGCGGAAGGCATCCGCGGCCCGTCCGTCGGGAACGTAGTCGAACTCGTTCAGCAGCACGACGTCGGGATTCGCGCGTTGGATGATCTCGGCGACCGTGCGCGCCTGGGGGTCGGCGCCTGTGGCGAGGTCTGCCTCGAGCTGGCCCTGCGACGCGCGGTTCAGTGAGAGATTGAAGGTCGCGACACGGATGTTCTTGGCGGGAGAGAGGGCCGCGGAGGCGCTGCGCACTGCCGCAACATCCCTTGGCGCGGCAGCCGGCGCGGCCGACGCACCTGCCGCACCGATGGTCCCGGCCAGCATGACACCGACGATGGCGCTTGCGAGGGCGAATACGAACGGACGCCTGGGCATGCTGTCTCCTTCGTGCAACGTTGCGAGAGGTCTTCGTGCCCCAAACTAGGGGTGCGAAGTGACGAGCGGAAGAACCCCTGGTGTCGAACTGTCGCGCCGGCGGGCGCTTCAGCTGAGCGGGAGCCGCATCAGGATGCGCGGGAAGCCGTTGATGACCGATGTGGTGTCGGCGGCCTTCGAGAAGCCGGCCCGCTCGAAGAGCCTCCTCGTGCCGACGTAGGCCATGGTCGCGTCGACCTTCGCGGTGCCGTTGTCGACGGGGTAGCCCTCGATCGCCGGCGCCCCGTGATCCCGGGCGAAGGCGACCGCGCCCTCGACGAGGTGGTGCGAGAGTCCCTCGCCCCGGTGTCCGGGCCGCACCCGGATGCACCAGAGCGACCACACGTCGAGGTCGTCGAGATGGGGGATCCTGCGGTTGCGGGCGAAGCTCGTGTCCGCGCGGGGATGCACGGCCGCCCACCCCACGGGCTCTCCCGAGTCGTAGGCGATGACGCCCGGCGGCGGCGTCTGCCCGCAGAGCTCACGCACGCGCTCTCCGCGCTCGATTCCGGTCAGCCGCTGACTCTCGGCCGACGACGTGAGCCGGTAACTCAGGCACCAGCACACGTTCGCGTCGGGTCGCTTCGGACCGACCAGTGCTTTCACGTCGTCGAAGACGGATGCGGGGCGCACCTCGATCGCCATGACGCCACCCTGCCACTGCCCGCCGACGGCGGCAATCGGGACTCGGGCGTGGCATCCGGAATCCCGAGCGCCCGGAGTCGGTTGCACCTGACATGAGAGCGATCGTGTACGACCGTCCCGGTGACTCGTCAATGCTGGAGCCCACCGAGCGAGAGGTCGCCGAACCCGGGCCAGGGGAGCTGAGGGTTCGGGTCGTCGTCTCGGGAGTGAACCCCACCGACTGGAAGGCCCGTCGCAGCTCAGGGGCGGGGAAGCCCGCGCAGGCCAGTGTTCCCAACCAGGACGGAGCGGGCGTGGTCGACGCCGTGGGCCCCGGCGTCGATGGGTTCGCCGTCGGCGACCGCGTGTGGCTGGCCATCTCGGCGCGCGACCGGCCGGCATCCGGCACCGCGCAGGAGTACACGGTGACCTTGGCCGAGCGCGCATTCCCCCTTCCCGACGGCGTGAGCTTCGACGTGGGAGCGAGCCTCGGAGTCCCCGCCGTCACCGCCCATCGGGCGCTGACCGTCGCGGAAGGCGGCCCCACACGCTTGCATCCCGGGGCGCTCAACGGGCGCACCGTTCTCGTCTCGGGGGGTGCGGGTGCGGTGGGCCATGCCGCCATCCAGCTGGCCCGCTGGGCGGGCGCCACGGTCATCGCCACGGTGAGCAGTCCCGACAAGGCGGCGCTCGCCACGGCGGCCGGCGCCCATCACGTGATCAACTATCGCGACGCGGATGTCGTCGACCAGATTCACGCGATCGTTCCCGACGGCGTCGACCAGGTCGTCGAGGTGGCGCTGGGCGCGAACGCCTCACTCGACCAGGCGGTCACGCATCCGCTCTCCACGATCGCGAGCTACGGCAACGACGGCGACAAGCCGGTCACCATCGACTTCGGCCCGGCCATCGCGGCAAACCTGCGCTACCAGTTCGTGCTCATCTACACGATGGGAACGGATGCGTGGGTCGCCGCCGGCGAAGACGTGACCTCCGCCGCTCGGGACGGGGCGCTCGCGGTCGGCGAGAGCGCCGGGCTGCCACTGCACCGCTACCGGCTGGAGGAGACCGCTGCCGCGCATGACGCGGTGGAGGGCGGAATCATCGGCAAGGTGCTCATCGACGTCGGCGCGGCCGAAGCCTAGGAACCCTACGCGGAAGCGACCCCTCTCGGCCGCAGGCCTCCGAGACCTCTGACTTCGTGGACACTCCTATACGAGCGACTCGTCGTACCAGCGGAGCACCCTGAGCGCTCGCAGCGTGTTCCACCGGCTGGGCTCGTTCTCGGGGGCGTCGAGCGCGAAGTACACCTCGCCGGGCCACGGAGTGCCAGCAAGCCAGCGTCCGTCGGGCTCCCGCTGGGCGAGGAGCAGGTCGATGGCCGGCGCCAGCCGCTCGTCGGGCTCGTCGTGGGCCGTGCGGAAGTAGTCCAGCGAACGCAGCACGTCGTAGAACCAGTACGGCGGGAACGAGAGATTCACGTAGCGGCCGTTGGCGATCTCGCCGGTGGAGAGCCGGCGGAACAGGTTGCGCTCGAGCAGGTACTCCTCGCCGGTGCGGCGCGCATCCGTCACTCGATCGCCCGTCTCGCCGGTGACGCGCTGGTACTCGGCGAAGCCCTCGAGCACGCACAGCGTGGTGTCGAACGAGGACCGCTTCGATTGGGGCGCGTCGCAGTTCCAGCCGCCGTCATCGAGGCGCTCAGCCAGCAGCAGGTCCAGGATGCGGTCGCTGCCCTGGCCGAGCTGCCCAAAATACCCTGCCAGCGCGAGCACGCCCCCGTTGATGCAGGGCTCGACCTCACCGGCGAAGAAGGGCAGGTCGTCCCAGTACTGCCAGACCACGTTGGCAGCGACGCGCTCGATCGCCTCCCGCGCCAGCGGGGAACGCGGGTCGAGGCCGAGGCGGCGCAGGCTGTGCAGCGTCCAGAACACGCTCTTGCGGTCTTCGCCGTACTCCTCTCCGCCCCAATAGCCACGCTCATCCTGCAGTTCGAGCAGTTGCGCTCCCCATCCCTCGGTCGCGACGCGGGCCCGCTCCGCGGCGACGGCCTCGCTCGGCTCGTCGGTCAGGTCACGCATCACCTGCCAGCGGATGGACGGGTCGGAATCGAGCAGCCATTCAGTGACGTTCACCACGCACTCCTCCGGTGAATACGCCTCCTCCACTGGATGCGACGGCGGCGTCGCCGCGCCATGCGACGCAACGATTCTCCCGGCGACCACCGGCTACCCCTAACGCCTCCACGGTCGGCCATCTCGACCACAATCTATTGACAAACGATAGATAAGCGGTGATATTCGATATATGAATAACCTCGGTTGGGTCGTCGTTCCGTTTCGAGTGCTGCTCGTGCTCGTCTTTCTCGGACTGCTCATGGCCGAGCTGCTCAGCCTGCCCGGCCAGTTCTCGCACGTGGCGGGGGAACACCCGGAGCTCGGCGCCGTTCCGTGGATGCTGCTCACGCTCGGCATCCTCGAGGCCATCGCCATCCAGATCGTGATCGTGTGCACCTGGCGGCTGCTCACCCTCGTGCGCGCCGACCGCATCTTCAGCGCGGAGGCCTTCGCCTGGGTCGACGTGATCGTGTGGACGATGCTCGGCGGCTGGCTGCTCTTCGCCGGCGTCGCCGCGTACTTCATCGGCGTGATCTACTTCACGCCCGAGCTGCGCGACCCGGGCACGCCCGTCCTGTTGACGGGCATGGCGCTCATCGGCGGGGTGGTCGTGCTCACGATCGTTCTCATGCGAGCGCTGCTGCGGCAGGCGACCGTGTTGCGCAGCGACTGGGAGGCGGTCATCTGATGCCGATCATCGTGCGCATCGACGTACAGCTGGCCCGGCGCAAGCTGAGCGTCGGCGAGTTCGCGGAGCGTGTGGGGCTCACGCCGGCGAACGTCGCGGTGCTGAAGAACGGGCGTGCCAAGGCGGTGCGGTTCAGCACGCTCGACGCCATCTGCCGCGTGCTCGAGTGCCAGCCCGGCGACCTTCTCGAGTGGGTGCCGGATGCCGAGGGCGGGCATCCCGAGACCGCGACCGGCGTGCGGGACTAACCTGAGCGCAGGCCAGCGCTCGCGGCTGGCGTCACCCTCGACCGACAGGGAAGGACAGCGCCTCATGGACATCACCGACAACGGGCCCGAGCCGAACGCGTTCGACATCGAGACCGCGACCACGCAGAACGAGAACTATCGCACCGTTGCCTGGAGCGGGAAGTACCTGCAGGTCACGCTGATGTCCATTCCGGTGGGCGAGTCGATCGGGCTGGAGTCGCATCCGGAGACCGACCAGTTCCTGCGCGTGGAATCCGGACGAGGCAGGGCCAAGATGGGGCCGTCGAAAGACGAGCTCACGTTCCAGGAGGATGTCGGCGACGGCTGGAGCGTGCAGGTTCCGGCCGGAACCTGGCATGACGTGGAGAACACCGGCGACGAGCCGCTGCGGCTTTACACCGTCTACGCGCCCGTTCACCACGCGCCGGGCATCGTGCAGCCCACCAGCGCCGACGCCGAGCGCGACGAGGAGAGCGGTGCCGACGAACCGCCGGAGTGGAGCGTGGAGCCCGACGGCGGCGAGCCCGACAAGCACGCGTAGGGGCTGATCCTGCTGCCGGGTTCGGTGTTGCGCCAGTTCGGCGGCCGTTGTGCCAGAACATCTGGCGCAACGGCCGGGGAAGTGGCGCAACGGGCGGGCGCCGACGCGGCCTACGCGGCCGCCCGCTCTGCGGCGACAGCGCGCACGGCGTCGATGATCGCTGCGGCGACGGCATCCGGCTGCGAGACGCTCGTGGCGTGGCCGGCGCCCTCGATCTCATTCGCACCGCGCGCACCGGCACGCTCGGCGCCGGCCCGCAGCACGGCGGCCGGGATGTTGCGGTCAGCCGACCCCCATACGTGCCACGACGGGTGGTCCTTCCATCCGGGAGTCGTCGCCTGCGTGGGAGCGGACAGGGCCGCCTCGGTGACCGGGCGCTGGGTGGCTCCCATGAGAGCGGCCGTCGCGGCATCCACGTCAGCGGCGAACTGGTCGTGGAAGGCGTCGCGGCGAATGACGAACTCGACGCCGCCCTCGGCCGACGGATGCGGTTCGATGGCGTCGCCGAGCGTGGACCCGGGCGCGCTCGCCGACAGCGAGAGTGCGCTGTCGCCGGTGTCGGGCGTGAAAGCCGACACGTACACGAGGGCGGCCACGTCGTCGTTCCCAGCGGACGCTTCCGTGATCACGAGGCCGCCGTAGGAGTGGCCGACGAGCACGACCGGCTCGCCGACGGCGGAGATCACGTCGCGCACGTAGGTTGCATCGCCGGCGAGGCTGCGCAACGGGTTGGCGGCGGCGACGGCGGTGATGCCCTCGGCATGAAGCCGTTCGATGACGCCGTTCCAGCTGGCGGATTCGGCGAATGCACCGTGAACGAGCACAACGGTCGGGTTCTGGTCTGACATCGGCTTTCCCTTCTCGAGTGCGCCCGCCTCGTGCAGGCGCTGTGAACAGCTATGACCGATCCGCGAGACGTGCTGTGACGGATCAGCCGACGGGACCGTTCGGACCCCGACCCGCCTCACGGTACCGCCCACCCTGAGGGGTCGGCGTCATCCAACGTCTCAGCGTCGCGCCCGGTCCCTCAGTACTGCGGCAGCGACCGGCGCTCGCCGACGGACCCCGCGGCGAACGGGAAGGCGAGCGAACCCGCCGTGACCCACCACTCCATCACGTCGTACGCGAGCCATCCCGCCACGACGGAGGGGTCGGCATCCGTCAGCCGGGCGGCCTCGGCGAGATCGCACGCGAAGATCGAGATGCCACGGCAGCGCTCGTCGCTCTGCCGCATGAGCGGTCCGTTGACGACGAGTACGCCGCGTCGAGCCAGTTCCGCGCGATACGCGAGGTGGCGCGCCTGCAGCTCGTCGATCTCCCGGTCGGACAGAGAGGGCGCGTCATCGGGCCGGCGCAGCGTCACGACCGTGTAGACGTCGAAGGCGTCGGGGATGTTCGGGTCGCGACCCATAGTTCAGGCGTTCTCGAGTTCGCTGATCACGATCTTCTTCTGCTGCATCATCGCCTGGATCTGCACGGGCCGTTGCAGCAGGTCGCCCAGATTCGCCGGGATGACCTGCCAGCTGACGCCGAAGCGGTCCTTGCACCAGCCGCACTGCTCGGCTTCCGGTACATGCGAGAGAGCCGCCCAGTAGAGATCGATCTCGTCCTGATCGGCGCACGACACCACGAACGAGACCGCCTCGGTGAAGGGGAACATCGGGCCGCCGTCGAGGCAGACGAAGTCCACGCCGTTCAGCGTGAACTGGCCGTTGAGCACCTTGGCCGTCATGCCGGCGAAATGCTCGTCGAGCGACTCATCGGGGTAGTCCTGAATGGAAGTGATACGCGAATTCGGGAACACGTCCACGTAATAGTTCATCGCCTCGCGTGCCTGGTCGTCGAACCACAGACACGGCTGGATGGGTGAGAGCTCGGCCACGGGAACCTCCTTGTTCGTGAGCGCATGCTTGCCGTTCCACGCTACGCGGATGCTGCTCCCGCGGCGAGTGCGAGCATCCCGATGTCGGCTGCGACCACGCGTATCGTGGCTTGCTGCACCGCATGGCGCGGCAGCAGAAGGGTGTGGCATGGCCGACTGGAACGACGCGATCATCGAGGAGTTCCGCCGCACCGGCGGAACGGTCGAGCAGCACGGCTTCGGCCGCGACCTGGTGCTGGTGCACCATGTCGGCGCCCGCACCGGTGCGGAACGGGTGAGCCCGGTGCGGGGGATCCCCACCGACGACGGCTGGCTCATCGCGGCGTCGAAGGGCGGTGCCCCGACCAACCCCCAGTGGTTCTACAACCTGCTCGCGCATCCCGACGTCACCGTCGAGACGCCCGATGACGGCGTCGTCGAGGTGCGTGCCGAGCGGCTCGTCGCCGAGGAGCGCGATGCGGGGTGGAGGCGCTTCACCGAGCTGCCGAACAGCAGCTTCGCCTCGTACGAGGCCAAGACGACGCGTGTGATCCCGGTCCTCCTGCTGCGTCGGCGCTGAGCCTCGCCGGCCACCCGCGCGAGGGGTTCGCGAACCGACTTGTCAACTTCGTTACGGCGGATGTGCTGAGGTTACGACCTCTCGTTGTCTCGCCGCAGAGTCCCCAGTGGAATAGGGCTCCCCGCACCTGGGAAGCCGCCGTCCTCGAACCGGAGGGCGATCACACGAAGGAGAAACTGCGCGATGTCGGACAACACCACCGAACCGGGCCCCGGTCCCGAGAAGAACAGCGAGCTGCGCACCGCCGTCGCGGGCGGCAAGAAGCGCAGGCGCAACATCCTCATCGGGGTCGGAGCAGCCATCGTCGCCCTGCTGGTCGCCGGCGGTGTCGTCATCGCCGTCAACTCCGGGAACAACAGCGCCGCGGCGTCGGGGCCGGATGCCACGGCCAAGACCCTGCACGTGAAGATCGCCACGAGCGAAGACAGCGACTTCCAAGACGAGATCAAGACGGTGGCGGCCGAGAAGGGCCTCGACGTCGAGTGGGTGAATCTCGATGACTGGGTGCTGCCCAACACGGAGCTCGTCGCCGGAAACGTCGACGCGAATGCCTTCCAGCACATCCTCTACCTGAGTGCCTTCAACGCCCAGAACAAGGCAGATATCACTCCGGTGTTCTCGACGGTCATCACCCAGTGGGGTGTCTTCTCGTCGACGCTGAAGTCCCTCGACAAGCTGCCCGACGGCGCGCACATCGCCATCCCCGACGACCCGTCGAACGCCGGCCGCGCGCTCTTCATCCTCCAGGCGGCCAAGCTGATCACGCTGAAAGACGGCGTGGGCGACTTCCCCACCACGGATGACGTCGTCGGCAACCCGAAGAACATCCAGTTCGTCGAGATCGCGGCGAAGACGATCCCGCAGCAGTTCAACGACCCGAGCCTGTCAGCCGTCGTGGTGGGCACCTCGTACTTCGACCCGTCGCAGGGCATCACGAAGGACGACGCGCTCTTCCTCGACGACTCCCTCGCCGATGAGTCGCTGCCCTACGTGAACGTCATCGCCACCCGCAAGGACGACGTCGACAACCCGGCATGGAAGATCCTCAAGAAGGCCTATGCCGACCCGCGTGTCGCCGACGCCCTGGAGAAGGAGAGCTTCGGCAGCACGGTTCTCGTCGACGTTCCCGTCGACAAGCTGCGTTCGAAGCTGGCAGACCTCGAGAAGGTCGCGCAGGCGACGAAGTAGTCGGATCACGAGGCGGGGTCGCGCGGTCACCGACCGTGCGGCCCCGCCGAGCGGCGAGAGCGTCTCGCGAAGGAGCATCATGGGCACGGCCATCAGTTTCGAGAAGGTGTCGAAGACCTTCGATCTCAAGGGAAAGCGCTTCGAGGCGCTCAAAGGCGTCGATCTCACCGTCGAGCGCGGAGACATCTACGGCATCGTGGGCTACTCGGGTGCCGGAAAATCCACACTCCTGCGCACCGTGAATGCCCTCGAGCGCCCCACCTCCGGTCGGGTCGTGGTCAACGGCCAGGTGATCTCGGCCTTGCGTGGGACGGAATTATACCGGGCCAGGCAGCGCATCGGCATGATCTTCCAGCAGTTCAACCTGCTGCAGTCACGCAACGTCTACAAGAACATCGCCTATCCGCTGAAGCTCGCCGGCCACTCGGAGGCGCAGATCCTGGACAGGGTCGAGGAGCTGCTCGACTTCGTCGGCCTCACCGACAAGGCGCTGCAATACCCTTCGCGACTCTCCGGAGGCCAGAAGCAGCGCGTCGGCATCGCCCGGGCGCTCGCGAACCGGCCCGACATCCTCATCTCCGACGAGGCGACGAGTGCCCTCGATCCGCAGACCACGAGCGAGGTGCTCGACCTGCTGCAGCGGGTGAACCGCGAGTACGGCGTCACCATCCTGCTCGTCACCCACGAGATGGACGTCATTCGTTCCATCACCAACAAGGTCGCGGTGATGCAGGACGGCGAGGTCGTGGAGAACGGCACGGTCTACGACGTGTTCTCGAATCCCCGGGATGCGACCACCCGCCGGTTCGTGTCGTCGGTGCTGCACCACCTGCCCTCCGCCGAGACCCTTTCCCGCATCCGCGCGGTGCACCCGGGGCGGCTGGTGCAGGTGCACGTTGAGAACCGCGAGTCCAACGACCCCTTCCTCTCGCGTGTCGCCCGCCAACGCGGCGTGGACTTCAACGTCGTCTACGGCGGCGTGAACGAGCTGCAGTCGCGGCTCTTCGGAAGTCTCACGGTCGAGCTGCTCGGCGACCACGACGCGACGGACGCCGCTGTCGCCGACCTGCGCGAGATCACGCAGGTCACCGACCTCACCGAGACGACGAAGGAGCTCGCGCATGCGTGACATCGACCTGGACGCCCTCGTCCCGCGCATTCTCAAGGCCCTTGGAGAGACGGCACTGACGCTGACAGTGTCGTTCCTGCTCGCCGCCGTACTCGGCCTTCTCCTCGGGCTGCTGCTCTACGCCACCCGGCCGGGGAACGTGCTCGCGAACGGCCCGCTGTTCACGGTGCTCAACTTCGTGATCAACGTGATCCGGCCCGTGCCGTTCATCATCATCGCCGTGTCGATCATCCCGCTCACGCGCGCCCTCGTCGGAACGAGCATCGGACCGCTCGCGGCGACCGTGCCCCTCACGTTGGTGGCGAGCGTGGCGATCGCGCGGGTGGCCGAATCCAACCTCGTCTCGGTCGCCGGCGGCGCCATCGAGGCGGGAGCAGCGATGGGCGCCGGACCGGCGCGCGTGTTGTTCACGATCGCGATCCCCGAGGCGCTCGGGCCGCTCACGCTGGGCCTGACCTACATCTTCGTCGCGCTCGTGGACGCGACCGCGGTCGCGGGCGTCATCGGAGGCGGCGGCCTCGGAGACCTGGCCCTGCGGTATGGCTACGCGCGGTTCGACTGGTTCGTCGTGGCCGTCATCGTGCTCATCCTCATCGTGCTCGTGCAGTTGGCCCAGGGCATCGGCAACCGGGTCGCGAGGCGAGTGCAGCACACCTGAGTTCGACACGGCGGCCGGTCGCCGGTCACGGCCGCCTCACGGCCGCCTCAAGGGCTCAGAGGTGAGGACAGCGCCTGGCGCTGTGCGACGAGCGGGCACTCGAACGGATCGCGCTCGCCGAGTCCGACCCGATTGATGTGGCGGATGACGATGCCGTACGACTGCCAGAGGCCGGTCTGCGTGTAGGGAACGCCGATCCGCTCGCAGTACTCCGAGATGAGCGGTGCGACCCGGCGCAGATGCGGACGCGGCATCGACGGGAACAGGTGGTGCTCGATCTGGTAGTTCAGGCCTCCCATGAAGGTGTCGACCAGTCGATTTCCGCGGATGTTGCGGCTCGTGAGCACCTGCCGACGCAGGAAGTCCAGCCGCGCATCCTCCGGCAGCAGCGGCATCCCCTTGTGGTTCGGGGCGAAGGTGGAGCCCATGTACAGGCCGAACAGCCCGAGTTGCACGCCGAGGAAGGCGGCGGCGACGCCAGGCGAGAGAACGATGAAGACGAGGGTGACGAAGCCGCCGAGGCGCACGCTGAGGAAGGCGATCTCGAACCACCGACGGTCCACGTGCTCGCGGGAGAGCACGCGGCGCACGCTCGACGCGTGCAGCGAAAGACCCTCGAGCAGCAGGATCGGGAAGAAGAAGAGGCCCTGGTGGGCGATGAGCCAGCTCGTCGCCTGGCTGCGCCGACGTTCCGCCTGTTGCGGCGTGAACGAGATGACGGGGAGTTCGATGTCTGGGTCGGAGCCCTGCTTGTTGGGGTTCGCGTGGTGCCGGGTGTGCTTGTGCTGCCACCACCCGTAGCTCATGCCGATGAAGAGATCGCCGATGATGAGGCTGATCCAGTCGTTCCACTTGCCGGAGCGGAAGATCTGACGGTGGGCGGCGTCGTGGCCCAGGAAGGCGATCTGGGTGAACAGCACGGCGAATCCGACGGCCGAGAACAACTGCCACCACGTGTCGCCGATCACGATGAACGCCAGCACGGCGGCTCCGAGCACGAGCGGAATCGCGATCAGCTTCGTCCAGTAGTAGCCGTACCGACGCCGCATCAGGCCGGTGGCCTGCACCGCCTTCGCCAGGTCGGTGTAGTCGTTATTGCCCGAAGGGGATCGGGCGCCTTCCCGGCGCCCGGTGCGGATGATGGTGGACATGGTCCCCTCCGATCGCGACGACGACGTCGAGGTCGTCATGCGCGGTGCCGGGGACTGGGACACCCTGTTCTTGAGAGCATACGCCCGCTGACGCCTGCTCCGACTGAGCGTTTGCTGCATGATGGTGGCCATGAGCGCAACGGATGCCGCGCGCAGGGCAGTGCCCGTGCCGCGCCCCGACGGCGCCCGCATCGCTGCGGAGGTCGCCGGCGTGCAGAGCGACCCGGTCGTACTGCTCGTGGCCGGAGCCGACTCGTCGATGGACTGGTGGCGACCGGAGTTCTGCGATCGGATCGTGCGGGCTGGATTCCGTGTCGTGCGGTACGACCAGCGCGGCACCGGCGAGGCGACGTTGGGGCCTCCGGGTGCTCGCCGAGACGGACTGCTGGTGGCCATCGACGACGCGATCGCGGTGCTGGATGCGGTGGCCGCCGACGACGCGCACTGGGTCGGGTTCTCTGCCGGTGGGTGGATCGCCCAACTCGCCGCACTGGAGCATCCGGATCGGGTTCACGCCCTCACGTTGATCTCGACGAGCCCCACGCTCTTCGAGGCCGACGCCGACCTGCCGGCTGCGAAGCCCGGCATGCAGGAGTTCTGGGCGCATCCGTTGCCCGAGCCCGACTGGAGTGATGCGGAAGACGTCATCCGGCACCTGGTCGACATCGACCGCCACTACGCGGGTGATCACTTCGACGAGGCCAACGACCGGGCCATGTGGACCGACACCGTGCGCCGCTCGCCCGGCATGCACCGCGACGAGCCCGGGGCGGATCACGTCGAGCAAGCGCCCCGTTGGCGGGAGCGTCTCGGTGAGATCCGGGTGCCCACGACGGTGCTCCACGGCACAGCCGATCCGGTGTTCCCCCTCGGGAACGGGCGAGCACTTGCCGCCGACATCCCTGGCGCACGCTTCGTCGCGTTGCCGGGAGGGGGCCATGACCTGCCGCCGACCGTGTGGGATGCGGTGGTCGAGGCGGTCATCCGCGGCGGCGCGGCGAGCCCGGACAGCGAGCCCTGACAGCGCGCCGTGACATCGGGCGGCGAATGGAGCAGGCTGGTGCAATGGGAACAGTGACGATCTCATTCGAAATGACGCTCGACGGCGTGTTCGACCAGATGGAGAAGTGGTTCGACGCGAACGACCCCGATCTGTTACGCGCCTCCGACGAACTCGTCTTCGGTGCCGACGCGGTGCTGCTGGGCCGGGAGAGCTACGAGTTCTTCCGTGAATACTGGCCGGCCCAGACCGACGAGCGCGGGTTCGCCGACCATTACAACGCCCTTCCGAAATACGTGGCCTCGCGTACGCTCTCTGGCCCGCTCGACTGGAACGCGACGCTCATCGAGGGTGACGTCGTCGACGCGGTGCGCGGGCTGCGCGAGAGCCACCGATCGCTCATCTCCCACGGGTACGGCGAGCTGGCGGCGACTCTGCTGGATGCCGGCCTCGTCGACGAGGTGCATGTCGGCATCCACCCGTTCATGGTGGGTGAAGGCGAGGTACGGCTCACGACGCCCCACCCGGTGGGGCTGCGCCTGCTCGCCGTGGAGCGATACGAGTCGGGCATCATCGCCGCCCGCTACACCCCTGCGTAGGCGCCCCGACCCGAGGTTGTGAAGCGCCTCCACCGGGCCCGCGCCCGTCCTCCACAGGCAGGTTTGGCGTGGGATTTCTCCACAGGGTGTGGATAGGAAATGCCCGGTCAGGCTGTGGATGCGGCAGCGGAGCAGTGTCGGTGGGTGTCCGTAAGTTGGGGGTATGGCAACGATCCGGGAGCGACTCGAGCAGGCCACGACCCTGCTGCGTGAGGTCCTCACCGAGGTCGACGCGTCCGGGTTGGATGAGCACGCGCCGGCACTGTTCGCGGTGGCCGGTGATGTGGAGCGCGCCGGCCGCGCCGTGGACGCCCTGCGGATCGCCGTCGCCGCCACGGTCGGGGATCAGTCCCGCCCGATCCTGGGTTCGGAGTCCCTGGCCCGCCGCTCCGGCTGCGGCAACGCCGTGGAACTGCTCGAGCGTCTCACCCTGATCTCCCGCACCGAAGCCCGGCGGCGCCTGCGCCTGGGAGCCGCCACGCAGCGGGGCACCCGGTTGCTGACCGGGGAGGCGTTGCCGGCACGGTTCGACGCGGTCCGGGCCGCTCTGGCGGCCGGACGG